>CAYJWH010000010.1:0-4933 GCA_964373875.1 uncultured Candidatus Saccharibacteria bacterium | reverse complement strand
ACCGGCACCCTGAATCCCAAAAATCCCGCTCCGGCCGTAACTCCCTTTTCAATCCTTCCGCGCGCTCTGGTTTCGGCTTCTATTTTGGCGTCAAGGGCGATTAAATACGCTCCGGCCGGATTATTTTGCGGCTCCAGAGAAATCCTGATAAAGGCCGGCCATCCGCCTTGGGCGAAATTTTTATAAAAGTTTTGTACATTTTTAACGATATCCGTGACTGTGCACTGCAGTCTTTGCCGCAATCCCGGAGTACGCAAAGATATATTTATAAAAGCGCCTATATTTCCACAAAGATTTAGTCCGGTGATTTGATTTAAAAACTCTCCTCCGGCGGCATCTATCTCTTTTCGCAGGGTTTGGTCAAAATTTTGGATAAAGCCCGCGTCCGGATTTTGAATCCAGCCGATAATCTGCTGGGTCATGGCGCGGATAATGGTTTGCGCGGCCAGATTGGCCAAGGGATCAAGAATGTATTCTTTGATGACCAATTTATCCGTTGCCCCAGAGATAAGAGCATCCCAGGCGGCGCTCAATCCGGTTTTTATGGCGGTGATAGTGCCTTCTTTGAGAGTGAATCCTTGTGTCTTGAGCGATGCTGCGAGGATTTTCCCGTTCGCGGTGCTAACGGCCGTATGTGCGACATCTTCTACAGGTAGTATTGCCTGGGCAACATAGACAGGCAAAATTATATTAAAAACAAGAATACCGAGAAGTATATTGCTAATTATTTTGTTGTTTAGCAATGCGGTCATGGCTTGTTTAACCTATTTTAGGTATGTCTCAAACTGCTCACTCAACTTTACGCGCTCATTTATGACCAGCATGGCCTGTATGGGATCGCTTTCGGCATTACGCATAAGCTCCACCGACAACTTGAACTTCAGAAGGTAGTTTAAAATATCCGTGTGAAAAGTTTTTAGGGAGAGCGGCGTTGAAAGGGCCTTAAGCCGGGTTATCGCTTTATCGTAGGCCCTCGCGTACTCGTCAAGTTTGGCAAGCTCCTCATATTCTTGTTCCTTGAATGCTCGTACGGTAATATCCATCTCGTTTTCTCCCCGTGCTTGGAGGTTTAAAAAAATTTCCGAAAACGACTTAAAATATCCTTCAATAGCTTCAGCACTATTATCGGAACCAACTTTGACTTCGGTTGCTTTTATGGTCGGCGCCGAAGATAAAATAGAGCGATTCAAAAGCCGCTCGGCATAGGCCTCTACAGATTGGGGATCAAGGGAGGGTTTTGCTCCTGAAATAATCTGGGCGATGGGTCCCTGCAAAAACTTTTTGGTAAAGTCGCTGGTGATATTTGTTTGAGCTGTTTTTGATACTGCTTCTTTTGGGGCTATTTTGTCGTTAGGTCCTTTTACAAGCGGATCCCGGCTCTGGATCACCTCGTCCCCGTCTTTGGTTCCGTCCCCGTCGGTGTCGGGATTGTTGTTATCGGTCCCAAAGATAGTTTCTTCCCAGTCTTTAAGACCATCCGCGTCGCTATCTTGATTTAGTTTTTCAAGCTGATCTTCGCGAAGCTTGAGCGCACCCATGACTATATTTTTTTTATCAGGATTTTCCTTTGGATTTTTATAGGCATACCACCATGCCCCCACTGCTATAGCGAGCACAACGAAAATAGCAAGAAACAAGCCCGCTTTATGAGGAATTTTAAAGAGTCTCGTATATACCATTTTGCCACCCCGTGCTTCAACTTCGTTGCAGTACGGGGCACCCTTCTATTATATGCGATTTGAGATTAAATACCCTGTGGATATCTTCACAAGCCACTATAGAGGCTAAACCTCTATAGTGGCGAGGTGCAAAATATCTTGAATCGAAAGCTCTTTAGGGCGAATGACGGGGTCAATTCCTGCCTTGGCAAGTATTTTTACCGCCCTCTCCTTTTCGAGGCGGCTTGCCAGGTTATTTAAGAGGGTTTTACGAGGGTGCGAAAAGGCCGTTTTTAGCAAATTAAAAAAGGTCTCGGCAAGTATGCCTGCTTCTTTAAGTTTTTGGTCCGATATGGCGCTTATTTTGATTACGGCCGAATCCACTTTGGGCACGGGAGAAAAACATCCTCTTGGCACTTTTTTGATGATCTCCGGATTTCCGAAAACTTGTATGGAAGCGGCCAGGATGTTCATTTGACCAGGTTTGGCGGTTATACGTAGGGCGACTTCTTTTTGGATGGTCATGATAATAAGTTCGGGCCGGTGGGGGTTTTCAAGAAGCAGGCGGAATAACCTGGAAGTAAGATAATAAGGTATATTGGCGACCACTTTGTACCCCGTATCATTTAACTTGTATTTCAAGATAATTTTCTGTAAAAGTTTCAAAATATCTCCTTCAATTATCTCCACGTTCGGATTTGTTTGCGCTATGCGATACAAATTATGCGCTATGAGATTATGGTCTTTTTCCACGGCGATAATTTTTCCCGCTTTCTTGGCAAGTGCTTTGGTAAGGACTCCGGTTCCCGGGCCAACTTCAAGAACCGTGTCAGACGGGGCGAGGTCCGCGGTATGCACCAGCGTGTCTACTACCCAGGAACATCGCAGAAAATTTTGTCCGAGAAGTTTATTGGCCATACCCAGTATATCAACCCCGACCGTCGCTCTTTGAGCGACCTTTCGCTTGAGATCTAGATTTTTGTATCAAGCTAGTTTTTAGCTAGTTATTTTATAAAAGTTGCTATTACACCAGGGCTTTATGCCCAGTCGGGGTTGTATTACTGGGCATAATTTATTTCCCCTATTCCTTCTTCCTCTACTTCTAGAAGTTTTTCGGGAATTTCGGAAAGAAATCTGGAAGGAGAATTTGCTTGTATTGATCCAAAATGCGCGCGTTGAAGCGCGAAAGTTATATATATTTTTTCTTTGGCCCGCGTTAGCCCCACATAGCAGAGCCGACGCTCCTCTTCGAGTTCTTGGCGGTTTTGCAGAGAACGGGAGTGGGGAAAAATCCCTTCCTCGAAGCCGACCATAAATACTACGGGAAACTCAAGTCCTTTGGCCGCGTGCATGGTCATGAGATGCACTTTTGGTTTTTGGTCGTCGCCCTCGTCGGTCTCCGACATTAAAGCTGCGTCTTCAATAAGCTTTTCAACGCCCTGCGGTTGAGGGAGAGTATCATAGGCGTGAGCGAGATTTACAAATTCCTTGACGTTCTCCCAGCGCTCTTCGGCCCTTTGTGTCTCGTCCTGAAGGTACTCTTGGTAGCGAATTATTTTAAGTAGATGTTTTATACAAGCGCTGGCGGATTTTTCTCGTAAAACTTTACCCATTTCCCCCATCGTGTTTTTGAACTGGTCCAGGCCCTCACCTGCTTTTTTGTTTACCCCCACACCAAACGGTTGCTCCACTTTGCGCGAATTTTCTTCCACACCCGTTATGGTGTGGGGGTGTACTTCCAACCTGTTTTGCATAAAAGCAAGAAAGGACTTAGGGCCAATTCCCCGCGCGGGCACATTAATAATTCTCTTCAAACTAACCAAGTCTTCGGGGTTTAAAAGAACCCGCAAATAAGCGAGAATATCTTTTATTTCTTTGCGTTGATAGAAACGCACCCCTCCGATTATTTTATAAGGCAAATTTTCTTCAAGAAGTTTTTCTTCAAGTACCCGCGATTGGGCATTGGTGCGGTAAAGTATTACCGTGTCGTTTAGTGAATACCCGCGACCGGCAAGTTCTTTGATTTTATTTACCACAAACTCCGCCTCCGCTCGCTCGTTGTCTTGCGGCACTACCTTGATCGGCTCTCCTCCTTGGTGATCAGTCCAAAGAGATTTATTTTTCTGCAAAGAATTCTTGGAAATTATACTAGTAGAGGCGTCCAGTATCACTTGTGTTGAACGGTAATTTTGGTCAAGTACCACCACGCGCGCTTTGGGCCAGTCCTTCTCAAAGTTCAAGATGTTTCTAAAATCCGCCCCCCGGAAAGCGTAAATGGCCTGGGCATCATCGCCCACCACGGCAATGTTGCCGTGATTTTCGGCAAGTTTTTTAACAAAAACATACTGCGCTTGATTTACGTCCTGATATTCATCGACATTGATGTAGCGAAATTTTTCCTGCAAACTTGCTAAAATTTTGGGATATTTTTCAAGAAGCACGCACATATTGAACAAAAGATCATCAAAATCCATGGCATTGGCTTCTTTTAACCTCTTTTGGTAGTCCTCATATATTTGGTGAACGGTTCTGGGGAAAAAGTCGGCACCCGCGTCTTGGCCGTAACGCTCCACGCCAATAAGTTCGTTTTTAAGGCGGGAAATGGTGCCAAGGACTATGCCCGGGGAAAATTGTTTTGGATTGAACGCGCGTTCCTTCATCACCTCTTTGATGAGAGAAAGAGAGTCGTCGTCGTCAAAAATAGAAAAGTTTTTGGTAAACCCCAGTAGGGTGGCGTGCGCGCGGAGGATTTTTGCCGCAATCGAATGAAAGGTTCCCATATACAGATGCTCCGCGCGCTCCCCGACAATTTTTCTAATCCGATCCCGCATCTCCCCCGCCGCTTTGTTGGTAAAAGTAACCGCCAATATATTTTCCGGGTGTATTCCTCGGGAAAGAAGATGAGCCACCCGAGCCGTGAGCGTCTTGGTCTTACCGGAGCCCGGACCGGCGAGAATCAAAAGCGGTCCTTCGGTGGCAAGTACGGCCTCTTTTTGTTTTGGATTTAAATCTTTTAGAAAATCTTGCATGACTTTGCTATGGTAGCACATTTGAATTTCCCGTGCCCGCCTAAATTTTTGCCCGGCAAAAACTTAGGCGGGTGTGGATAGACATCCTTGACTAGGGTACCCCCCGAGGGTACGTTTGGGGTGTAGGCGAACGTCGCCTTTTTTGATTGAATCGAGCTAAATGGCTTATTTAAGCTAATCTTCTAGAAGTTTCTGTTATTATGCCATTCTATTGTAAAAACCAAAGTCTGGCACGAGATACTTGCT
>CAYJWH010000009.1:0-19992 GCA_964373875.1 uncultured Candidatus Saccharibacteria bacterium | reverse complement strand
ACAAAAATACGGACGGTTAGCTCAGCGGTAGAGCACTGCTTTTACACAGCAGGGGCCGCAGGTTCAAACCCTGCACCGTCCAACGGTATCTTCGCGGTGGGGTGGCTGAGTCCGGTTGAAAGCGCCGCATCGTCCCACACAAAACGGAGGGTTGGCTCGAGTGGACTAAGGCGCCGCACTCGAAATGCGGTTGGGGAGCAATCCCCTCAGAGGTTCGAATCCTCTACCCTCCGTTTTGAACGGGATTGCGATTTGTCACCGAAAATTTTCACCTTGTTCAATTTTCGGAAAAATCGGGAAAAATGCGGTATACTCGTAAGAGTATCGTGAGTTCAAATCTCACCCCCACCATAATACAGAATGAAAACCAGACAATTATGAATATCCAAAACATCTCCTTAATTTTTGCTGTTCTTGGTGTAGTTGGTAGCGCAACTCTCGCCTGGTTTTTTTGGGACGCGCGCAAAAGAATAACTACGTTATTTGGCGGGCAGGGCGCGCCGGAAGATATGCAAAAAAATATTATCGGTCGCCTGTCTCGCTTGGAAACACGGCTTGATATATTCGAGCCGCGCCTTGAAATCTTAGAAAAAATTTCAAAAATCTCGGTGCAAAAAGTGGGATTCTTGCGCTTCAATCCTTTCCAGGATACCGGCGGAGACAATAGTTTTATTGCCGTCTTGCTTGACCGAGAAAATAACGGCATAATGCTTTCCTCACTTTATACCCGAGAAGGAGTGCGGCTCTATGCCAAAAATATTCAAAACGGAATTTCCAAACATCATCTTTCCGAGGAAGAAAAGAATGTACTTGAAGAAACCATAAAAAAATGACGGACCAAGAAATTCAAAAAGAGAAGGTTTTTATTCGTCCCCCAATAGTGGTTGTAATGGGCCACATTGACCATGGAAAAACCAAGATTCTTGACTGGTATCGCCAGACAAAAGTCGTAGAACAGGAATCGGGAGGCATTACCCAGCATATCGGAGCATACGAAGTTGAACATCATGGAAAAAAAATCACCTTTATTGATACGCCGGGCCACGAAGCTTTTTCCAAGATGCGCTCTAGAGGAGCGAATGTCGCCGATATTGCCGTTTTGGTAGTTGCCGCGGACGAAGGGATAAAGCCGCAAACCAAAGAAGCCATTGACATCATCCAGAAAAATAATCTGACGTATGTCGTGGCCATAAACAAAACGGATAAACCGGAAGCAAACATTGATCGTATTAAACAGCAGCTTGCCGAGCAAAATATTTTGGTGGAGTCCTATGGAGGAAAAATTCCTTCGGTCCAAATCAGTGCCAAAACCGGCGAGAACATGGATGAACTTCTGGAGGTCTTGCTTCTTCTGGCCGAGTTGGAAAATTTGTCCGCTGATCCCGAAAAACCAGGCGAGGGAGTAGTGATTGAAGCGCATCTTGATCCCAAAAAAGGCATCACCTCAACTCTGCTCCTGCGAGACGGGGGCTTAAAGATCGGGGACACGTTGGTGATTGGAAATTCGGTGGAGACTATAAAAATTTTTGAAGATTTTTTGGGAAGATCCATTAGAGAAGCCGGTCCTTCCTCGCCGGTGCGAGTGGTAGGACTTACCCAAACCCCCTTTGTCGGTGATACTTTTAAGGCGTTTGGATCAAAGGATCAGGCGGAAGAATTTGCTAAAACTGTCATTCGCGAAGATAAAAAACCGCGACTCAAACTTACAAAAGCAGAAGAGGAAGAAGGAAAACCGGTATTTAATTTGATCATCAAAGCCGACGTGCTTGGATCAAAAGAAGCGCTTGAAGAATCTTTGGAAAAGATTGAGTCGGCCACTATCGGGCTAAGTATCTTGAAAAGCGAAGTGGGAAACATAAATGAGACGGATATAAAAAGCGCCTTGGCTACAAAACTTGTGACCGTTATCGGATTTAAGGTTAAAGTTGACGCTTCTGCCCGCGAGCTTGCCGAGAGAAATAATATCAGGATTGTTACCGGAGACGTTATTTATAAAGTTCTCGACGAGGTCAAAGAAAAAATGCAGGAGATGATTCCGCCGACCGTAAACAGGATCGACCTCGGAAAAGTAAAAATATTGAAGATATTTAAAAAGGAAGGATCAAAACAAGTGATTGGCGGACGGGTAGAGGACGGAATTATACGCAAGGGCGCCAGAATAGACATCAAACGATTCCGGGAAATCGCCGGAGTGGGAACCATCCTGGAACTTCAGCGCGGCAAGCAGGCGGTCGAAGAAGTAGCCAAAGGATCGGAGTTGGGGATTCTTGCCGACTCAAAGACACCGATTGAGGAAGGAGATGTTTTGGAAGTTTATCAAGAAGAATTAATTAAAAAAACTCTCTAACAGTGTTCAAGCATCAGGCAGACATTAGAATTTTTGCTAGTGCCTAACGCCTAATGCCTAATGCTTAGAAAATGGCCAGCGAACGGCGTCTTGAGAAATTGAATATTCTTCTAAAAGAAGAGCTGTCGGGAATTATTGCACGCGACATTGACGCTGGAGAGACCCTGATCACTATCACGCGCGTAGAAACTTCCCCGGACGTAAAATATGCGGCAGTTTTTGTTTCGGTTCTTGGGAAACATCCTCTTGAGACATTAGAAATTTTATCTAAAGAAGTGTATAATATACAGCATCTGCTTACCCGCAGATTAAAAATGCGCCCGATTCCCAGGATACATTTTGAGATAGACCGAGAGGAGCTAAACCGGGAAAAAGTAGAAAAATCTCTTTCTGATTTAAAGAAAAGAGGAGAAATATAGGTTACAGTGGCAGGGTCTGCCCCGCATATACATTTGGCACGGTGGCGAAGAGGTAACGCGGTCGTCTGCAAAACGACCATGCGAGGGTTCGAGTCCCTCCCGTGCCTGGCCAAATGTATGTGCGGGATTGCGATTTGTCACCAAAATTTCTACACTACTCTTGAAATTTTGGACAAATCGGGAACAAAACCCCTATTCGCGGGTGCGAATCCCGCCGTGGCCTTCATTACGGCAACTTCGGGGTGGTGTAACAGGCAGCCACGAGGGACTCCCCGCACAAATTTTGCCGAGGTGGCGGAACTGGCATACGCGGTTGGCTTAAAACCAACTGTCCGTAAGGACTTGTGGGTTCAAATCCCACCCTCGGCATCGGCAAAATCTAGCGGGGCAAGTAAAATCCCCTGCTCGAAAGAGCGTGCGAGTTTGATTCTCGCCCCCGGCATTTTATCCACAAGCCCGCCCAAGTTTTGTCTTGACAAAATTTAGGCGGGCTTTTTTGTTTTACCACGCCGTTGAAAAGTACTGCGCCAAAGGGCGCTGAAAGTATACTGAACTTGTTTCTCCTGCGTTTAAGTAATTACCACTGCTAATGATTTTATAAATCCTGCACTTTGTACTCTTCAACGGCAGGGTTTATAGTTAAAGTAGAAATTTCTAATGGGGACAAAGTGGACAGTCGCGAGCAAGGAAAGAACGGAGAGAAAATCCTGGACATGGCATGCGATCATCTTCTAAAGACGTGGGAACATCTTGCATATCATTTCGCAAACAGGTCTTTGGACAACGGAGGAATCGACCGCCTACTCATTCTGAAATCTGGATTTGCTTTCGCGCTAAATAGCAAAACATCTCAAGGTGGCATAGACGCGCACTTTAAGCACAAAAATCGCTCGTGGTATAAACACATTCATCCAATTCTGATAACACCCGAAGAGGTTGCAAATATACATAAGCCGGAAAACATTCAAAGAGTAGCTGCCCGTGTAAAAGCAAAAATACTAGAGGCCTGTCAAAAAATAAAAGAAGAACCCCTGCCCATATAATGTCCGCACATCCGGACATTTTTTAAATTAAAATCCGCTCATCATGAGCGGGTTATTTTATATTCCAATTTTTCTAAGAAAGGGGTTTAGCTTTTCTTCGATAGCGTCTTGTCCCGCACGAAGCAATTCCTCTCTGGCTTCAAAACTCGGATACCCGTATGTCACCCTTCTCTGATGAGACATATAACGAAGCACTGTGCCGGACGTAACCCACTTCCGGAAAATTTGGAGATTTGAAGGCGGAGAAATTACGCACAGGTTAATTAGACGCTTGTTTGCCAAACGAAACCGATCAAGCGAATCCCGGAAACTCTTGGAAAAAAGGCAACAGATCCTTGTAAGCAGGTGTCCGCGGTGAGCGCGCATCGCAAGCACTTCTTGATTGATTTCTTCAGTTCGCTTCATATGGTCAGAAACTTCATCAGCATGGTTAATGTCATCATGCCGCAGATTACTTTCTGGCCATGTTTCTACCCCTGAAATCTCTTCCAATTCAAGCGGAAGCGCGCTTAACGCAAGTATATTTTCGTAACCGCGCTTAACCGGTTCAGAAATTGCGATATTGGAGACAAGACCCATATCAACCTTTTGGACATGCGGTCGGAAAAAAACCGGAATTCTCATTGACGCAATTACATATTCTTCAAAACGTTCGGGGGTCATGCCGGGATCTTTATTGGAAATCCATACAAGTTTTCCTAGGGCAAGGTCCATAACTCCAATCCAAACTACTATAGGGGACTCAAGGACAAGCCGATAATTAATTTCTCTTCGGAGAATCTTTTCAAGGAAACCGCTTTTGAACACTCCCTTTCCTCCGAACATGGGCAGGTCTCCCAAAATAATAGGCAAGAGAAACAACCCTATCCAATCAACTCTAAAAAGTTTCTTTGGATCAACCTCTTTCCACACTGCAGGCAACATCTCGGCCTTTCTTAGTATGTAGGCAAGGGCATTGGGAACACCGCCGGATATTGCAAATATTTCTTTCGGATATATATTGTTTCGCTCAAGATGTATAAGTAAATAAATCTGAAACATGACCTTAAATGACCCGCCAGACAGCACTAGGGCAAGATCCTGTATGATTCTCACAAATCTCACCTGATGTTTTAAAGATCTACTTTCTCCTTATGTCCCGGCCGGCAAAAAAGCAAATTTAGTTTTGCACATCAAACTCGCGTTTATTATTCGGTTGGTTATGTTGTACACTTACGGTTAGGAACTTTAAAAAGGGTACTATGGAGTCTCTTAGCGCGAGACGTCGAGCATACGTTTTTGGGAATGAACTGCACGTGACTCCGGTAACCAAAGACCAAATACACGGCATTGACGGAAGACTTGCTGAAATAGAAAAAATTATTTCTCGCCTGAAAAACTTTCGTACTCTGCAAAGTGCGGGGGTTGATATCGGCGGAGGAGCACTTTTCTACGGTCCTACGGGTGCCGGTAAAACCTATTGCGCGGGCTATCTTGTCGAGGAAACAAAAGAGGTTGCACGTTTCGTAGACATAGGGTCTTTTCCACGCCGTAAATCCGATGAGGAGGAGGCAGAACTCACCCAGGGTCATATCAGGGAGCTTTTTCGCCTGTCCGAAGAATTTGTGAAAGAGCATCAAAAACCGATCATCCTTTTCTACGACGAATTTGAAAAAGCCAGCGAAGACATTATTGAAGAACTAATACTCCAGCTTTGCGGTATACGTAAAAAGGAGAACGGGATTTACCTTCTACTTCTTTCCACAGACGATCTGTCGGATATTGATGAGCGGCTCCTTCGCCCGGGCAGAGTCAGCGACCATATTGCCTTTACCTCGCCACGATTGCAGGGGAAAATCAAAATTCTTGCCTATCACGTGGGGTACCGCCCTCATGAGCCGGAGATTGATTTTGAAAGCGTTGCCTTTCTTTTTGAAGACGAAGCTACCCCCGCCTTTATTGCACGACTAGTTGAGATGGCCCATATAGACGCATGTACCGAGGAAGGTCGTGATGCTTCTATAAAAGAAAAGCATCTTCTATATTACGCGATTCACGCGCTCACCGGTACTGCTGCCGAAGAACACTTTAGTGAGGAGGGTAGATATCTTTTAGCCGTACACGAGGCGGGACACGCTTTATTTGCCCATTTTCTTGGGATTCCAGTGCAAATTGTTAGCATCCTTCCACAAGTTCGGTCTTCATTTCATGGAGGAGTTGATACGGCCCCTCCGCCAGAAATGCTCACAAGCTCCGAAGCTATAGAAAAATTGATGGTATTCCGTCTAGGCGGGATTATGGCAGAAAGGATACTTGGTTTCCCGGATCGCTTAACGAGTGAAAATGATCTTGCGGATATTATGAACTGCGTTTCGATGATGGTAGAACGCCTGGGATGCGGCAAAGAAATGCGTCAACGCTATGGATATTTTGTGGCCTCAGGTAAAGACAACAGCGATGCCTTGCGTAGAGTGCTTGAATCAGACGAGGCAATAATTCTAAAACGTATTGAAAAAAAGGCCGAAGCGCTGATACGCCGCATTGGGGAAAAACGCGCAAGGACGCATATTAAAACACTGGCCCAAGTACTTCTTCAGAAAAAAATTATTCTTTCCAAGGAACTTGCGGATATCCTTGAAACTTAGAGCGCCAATCTGGCGCTTTTATTTGACGCGGAATAAACTTTCTGCTATATAAGGTTGAGTTCCTACTCATCATGGGAGTTGGAGATGCAAGAAGAAAATAAACACATCGTCATCTATTTGACTGCGGTACTTTGCCGATTAAAAGAGGACAAACACTTTTGGGGACCGGTTGGCGCCGTCAAGTTCAGCCGCTTTATCACAAGATTTCTGAATAGGATTGACGAAAGAAAAGCAATAGAGGCGAGAACCGAGGTGTATTTGGACGCGAGTCTTTACGCTAAGAATCAAGCAAGAGCAGAAAAAAGTACTTTCCGTTCATTCTTCTGGAAGATCCTTGGTTGGTGGGACGCTTGGCGCGCTAAACAATGCGCCGAACGCCTCCAGGATTTTTGCGGACTTTTCGCCATGAACTCGGAACATCTGGGGACTTGTGTCTCCGTTTACCGGAATATGGGAAGGAACCGGCGAGCCCTTGGCTTTGTCCGCGAGGCACTGGGTCGTGAGAGTGTGATGCACTCGCAAAGGATAAAATTTCTAATTGACGGCGCGGAAATTCTTGATTCGCTTAATAGGCCAAAGGACACGGAGGACTTTTATACGCAGGCATTCAGTATAGGGCCGGAAGGATATCTGGATAAAATACGCTTTTTCCGATCCTACGGCGCCTATCAACTACGCAAAGGAGATAAAGATGGCGCTCGCGCATCTTTGAAGATGGCGTTAGAGGTGGCTACAAAAAACTTTGCAGACACATGGGAAAGAGATATCCAAACTCTTCTTGCCCAAATCGAGCGGTGACCTTCACCGCTTTTTTGTTTTTGAGATGCGGCCAGCGAGAATCAGTTATTTAAATTTTATAAATGCGGGTAGGCGGAATCGAACCGCCATCAGCTGATTGGCAACCAGCTGTTCTACCATTAAACCATACCCGCGTATTCTACCAAGCCGACGCTTCGGTCGGCTCCCCGACTTCTTTAGTATATATTACTATGGTGCGGCGGGGCTAAACCATGGCCGCGAAATTATATGGACAGCTCGTACCCGATCTCTTTAAGTAGCTCCAGAAAATCTTCGTTAGTAGTCCCGGAAAGTATTTCTTGGCGCCCATTTTTATCTTCAAAACGACCGTATTTCTCTTCCCATTTTTCGTAACGATTCCGAGCAGTAACTATATTTCGATCAAAGCGCGAATTGTATACTTTGGCAAGCGCCTCTTTTACGGCAGTATTTGCGCCGATTATTTTGCTCGAATTCACTACCTCCCAAAAAAGGACTTTCTGCCACATGGCAAAAGTAATCTGACTCCTAATCCAATTGAGAACTTTATCGGCAACTTCGCTCTTCCGCTTAAAAATTTCTCCCTCTATTTTACCTTCCGCAGTTTTTGTTATCCCTTTGGCAAGTTCTCGCCTGATAAATATATGTAGCTCGCGAAATTCAGCGCTTCCGCCCCTACGGAAATCCTTGACATTCTCGCTTGCCACTTCTCCACGAAGATCGCCATGAGCTGCGGCAAACTCCAACATAGAACTTTCCGGCTTTAAATGAGCATGAGACACTTTTATTCCTTTTTGATAGCGCTTGAGATCAGACATATCCGAATTGGCTGATAAATGGGAAAATAAAGCCGCAAAAGTTTCTTCAGGAATAGTGGCCATAAAATCAAATTCGGGGAAAGTAACACGTACTCCTCTTTCTATTCTTTGCCGATAGACGGGATCATTCAAGGAAAAGACTTGCTGTCCATGAAGATTATGTACACCTTCAAGGATTTCCAACAGCTCATCGGCGCTTTTTCTCTCGTTTCCCTTTCTGACTCCGTATTTTTTTAAAGTTTTCTCGTTATCTCCTTCGTCAAACCCGCCGAAGCGCACCAGCATTTCTCCCGAATCGTCGGCATCCTGAACCAAATCATGCCCGGCCATTATTATTTTGACATCTCGAAAATCTTCTTCGTTCACTACGCTTAAATCCGCTCCTTTTATTACTTCCAAAAACTCCAGCGCGGCTTGTATGGCAAACTCGGGATGATTTTCGTTGTGGAAATCCAGGCGATGGTAGCGTTCACGCTGAATTTCCAGGCAACGCTTTACTACTAAGGGCATCGCTCGCTCGATACTTTCGACGATGATAGTCTTTTTATCCGGTTGTCCTTCAAAAGACATATAAGCTAATCAAATATTGCGACTACGCAAAAAACACAATGATATGCATAATTATCGCCAAGATCACCAAAATCCAACCCCACTTTTTATGCCTTGTAAAAATCAGTAGAGCCAACCCAAATCCAAGAACAACATGCGTGGTATTGGCAATCGCGATATTTCTCTGCCAGAAAGCATAGGCCCGCTCAAAATAAAACCCAACAACAGGCAAGTTTGTGAGCGCTAAATCAAAATTCGTATCCATGAAATAAAGTTATTTTTAATATGCCGAGGGGGAGTTCCCTGCCTGCCGGCAGGCAGGGAACTCCCTACGCCAGCCTCTTTAAAATTTTATGCCGGGTCCCAGAGTCGAACTGGGCACGCCTGCCTCTTCAGGGCAGCGCTCTACCGCTGAGCTAACCCGGCAAAAATTTGTTTCTCCACTCCCGCCCCACACCACTTTTTAGGTATGTTTCTCGCCGTCTTGCCTCTTGCAGTGTCAAACCATCTTCCGTGTGTATAAGCACAAATGGTCCTCGATTTTTTGTTGATGGCGTCGAACTCTTTCCTATATTATGTTCTTGCAAGCGACGCCGTAAATCGTTTGTAATGCCAGTATAATATTTCCTATCCCCGACACTCCTGATTATATAAACACAATAACCCATATTGTTTGAGACAACGCCCTGCCTGCCGGCAGGCAGGTCTGCCAATGAGCTACCTCGGCTTTTACTCAAACATTTTACACTATAATTTTGATTTTTTCAATAATTCACCATAGGACTTGGTGCTTGTGTTTGAGAGGTCCAAACCCAATTTTTTTGCTATCCTTTTTATACTTTTTGGAGTGCTCTCTATTTCAGCGAATTTCCCAAAAGGATAAGAGTCGAGAGTAATCACAGCATCTGGCAGATCCCAGTACTCTCGCCTTGGTTTGGTATAAGTAAAGACTACTTTGAACCCCAGTTTTCCCAAAATACGTTTTAGTTCATTGGGATCTTTGACTGTAGTCTCGTACTCATCCATACTTTTATAAGCACCCCTTACCTCGCGAAATTTTTCTTTATATGTCAAAAGGGAAGGCTGATAAGGAACAAAAGTTCTGACCCTTAACTCTGCCTTCTCTCCTTTGAGCCTATTACTTGGAAAATCTAGAAACACATCTGTCTGCTTTCCAGCCCAACTGCATTTTGCCCCAATATTCTTCAGCCGCTTCTTTACTATCTCCAAGTCATCTACGAAAAATTTCAATTCTATCTCTCGTTTCATTTTTGTAATTCGTATTCGAAAATCTTAATTCACAATACATCCGGAGTAAGGTCGGTGTGTTTAGCAATACGGGCAAGCATGTGTGGACCAATTTCCTCCCGGTCATGAAAAGCAAAAGTGAAATCAGGGTAACCCATTTTTCCAAGAACCCTGTGCGATCCCTTCTGTCTTTTAATCCCCCAGCCGAGATTAAGTAAGGCCTTGAGAACTTCCCGGGCCTTAACGGTACGCCACTGCATGCTCCAATAAACGCGATATGACCGCCGGCGCGTTTCCTTGCTCTACACGATCAGCTAACGTCCGCAGGGCGATAGCAGACGCTTTTCGGACCGCCTCTTGTCTAGTCTTTCCATACGCCATAGCGCCGGGAATTTTTGAGATTTCAGCAATCCAACGTCCATCCGCCTCTTTTTCCAGTTCTATGTTGAGTAGAGAGATTTTTTTAGTTTTTGCTTTCTTTGTCATAAATAAACTATAGCACAACTTATGTGAGCCGACCATGTACCTTACCTAAACTCGTATACCAGGTTTACGAACGAACGAATTTCTTGTTCTCCGGGCTCAACTTGCGGAGTTGGTACTACTCCTAATAAAGCAATAAGATACCCTACGGGCCGCTGAAGATTTTGCGGCACATTGTCTTGTATAAAAGTCATTTTTTAGTTAATTACTAACCCCTGCATAGTACGTCATGCCCAGGGCGGGATTTGAACCCGCAATCCTTTCGGAATACGGCCCTCAACCGTACGCGTATGCCAGTTCCGCCACCTGGGCATAATATTTCTCGGCCCTGCCTCATCAAAAAATTGTTCCAGCGAACAACTTTTCTTGTACTTACTATTCGCTATCTTTATTTTCCTCCGTTTCCGCTTCTTTTGCAACCGGCTCCCGCCAGATAGATTTCATCTTTTTGCGGACTTCGCGGGCCGCTTTTTCTCTGATGTAGTAGAGTTTTGCCCTTCGCACTTTTGCGCGCCTGACTACTTCGATTTTGGCGATAACAGGCGAATGTAGCGGAAATACCCGCTCAACGCCGATTCCGTCCACCACCTTGCGGACCGTAAAAGTACCGGAGATGCCCTCTCCATGTTTCTTGGCAATAACCAGTCCCTCAAAAGTGCTCAATCGTTCTTTGTCCCCTTCTTTTATCTTTTGGGCTACGCGAACGGTATCGCCGGGCCGAATCCCGGCAAGATCGGTTCGCAGATGAGTTTTTTCAATTGCGGTAATCATAAAGAAAATCCTATCACAAAATGCTCGCCTCGGCAATAGCGAAGTCTGAAGGCGCTTCGGCTTCAAAAATAAGCTTCCGGCCCTCCGGATAACTGAAAGATATAGAGGAGGCATGTAATAGCTGTCTTGACGCGCCTCTGGGACAGCAAACATTTTTCCCGCCGTAGACCGTATCACAAGCCACCGGATGATGAAGCGCGGCGAGGTGCACTCGGATTTGATGCATTCTGCCGGTTTTGGGCTCAAGCTCCACTAAAGACAAAGCTTCTCCTGTTTTTACCACTCTAAACCCGGTAACCGCTTCGCGCTCTCCGCGGATTCTGCTTTTTCCGCCGCCGGTCGGCGGGTTCACTCCCCGCTTGAGCGGATTGGCGATGATCCTGCCAATGGGCATATTGATAATACCCCGCTTTTCTTTGAATTCACCGCAGCAAATCGCCAGATATTTTTTCTCCACCAGATGCTTCTGAAAAAGTTCTTTGAGCGCCAGGAAAGTTTTTTGGTTGCGGGCGACAATCATGACTCCAGAAGTATTTTTGTCTAGACGATGCACGATACCGGGTCGGATGGAATCCCCCGCCTGCCCGCCCGCGTGCGTACTCGCGCGGTCAGGCGCAGGCAGGTCTCCTACACCTTTTATTTCCGGAAATTTTTTAAGCAAAAAATCAACCACTGTTTTCTCTTCAATGGTCAATCCTCCGTGGACTGGAATTCCCGGGGGCTTATTTATAACAACAAAATCTTCATCCGAATAAATAATCTCTGGCTCCATTTTTCTTTTAAACCCTTTGGTCCCCAAGTCCAGTACATTCCACTAACGAACGCTATAGCGTTCGTTAGTGGAATGGGATTTTTAATTTAAATTAATAATTTGGCCGGGCGCGGATTTAGGATTCGCGGACTTTGCTAAAATAATTTTCTTTAATCAAAATGAGACGCAAAACTCCTTGAGTAAAGTGCCTGACAACAAGCACAAAAAGCACAAGTACAACAAAGCCGAGGATCCTTGCCAAAAGTGTAGCGTTAGTAAACATAGTGAGGAGAAAGTTGAAAATCTGCTGGGGTTCCAGAAAAAGAACGTTTAGCGCGTTTTCAAAAATTCTTTGGAAAAATACCGCCCTCCCCAACCAATAAAGAACCACCGTGAGAATCGCGACTTCCAAAACCAATACCGGTAAAAGTTTCCTGAAAAGCCAGACACGGTAAATTTTCCTTAGGATTTCTCCGCGAAATTTAGAAGTTGGGGTTATTGTTGCTTCTTGCATAGTAATTACTTATCAAAACGACTCCAATATACAAATACCACTCAAATTATTCGAATCATTCGCGTGTTACATTCGAGTCATTCGAGTCGCTATTTAGTTTTCTAAAAAGTTTTTTTGCCCGGAAAAGCCGCATTTTGAGAGTGGGAATAGATATCTTCTCTTCTTTGGCAATGGTCTTGTATGACTCATCTTTAAGATAGTACCTCTCCAGCACGCTCTTCAGATGCCCCGGCATATCGGCAAGAACTTTCGTTACCGTGGCTTTGGTATCGGCAACCGTAGCGAATCTAGCATCAGCGAACTCCGCCGTTGGTTCTTCAAAAACAGTTGGATCTTCGGCGAGAAACTCTCCCCTTTTTAGCTTCCGGTAATGCGTGATAGCGGTATTGACTGTGATTTTATACGCCCAAGATTTGAATTCTATACCTTCGTATTTTTCAAATTTCTCGGCGTTTTTGTATATTTTTACAAACGCTTCCTGCACGATGTCTTCAGCCTCCTCCGTGCTGCGCACCACCCGCCAAGCGGCACGTATGAGAGGTTCCTGATATTTTTCTACCAACATTTCAAACATAGCCGGCTCACTCACCGAAGCGCGCAGTATTTCTTCATCCCTCATTCCGTGGCCGCCCGGCGGTACAGGCAGGCCGTCGGGCGCATCTTTTTCTTCTTGGTCTTCAAGATATGGCATTATTTTGGAAGAACCGGCTATCCAGTACAACAAAACTTTCCGTACACCGGTTACATCATCTATTTTAATTCCGTGATATTACAATAAATTTTATAAAAAATCAAGTTAGTAGAGATGCGAATTTTCAAGGTGGATAAGCGCCATGCGGATGGCCTCTTTGGTATATTCTTTACGGCTCAATCTTCCCTTAGTAAGGGGATTAATTATTCCGACAGAAGCTCCTATGTTCTCATCTAAGGCAAGGCCAACCTGTTTGGCAGCTTTGCTTAAATCCAATCCTTCTTTCAGGATCAATCGCATGGCCTCAAGAGGAGCCTCAAAACCGGAGCTCAAGCCCAGATGAAAAGTATTTCCATCATAAATAGCACAGGTCTCAAACTGCATATAACCAGTCTTTGTATAAGGAACACGCGCGAAACCCCCTTCTACGCCAAAACTATAGTCGCAGTTTCGGAAAGAATTTTTTGCTCGGTTTTTTGCTCCACGTATGATTTCCCGCAGACTTACCGGCTGTTCTGAAACATCCGAAGACGCCTCTACGGACCCAACCGTTGCGCCATCAAATATAGGATAATCACCAAGTATCTCCTTTACCGCATTTATTTTTACCTGATTTTTTGAACCAATATTTACACGCATATTTACTTGCCGTATTTTTCCAGATACTTACGAAATTCTTTAACCTCGAACTCCACGCCGGAGTGAAGCGGAGACGGCAAATTGTCCAAAGCAAACCAGCCGATGTCATCCATTTTTTCCGGATCCTCTATTCTCGCATAGTCCGAACTGACTTTTACTATATAAGGGGCTACCACGCAATGAGTTTTTGCGCCGTCCACTTCCCGAAAAAGAGTATAGGGAGAAAGCTGCTCCTGAATTTCCCCCTTACATCCATATTCTTCCTCAATTTCACGCAAGACGTTTTCCTCCAAAGTCGTACCGTATTCAAGTTTCCCTCCCCCAAACTCCCAAGTACCTTGCTCGTCTCTGCAATTTTGGCTGCGTTTGTGGAGCAAAAATCTGCCGTTGCCGTCATGACAGATAAAAGCTGTCGATATTCCGACGTGATCTACACCCGGTTTGAGATTTTCCATTGCCTACTTAAAAAATGCTTCTCGCGGAGAGAGTTTGGTTGCGCGCCGCGCGGGCATATATCCCGAGCAAAGACCAATGATGGCTGACACTATAAGAATAAAGCCCAGGAACCATAGAGGCGTTACAAAAAGCGTAAACGGTTTTCCACCAAAACGCAACGCAAGAGTATTGAGTCCGAAATTTGCCAGCGCGCTCGTGCCCATTCCCAGTATAATGCCGCCCAATCCTCCGGTGAATCCCAGGACGAGCGACTCCATGAGAAAAAGCCGCTTAATGTCTTTGTCCGTTGCGCCAAGCGCCTTAATAATACCCACTTCATGGATTCGTTCCATAAATCCAATAATCATGGTGTTAAACATACCGATTGCCGAAACCACGAGTGCGGTCACGCCAAAGGTGCTGAGCACAATGGTCATGACGCGCAAAATTTTTTGCGCCTGATTCACCAGATCAACACGGGTAGAGGTAAGATATCCATTATCAACAAGACGAGTGCGCAATGCCTCCAGCTGATCAATGTCGCGGGCTTTAACTAATATTTTTGTGAATGACGGCGGGGGCTGCTCCGCGTACGCTAAAGGGATTATCGCAAAGGGGGGTCGGAGATCATCATTAATAATCCCTCTGATTTTAAGAGGGGTCTTAAATGGCGTTTCTACAACCTCAAATGTTCCATCGCGCGGGTAGAATACTTTGAATAAAATGTCTTGCGTTAACGCGGTTGGTATGTCTGATTCGATATCAAGCAGGCGCGCAGCTTGGTTTGACAGCACAGCCGCTGGATCATTTTCTCCAAACACGGTTCCTTGATCCACCACGAGCCCCGACAGACGGAAAAAATTGGGCATAACCATTTGCGCAATGATGTTGCCAAATGAGTTATCCCTGATGATTTCAGCCGGAAATTCCGCGATTGGGCTTACTTCACCGGTTTCGGGGAATGCGGCAACGCGCGAGATACTATCTTGCGTGATGCTGATGCTGGATTCCGACGAATAAAATGCTTCGATGGTGATAAGCGAATCCTGCGTGGAGATCAGACTCCCCAGGAAAATAGCTTGCAGTCCGTAGCCAAGAGAAGTGAGAAAGAGTACGGTGCCGATGCCAATCGCCATGCCTAAAATGGTAAGCGAGGTGCGCAGTGGTCTAGTGTGAAATACGCGAAACGAGAGTCTTAATAAATCCCTCACTCGCAGTCCGCCTGATGGAGAAGTTGACGAAGATGTCGTAGTGTTTGGTATCATGAATGTGGATTATGAGATGCGGATTGCAACAACATTTCTAATTTATCAGACAAATATTGTGCGGTTTTTAATGAGAATCCGACTCCAAATTTTTTCCGGGAAAGATTGAGCACTTTTTTGAAATGCTCATGAGTGATGATGTTTCTGATCCGATCGTATATTGCTTCGTTGAGTTGCGCTTGGCGCAGCGCGTCGAGTGTGCCGTGATAATCCGCCATGAGCCATTGTCGGATTTGTTCCACATCCGCGGCAAGCGGCGCAGGGGGATGCTCCAGAAGATCCGCATAGATATCTTCCATGTGCCGCTCCTCGCGGATTAATGTTTCAATATAAGCGGAGATGCGCCGCGCTGTCTGAATCCATAATCCCACACCTCCATCTCGGTATGGCGCGTCAATCGCTTTGAGAAATTGATCCTTTGATAGTTCATTTTGTAGTCGTTGCTGGAGAAGCGATTCAAATCGCTCCACCTCTTCAGTGGAATACCCTCGCAAAAGGAGTGTGCTAAGCATAGACGCCATCGCATGCTCCGGGAAAATGGCGGGTATTTGTTTGCCAATGACCCGTTCCGGCATTGCTCCTTTCCGCCGTGCTGCTTTTGAATATTCAGTTCTTACGATCGTGCCGTCTTTGAAATGAAAAATTTTCTCCACATCGCGTAGACTCCATGCCTCGTGCGTAACCATAAGAATCGTGCGTCCGTCGCGCTCATGCAATTCTTTGAGAAAACCCAACACCTTGTTTGCGTTTTCCGAATCCAGATTGCCGAGCGGTTCGTCGGCAAGAATGATTGGCGCGTTATTGGCGAGGGCCCGGGCAATGCCTACTCGTTGTTGTTCGCCGCCGGAGAGTTCGTGAGGAAAGCGGGGCGCAAGATTTTTGATTGCCATTCGTTCAAGAAGCCTCATGCCTTCTTCGGTTCGTCGTTTCGTCTCTACACCCAAAAATGCCATTGGCAATGTTACATTATCTAGCACAGTGACCGATGGAATGAGATTGAATTGCTGGAAGATAAGGCCCACCCCGATTTGCCGATATACGGCAAGGGCAAGTTTTGAATATTTCGTAATATCTTTGCCGTGAATGAGCACTGCGCCCTCTTTGGGAATATCCATGCCCGATATGGCGTAGAGCAAAGTACTTTTTCCAGATCCGGACGGTCCAAAAAGCGCCACATATTCACCCTGAAAAATTTCAAGGTTAATATCTTTTAGCGCGTGGACTTCGTTGGGTTTTCCCTTATCATACCAAAACGAGACATGCTTAAGTTGAATAATAGGTGATTTTTTCATGATAGCACGCAACCCACGCGCATGTGGCGTCATTTACGACGCCTTGACGGCTTTGGTAATGCTTTGCACATAATTAAGTACATCCTTTGGCAAATTGTCTCCCTTGAAGAGGCATCCGTCTGCGCCTAATTTTTCTACAACTTCTTGGAGTTCATCGTGTCCGGAAAAAATAACAACTTTAATGTGTTTGAGACCAGGGGAAGATTTAATTTTTTTAAGCAGCTCGATGCCAACTTTGACAGTATTGATTACTCCACCCCCTTCTTTTTTCGTTGGCATCAGAAGGTCAAGCAAGACGATGTGCGGTCTTGTGGCGGGATTATTGAGTATTGCTTCCGCGCGCTCGGGAGAATCAGCCATCATGATATCATACTTCTTGTCAAGTCCATGAATCCAAAAAATATCACGGATATAGACACGAAACATTTCATTGTCGTCGATAATAAGGATTTTTATTTTTTGTCTTTTGTCTATTGCGGACTGAATGTCGTTCATATTTTATTGTTGTATCTTTTTCAAAAACTTAAATGTGTCTTCAAAGTTTTTGAACATTACATCCACGATAGTGCCTTGGCGCGATGGCGTCACAATGACAAAGGTGCGGGAACGCGCTTCATTGCCCGCGAGATCTCGCGAAGAAACATAGAGACGATAGACTGTTCCTGGTTTGAGCGAAGACGCCACAAGCACATGATCGATCGTGAATTCTGAAGAGGAAACGAGCTTCTTGAATACACCTTTTTCAGTAGCGCCTTCGGCCACCAACAATTCGGAGTCCGCTGATTCATCCGTCTTCCAGCTCACAACTGCCTGCACCGCGTCTCCTCTTACGGATGAGATAGCTGTATTAGTTTTTACTTGAGTAATCTCGGGAGGTTTGCGGTCAATCGCGGTGGTAAAGGCAAGAGGAATGCTCACTGCTTCCTGGTTCTTTTCATCCTTGACTTGGACGAGCAAAGAATATCTTACATTTGGTTTAAGATCTTTGATAACAAATCGATGGGCCGTGCGCAGGTCTGATTCTCCCTGCACCAATACCTTGCCGGCGGCGACATCGGTGATCTTAACCGTAGTGTCGGTTGGCACATTGGTGGCAAAAAGAACAGTTACTTCGTTTTCACGAATCGATTCAAGCCGAAAACGGTCTACCTTGGGAAATACAGGCAAGGTACGGAATGTCTGATCCTCACTGCGCGTGGTTCCTCCGAATTTCGCGCTCGTCCTGATCTGGTAGTGGTAGAGTGTGTCCGGATCAAGATTGGTGACAGTCACGCTATGCTTGTTCACTTTCTCTGTGGTATTGCCAAGATCAAAAGTATAGGGGTCTTCTTTTTTCAAATCGTACTCGGACTCGGACGCAAACGCAACAATGGAGGACGCCGGTTTGTTGGTAAACCAAGTTACGGTGGCTTGGGTGCCTTCAAGCTTAAACGAAGAGGAGATGATCTGCGGAGAGGATGCAACTGTTTCGGAGGCGGCGGAGAATACTTGGCTGACCACATCTTCCGGAAGTTGCGAGATTGCATTAGTAAGGACATCAGCCGCATCCTGGTTTGACAGTCCAACTACGGATTGAATCACATTCTGCGCAAGCGCGCGCTGTCTCTCATTCAACACCGGCAATTTCTCAAACACTGCGGCTTTTTTCTTCAGCTCCTCTTCTTTGACCAACAGCGTCTGTTCTTTTTGAAGCAGTTGATCTCGTTGCTGGACGAGTTTTATCAGTTCCTCCTGCATGCGCGCCCGATCTGCTCGTTCTTGTCGCAAGTCGCTTTCAAGCCGGATAAACTTCTCGCCAATCTCCGCTTTTCCCTTTCTCGCTTGGTCAAGTTCTTGTGACTTGGCCGTGAGTTGCGACTCCGCGTCAGCGCTTTTGTTCTTCAAGGTCTCCAGCTCCCCCTGCTTGATCGCCACCTCTCCTGATGAGAGCGTACCTGCTGAAAGCTGTGCTTGAATCGCGGCAATCTGTTGATCAAGCGCAATTTTGGTTTGTTTCAATGCGGTGAGTTCTGTGGTGACTGCATTCAACTTCGCGTCAGCCGCGGCCTTTTCCGTCTGCAGTGTTTGAATGGAGCTGGTGAGCGTATTGATGTCTTGGGTCGACGTGGCAATGGCAGAAGAGAGGGTGGCAATTTGGGTTGCAAGGGTTTGCACTTGCACGTCTTGCGTTGCTTTTTGCTCCTGCACTTGAATGAGTTCCTGCGAAAGGATTGACACGGTTGAGGTGGTTGCCGAAGTAGGTGAGATTGGTATTGAAAATGAGGTAACTACTGGCGGCACCGGCATGGTTCTGAATGTAAAATCTTTGGTCTCGGCTTTGTTTCCCGCTCGATCTATCGAGGCGATCTTGAAATGGTAGAGCGTATCCGGTTTGAGATTAATCAATTGCACCAAATGTTTGTCCACTTGTTCTTCGGGTTGACCTGCAATTAAACCATAAAAAGCGCTCTCGCCATAGGAGACAATGCTTGAGGAAAATTCATCCGTGGCCCATTCAATGATGGCCGAGGTAACGGTAATGGTGCGTACCTTGATGGTCTCGGAAAAGATTTGAGGAGGAGTGGTGTCAGTAGGCACGCTTGACCCTCCAACGGTCTGCGTTACCGTTACGATTTGCACTGGAGTGGTGGTTGCTTTGTATAACGCGCCGTTGTTGTCGTCAATCTGCTGGTTATTCTTGGCATCAATGGAGCGGACACGATAGAAGTATGAAGTTTCGGCTTGGAGTCCGGTCACGATAACACTATGGGCGAGCGTGAGCGCGGTGTCTGTGGCTGTGGCGCCCAGCGCGGTCGTGATCCCATAGTCCACCAATGAGCTTGAAAGTTTGTCTGTTGTCCACAACACCTTAAATGAAGTAGCGCCCAATATTTCGCTCTTTACATTAGTAACGGTACCGACGACTCCAGGAGGAACCGTGTCAAGCGTAAATGCGGAAGAGGTGGCAGTGCCCACGCCATTAAATCCTCTTTGGTCATTTGCCGAGATGACAACGCGGGCGCTGGTGGTGCTGATATTGGGGAGATCCGTGGCCGGAGTCCAGGTGAGTGATTTGCCCGTGCCTGTGGTAATACCCGCGCCAATGATTCCCGCAGTAGTGGTTGCTTTGACAAAGACCGAGGAGCTTTGTATATGGGATACTGCCTGGGTGGTATTGGCTCCACGCGTTGCTCCGGTAAGTTGAGTTCCGCTCTTGCCGGTGTAGGTGATTTCTTCTTTATCTATGAGTATGGTGCCGGAACCCGGAACATTGGCGCCGGAGGTAAGACTAATGGTGGTGGCCGATGAGGAAAGAGGGTTGTCAGTCATACTCACGCCCACATCAA
>CAYJWH010000008.1:9004-23840 GCA_964373875.1 uncultured Candidatus Saccharibacteria bacterium | reverse complement strand
TTTTAAAAAAACCACCGGTGGCTAGGTCCGATTAAAATCGGACCGCCATCCCGGCCGCAAAAGCGGCCCAGGGACATAATATTAAAATATGCAAAACCATTTCCGCCCCGTTAGAAATAAGCCGCCGGAGCGGATTTCTAACGGGGTAAAAAATTAAATTTATCAATATTGTTATACTTCGTATATCTGGTTCGTTCGGCAAAAATGGAAATTGATATTTTTATTTTTTCTTCACTGCCAGATATATCTGGGGATATAAGCGGTTCACTCGGTTGAAATGAAAGTACCGACTTTCATTTCAACCCCATTGCCGTTTATAATATAGTCAATGGGACTATTTTCTAAAATAAAGCCGGAAATACAAGCAGTGGTTGATTTAGGGACCGACTCTATTAAAGGAGCCGTATTTAAGGTTGAAGACGGGGGCCCGTTTGCCATGCCTCTGCCGGCGGGGCAGGCGGGGAAGAAGATTCAGATAATTAGAAAAACAAGTTTGCCGATTTCTGCTTCTTTAAAAGAAAAATCCGGACATAAACTTCACGAATTTCTTTTCAATATGGTGAGGGAGCTTGAACGAATTCCTTCGAAAATAACTATTGCTATCGGCCCGCACATTGGGAAGTACTCCGTCGCATACTGGTCCTCTCCGACAAAAAGAGGACCCAGAGTCGGCACCGCCGGAGACGCGCGCAAATATTTTGAAAATCTTTTTGAACAACATCGTGAACCGGAGAAGGCGCTTGTCGCCTACCCGCTTGAAGTCGTGGCCAACGGCTACGGGATGTCCCACGAACCCCAATATTCAGAACTCAAAAAAGCAGAAACACTTGGATTTAAAACTCTGATGCTCTATCTCCCGGACAGTATCGGAGCGGATCTACTGGATACCAAAGAAAGTTTTGGAGGTATGCCTATTGAATTCGTACCCAGAATTGCCGTATATAAAGAAGCAATTGCCGGCCCCTTAAAGAAAAAAGACGTGTTTCTGGTTGAATTGGAAAACGAGGCGGCCACCGTCGCTCTCATAAAAGGTGGAGAGCTTCAAGGGTCGAGAACTTTTTCTTTTAAGGGAGTTACCGAATGGGATAAAAGTTTTCTTGAAGAACTTGAATGGTTTTATCCGGTTGGCCCAATTCCTTCGGAAGTGTTAGTTTTTGGAGAAGGGACGGATCTGCTTGATATCGCCGGCCGGCTTAAAGATGGCAATTGGTTGCGTGACTATTCTTTTGCCGATGTGCCGCAGGTGAGGACTCTTGAGGCGCAAAGTATCTTTAAAGGTGATACTCTAAAAGGAGAGCTTCGGGGTACGGCAGAAGTAGGACTCGCGTCCTTGATTTACTATTCTCTAACGCATAAATCCTTACTTTAATATTATTAATGGGAACTGACGGAATTAGAAAAAAGAATATAAACCCCGTTAGAGAGAAACGCAGGATATCACCGGCAAGAATAAGTTCTTCTGAAGAGGAGGATAAAAATGAAGAAAACCAACCGTTGTTTCTCTCTAACGGGGTAAAACCTCTTGACCTGCGACCGCTTAAAAAAGAGTCCGTTGAAGTACTGGAAGAAAAAGGCCTGCTTGCCGAGTCTTCGCATGCGGGGCGGGAGGGTGAGATTCTAATTGGGCCAGAACTTGAGCGCAATCCTTTTATTGAGAAGTTTGCGAAACATGAATATCCCGACGAGGAAAGTCAAGGAATTATAGTTACCGATGAAGCAAAAGAATACTCTACTCAAGAGGAACCGAAGTTTAAACATAAATTGCAGGGCAGAAAGACGCACCGCCTGCTTTGGGGAGCTGGAGTGCTAAGTCTTTTAATCCTTTTTATCGTTGCTTCCACGGTTTTCGCTCGTTTGACGGTAAATTTGAAACTGCGCCACGAGGGAGTGGCCCTAAAGGACATAAGCGCTGCTTTTGACACGTCTGTGTCCAAACTTCTTTTGGTACCAAGAGTGGTTCCAGCACAGAAGTTTGAACTTTCAAAAACTATTTTGGAAGAGTTTGAGTCTACCGGTAAAAAAAATGTTGAAGAAAAAGCCCGAGGCAAAGTCAAACTATACAACGCTTTCAGTTCTTCTCCCCAAGCGTTGGTCGCAAGTACCAGATTTGTTACTGATTCGGGAATTGTGCTTCGCCTGTCAAAATCAGTCATAGTTCCCGGAGCAAAAATTGAAGAAGCCAAAATCGTCCCCTTGTTTTTAGAAGTGGAGCTTGTAGCGGACGAGGCGGGAGACCGCGGTAACCTCTCGGAAGGCGTAAACTTAAAAATCCCGGGATTTAAAGGAACTGCCAAGTACGACGGCTTTTATGCCATAACCTCCGCTTCTTTTTCAGGCGGATATAAAGGAGAGGCAAGAGTTGCGACTCTTGAAGATCTTAAAAAAGCCCAGGAAAAAGTGACGCAAAGGGTTTATAAAGAACTTGAAGAAGAAATAGTACGGAAAATTCCACCGGATTTCACCCTGATAGATCAACTGCGGCAAATCGAGATCACTAAAGTCGTGGTACCCAAAGTTGAGGCACGCCTTGATCGTTTTTCGGTGGAGGCGCGAGCGACTGCCAAAGTTATCGTTTTTAGAAAGGGCGACGTAAAGACATTGGTACAAAGTATTGTAATACCCGAGAGGGAAGCCAAAGAACTTGTAGAGGGTGCTACAAACATACAATATATAGTACGCAATATTGATTTTAGTAAAGGTAGGGCGGACATAGTGCTTACCGGGGAAGTAATGACTAAAGCTAAAATTTCTACCAATGAGTTCGCGGGTCTCATCCAAGGAAGGAAGGAGAGGTCTATCCTCGAAGCGCTAAGAGCTCGTAGTGAACTTGCTACTTTTAGCATATCCTTCTTCCCGCCCTGGCGCTTTACTGCTCCCCAAGATCCCCAGAGGATTAAGTTTATTGTTGACAACTAATCGCTGTTTTGTTATCCTATTTAAGGTTTACACATTAGAATGGTTAAGCAAGAAAAGACTTTCCAGGAAGGATCAGTGCTTGAAGCGCTCCCCGACACCATGTTCAAGGTTCAATTGGACGATGGTCGGTGTATTCTCGCGCATCTTTCCGGGAAGATGAGACTATATTATATTAAAGTTCTTCCCGGGGATCGGGTAAAGGTGGAAATGACACCCTATGACGAGACCAAGGGAAGGATTGTGCACAGACTCAAGTGAATCCCACACATAACTTTCGCTGCGCGAAGCGCAAGTTGAAAGTTGTATATGGGGAACTTGTTCGAATTCATACTTCGTGAAATGTAAATACTGGGAGAGCCCGGTATGATCGTGAGCGAAAGTTATGTGTGGGATGAAAGTTCGAGCTTCGGTAAAACCTATGTGCGCCAAATGCAAGGTAGTCCGACGGAAGGGTCGGCTATTTGTTATTTGTTCGACACCCAAGCACAAGCAGAGGCAAGGGTAAACGAGCTTATAGCTTCTAGCTTTAGGAAATACCTGGAAGCTGAAAGCTGAAAGCTAAGTCAATGAGAATCGTAGGAATTAATATCCCGGATAATAAAAAGATTGAATACTCGCTTCCATATATATATGGAATCGGTTTGCCGTCCTCAAAAAAACTTTTGAAGTTAGCACAAGTTGATCCGAATAAACGTGCCAAGGATTTAACTCCGCAAGAAGTAAACCGCCTCAAAGAAACTATAGAAAAAAATTATAAAATCGAGGGAGATCTTCGGCGAGAGCTCATGATGAATATAAAATCTTTGCGGGAGATTGGAACCTATCGGGGGCTTCGCCATATGCGCGGACTGCCGGTGCGGGGACAGCGAACCAAAACTAATTCCCGAACCAGAAGAGGAAACGTAAGAAAAACTATGGGATCGGGCAGAAAACCCGCGACAAGTCCGACGTAAACCAATCTCTAAATCCTAAACCCTAATTTCTAAATAATTTCAAAATCCAAATTTCAAAAACGCTCCGAATAAAGATCATTTAGAGATTAGTATAAATTATGGGTAAGAAACGCATAATTAAAAAAGGTGGAACCGAAGAAGCCGGAGAAAAGCCCGTGGAAAAATCTCGGGATTCTGAAGCGCGCCAAAAAGTTTCGCGAGGGATAGCGCATATTCAAGCAACTTATAACAACACCATAATTAGCGTCTCTGATACATTGGGCAACATTATTGCTTGGTCTTCTGCGGGATCGCTCGGATTTTCAGGAGCAAAAAAAGCTACTCCTTACGCGGCGGCCCGGGTTGCCGAGACGGTTGCCGAAAAACTTCGAAAAACAGGACTTCGGGAAATGCTGGTGAGAGTCAGCGGTGTCGGATCGGGACGAGATTCAGCGGTGCGTGCTCTGTCAAACCAGGGCTTTGACATTATTGGTATAAAGGACATAACGCCTTTGCCCCACAACGGGCCGAGAGCGAAAAAAGTGCGACGGGTATGACAAGAATACTGGAAAAAGTTGAACGAAGATTGGGGGAAAAACTCTTTTTGAAAGGGCAGCGTTGCCTTGGCCCTAAATGCGCCCATATCCGCAGGGGATATCCGCCGGGAGTGCACGGCAATAAAAAGAGGGCGGGGAAAGGCGGCCGCAGGAGGGGTCTTTCGGAATATGGCGAGCTTCTACGTGAAAAACAGAAGATACGCTATCTTTATGGTCTTGACGATAAAGACATTGCAAGGTATAGTAAAAAAGCTGCCGCAACACCGGGCGTTTTTAGTTCAAATCTGCTTCGCCGGCTTGAGTCCCGGCTGGATAACGCGGTTTTTCGCCTTGGTCTTACCGAATCCAGACGTATCGCTCGCCAAGTGGTGAATCACGGGCACGTTACGGTAAACGGCAAGAGAGTTTCTATACCATCGTACCAGGTCAAAAAAGGCGATATTATCGCGCTGAAAGAAAAGATTATTTTTTCGCCACTTTTTTCCGAACTTGAAATTCGCATAAAAAAATATGAAGCTCCGCAATGGCTTGAACTTGATCGAGACAAAAAAATCGGAAAGGTACTTCGCTTTCCGGAAGCGGATGATGCGGGGATAACCGCGGATGTTACTAAAATTAAAGAGTTTTATTCAAGATAAGGGCTTTGCCCAAGAATTTCGAGCCAATGACTCGAAGTTCTTGGTTGCAAAACCTTAATTTAAACAACATTGGCATGATTCAACTTCCAACGCACCCGAAAGTTATATTAGAGGAAAAAAATCGAGCGGTTTTTGAAATTGAGGGACTTTATCCCGGATACGGGCAGACGATCGGCAATAGTCTGCGCCGGGTGCTTTTGTCTTCATTGAAAGGAGCGGCCATCACTTCCGTAAAAATCGAAGGAGTGGGGCATGAATTTTCCACACTTGAAGGAATTTCCGAGGATGCGGTGGAAATGATTTTAAATCTGAAACAAGTCCGGCTTAAACTGCATGAAGAAGGTTCTTTTGGCATTACCCTTTCCGAAAAAGGAGAAAAAGACGTGAGCGCGGGAGATTTTAAAACTCCTTCGCAGGTGGAGGTCATCAATAAAGAAGCGCACATCGCGACTCTGACTGCCAAAAAGTCTTCTTTTAAGATAGAGGCGACAGTTGAGTCCGGGCTTGGCTATGTGCCGGTTGAGGCGAGGACCAAAGATAAGGTAGAAGTAGGAGTTATCGCGTTGGATGCCGCGTTTTCTCCGGTCCGTCACGTAAATTACGAAGTTGAAAATATGCGTTTTGGCGATCGCACCGATTACAATCGCCTGCGTCTGCATATAGAGACGGATGGATCACTTTCTCCGCGCGAAGCTTTTTCACAGGCCTCTAAAATTCTTGTCGACCAATTTGGCGCGCTCGCCAAGGGATTTTCAGAAAAAGAAGAAATTCAAGCCTCGGAAGGGGATCGCGAATCTGACAAAGAAGAGGAAAAAGCTGACGGATCTGGAGATGTCCTGCGCGTAAAAGTTGACGATCTGAAACTTTCGGCACGAACCATGAATGCCCTTCGCGAGGGGGGGATAAAGACCGTCGGAGGCCTTTCCAGAAAGCGTGAAGAAAGCCTGCGGGAAGTCGAAGGGATCGGAGACAAGGGAATACAGGAGATCAAAAAAGCCATGGGCAACTTGGGACTTACTCTTAAACAGTGAGTCCCGTTAGAAGCCGTATTTCGCGTAAAAATCAAACTTGTTGAATAATCCATGACAATATCTGAAAAATTAGTTCCAGCCATAGTTTAAAAATTTCGTAGAAATTTTTAAACTATAGGCTTCTAACGGGATGAAACATTTAAAAAAAGGAAGAAAATTCGGCAGAGAGCGAGATCAGCGACGGGCGCTAATGAAGAGTTTGGCCTCTTCATTTTTTATGCTTGGACGCATTACCACTACCGAGGCTAAAGCCAAAGAACTTCGCCCTTATGCCGAAAAGTTTATAACTCGCGCGAAAAATCCTTCGCTCGCCAATCGCCGCCTGATTAGTTCTATGCTTAGTGAGGGGGTGACCAAGAAACTGATTGACCGGGCCAAAGAATATTCGGGCAGATCGGGAGGGTATACGAGGGTTATAAAACTTGGGGTACGCAAAAGCGACAGCGCCAAGATGGCGATTTTGGAGCTCGTGAAATAAAGATGACGGAATATAAAATAGACGCAAATGATAAAATATTAGGAAGAATAGCGACCCAGATCGTTGTTCTTTTGCGCGGGAAAAATGATCCCCGCTTTGATCCCGCGCGTATATTGCCGACCAAGGTTATTGTGTACAATATCGACAAAATGCGAGTCACCGGGAAAAAAATGGACCAGAAACTTTATCGCCGGCACTCTGGTTTTCACGGCGGATTAAAAGAGGAAAAACTCAAAGACCTAATGGTACGGGATTCTCGGCTGGCTTTGGAGCACGCGGTTCGGGGCATGTTGCCCAAAAACAGATTGCGGGATAAGGTAATGAAGAATTTAGTTTTGTACAAGGGCTTGGCCTAAAATTCCGAGCGTAGTCTGCAAAGGAATTTTAGTCGCCAAACCTTTACCCCCTCACCAATCTCGGAATTAGTCCTATATTCCAAAAGGTGAGTAAGGCGAAGCCGCCTAAACGGCTTGCTTAAAACGGATACCACTGGTCTAATTTAAAGATTGGTGAGGGGGTGCTCATATTTGTAGCGAAATTTATTTCGCTACAATGAGCTCATAAATTTCGACAAATATGGCAGAAAAAAAGAAAAGCAAAAAGGTAGAGAAGAAGGCTGAAGACCCGAAGAAAAAAGTGAAGGTAAAAAAAGCTGAAGAACCAGTTGCGGTAGAAAAACCCGTTGAAGTTTTAGACGAGGAAAAAGATTCTAAAAAACCGGATCGATATATGGAGGGAATCGGCCGCCGAAAAACCGCAATAGCCAGAGTCCGCCTTTTTACAAGAGCCGGAGATTTCGCGGTCAACAACAAACCGCATGCCGAGTATTTTCCCACGCTTGAATTGCAGAGCATTGCTGAGGACGCGCTTCAGAAAATGAAGCTTTTCGGGCGTTTCCGCGTTTCGGTAAAAGTTTCGGGCGGCGGAGTTCATTCGCAGGCCGAGGCCCTACGCCACGGCCTGGCCCGGGCGCTAGTGAAATTCAATCCCGATTTTCGCAAAAGATTAAAACGCGCCGGATATTTGAAAAGAGATCCTCGAGCCAAAGAGCGCAAAAAACCAGGCCTCAAGCGCGCGCGCCGCGCGCCGCAGTGGGCGAAACGATAAACGAGCCCCGCAGATATGAAATTTTAAAGGCACTATTTCCCCAAATAGCGCCTTTTAATTTATATGCGAATCCATTGTCTTTACAAAAGGGCCGTGATACGCTTTTTCCAGACCTTTCAAATCAGGTGAAAGCTATGGAACGACTGACGCCCAATTTACTGCATACCCGTGTTGTCGGAGTTCAGAAAAGGTTTGAATATACCCTGCCCAATTTTCTTTTGGAAAACGATCCTGGTGTCGTGCCGTTCGCGATTCTCTATAATGGCCGTTTCCGCGAGTTTTGCATTTCTCGCATAGAGTGGTTGAGAAGTCCGAGAGATAATGAACTTGTAGGCAAAGGAGAGGTGAGAATTTCCACCGACGAAGATCTTCACGAGTTGTTGAAAGCAGAGAGCACTCGAGGTAGCTATTGCCTTGACGATATTTTTCTTCGCGTCATCGATGATCTTCCAATTGCCGAATGTGAAAAAGAAAGAGTGAAGGAAATCTATGCCGGTATTCAGGCCGCATACGATAAAGCGGCACTGGCTTATCTGGAAAGAGTAATGACACTGGGGTATGTTTGCGCAACATTTGGTGCATATGCGACGGCATGGCAGTTTCCGCGACCAGGTACTTCTTATGCCGACCCCGTTCCACTAGAAGATTGGCATCTATTTGTCCGGTTGGAACGCAAAGGACTTATAAAGGGCACGAGTTTGGGACTCTACCTCGGGTGGAAATATACACCAACTGAGCAGGGCCTTGAGATGGTAACAATTTCTTCTACCACATAGATCCACTAGCACTACTAGTGGTTTTTTATAACTGGCGGCGAGTTATAAATCAATTCTGAACCAGATCTTTCCTTTCTTGAAGAAAATTTTATCGGGCATCTCCGGCAAGGTTTTGAGGCCGTCGGTTTTTGCGGATACAAGCTCCACTGTAGCCCGTCCTCCTCTGCCGTCGATTTCCGTGAAAAATATTCCCTCTTTGGTTCGAACTGCTATATGCGCGTCATCCTCATAAAACCATTGAGCATCAAGAATCGGCGTATCAATGGAAAGAACCGTCTCAATCGCTCCGTGTTTTTCAAAAGGCTGAAGGGTGTTATCGCCAAGCCAAAGTATTTTCACGCTATTGCCGCTTTTTACTAATGCTTTTTTGCCCCGTGAATCAAAAATTATCTCTTCTATGTTTTTATCGATAAAGCTGATCGTTAGCGCCGCGTCGAGCACAAAAAGACCTCCTGCCGGATCGATGATGGCAATGTCTCCTGCCGGAGATTTAAAAAATTCCACGTCTTTGTTTTCCAAGAAAAATCCCGGACGGCCGATAGTTTCCGTGGCACCGGTGTTTAGGTCGAACCTTGCCACAAATCCATTGCGGTTGACGAAATAAATCTCGTTGTCGAGAACCTTGAATGAATAAACATTGAAAGCAATGGCCCTCGTCGTGGTGGCGGTTTTTTGTATTATTGAGTTTTTAGAAAGAGCAAAAAGGCTCTTTGGGTTTTGAGGAGTAAGTAGGGCTCGCTCGGACTCGGTCGAGGTCGCGTAAGTTACCGGCCTTGGAACCAAAACAATATTGCGAAGTTCGGTTACGATCGATGGATCAACTTTGACCGTTTTTGACCAAGGATGATATCCTTCTTTCTCAATTCGCAGAAGATAAGTACCCAGCTTCATCTCCGGCAGAAGTGCCCCGCCCGGAAGAAAGGAAGTTTCTTTTACAAACTCGTTGTTTAAAAAAATAGAGAGTCTGGGGGTATTTGATTTTACAAAGATTCCGCCGGTCTCAACTACCCTTCCTTTTACGAAGTCAAAACGATATCCGTATGCGATTGCGATAAGAATCGGTGCTACCAGTACAAAAACCAATATCAATCCGTAGAAAATAATGTTTCTTGTTTTTTTGCTTAGACCGGGCTTCATCCCACACATAACTTTGTGCAGGTTTTATCCCACACATAACTTTGACAGATAACTCTCGCGCTTTGCGCGGTCAAAGTTATGTGTGGGGTTTTATCCAACAGCAAAGCGATTATAAGTATTTGACTCAAAGTTGAGTGCATGTCTTGCCCAAGGTTATGTGTGGGATTCATGATTCAGATTGTATCACACAAGAGCATATTTCCAAATTTTGAAAATCTAAATCTTTCATGCTAGAATCACGCCATGCCGATGAATGAAAAATTTGTGATCCACGGGAAGAATCCGTTGCGGGGAACGGTAGAGGTTCGCGGCTCCAAAAACGCCGCCTCAAAAATGATGGTCGCCTCGCTGTTGACGGATGAGCAATGCATTCTGGAAAACATACCCTTTTCCGGTGAAGTAGATGTAACCAGAGAACTTTGCGAGACTTTGGGGAGCAAAGTAGAAGTTGGAAAAGACCTGTCTCTGCAGGCGGGCCACCTTCTTAAGATTCAAACTAAAGAAATTAATACGGCATTTGTCTCCGAATTTTCCAGGAAAAATCGGGTGCCCATTCTTACCATTGGACCGCTTCTACATCGCAAGGGGTTTGCTGAAGTTCCGGTCCCGGGCGGGGACCAAATCGGTCCGCGACCGATTAACTTTCATGTCGAGGCTCTCGGCAAAATGGGAGTGAAAATCGAGCGCCGAGAAATGTCTTATTTTGCCAAAGCCGAGAAAGAAATCCACGGAGCGGATATCACTCTCCCATACCCTTCCGTAGGAGCTACTGAAAATGTAATTCTAACCGCGGTGCTTGCCAAAGGCGAGACCATGCTGCGAAACGCCGCGATTGAACCCGAAATTTATAATCTGGTGGAAATGCTTCGGGCCATGGGAGCCAAAATAGAATTTGAAAAAAAATCTCGAGAAATAAAAATCAAAGAAGTATCCAAACTCTATGGAGTTAAGGCGCGAGTGATGCCGGACCGAAACGAGATAGTTTCTTTTGCTTGCGCCGGACTCGCCACCGGAGGTGATGTTTTTATACCTGATATAGAAAAATCTTATCTTGAAGAATTTTTAAACAAAGTCCGCGAGATCAAAGGAGGGGTTGAAATAGGGAAAGGCGGCATTCGTTTCAAGGGCAGGTCGAAATATAAAACCGCGTTTATCGAGACTCGACCGCACCCGGGATTTATGACCGACTGGCAGCAGCCCTTTTGCGTCCTCTTGACCAAGAGCCGAGGGGAATCAATAATACATGAGACCGTATATGAAGATCGGCTCGGATATACAAGGGACTTAAAAAGGATGGGAGCCAGTATAGAGATTTCAGGCGAATGCCCCCAAGAGCCCTGCCATTATGAGCATCAAGGTTATATGCATACGGCCATAATCACCGGCCCCACCCCGCTTAAAGGTACGGAAATTGAAATGACTGATATCCGCGCCGGCATGGCGCACATTATTGCCGCTCTATCGGCTGAAGGAGAGTCAGTAGTCTCCGGGGTTGAACATATAGATAGAGGGTACGAGCGTATTGACGATAGGTTAAAAGATTTGGGCGCCGATATCCAAAGAGTTACGGCCATAAAGATTTAATTTTTTTTAAATAAATGTTTACTAGAAAGATTGGAATTGATCTCGGTACTGCCAATACTCTTGTTTTTGTTCCCAAAAGAGGGGTGGTCATAAACGAGCCGTCGGTAGTTGCCGTGTCTAAAGATGATAATAAGGTTCTGGCCGTGGGAGCAGAGGCGCGGGATATGATTGGTAGGACTCCTGATTCTATAGTGGCCTACCGTCCGTTGAAAGACGGAGTGATTGCCGATTATCGGGTGACCGAAGCCATGCTTCGTTATTTTATTAATAAAGCCGGTGGACGCGTGCGACTTTTTCGGCCGGAAGTCATGGTTTCGGTTCCCGCCGGAGTTACTTCGACCGAGCGGCGGGCGGTGATTGAGGCGACCGTGCAAGCCGGGGCCAAAGCGGCGTATGTGGTAAAGGAGCCGGTGCTTGCCGCGATCGGCGCGGGAATTCCGATAAATGAACCTGCCGGGCATATGGTGGTGGATATCGGCGGAGGGACGACAGACATTGCCGTAATTTCTCTGGGAGGAATTGTGGCCTCCACCTCCGTGAAAGTCGCAGGCAATAAATTTGATCAAGCTATCTCGGATTACATCAAGAAAAATTATAATTTGGCGATCGGTGATCGCACCGCCGAAGATATTAAAATTCAAATCGGATCGGCCGTGCCGGTTGACGATGAATCTTTAAAAATGGATATAAAGGGGCGTGATCTGATGACCGGACTTCCCAAAACTATTGAAATGCATTCGCCGGAAGTTACCGAAGCAATTTCGGATGAGCTTGATGAAATTATCCGGGCGATTAAATCGGTACTTCACGATACACCTCCCGAACTTGCCGCCGATATCATGGACAAAGGAATTGTGATAACCGGCGGAGGAGCGCTCCTGCGCAATATTGACGAGCTGGTATTCCAGGAAACCGGAGTGCCCGCGCACATTGCCGAGGAGCCGCTTTTGTGCGTGGCCAAGGGCACCGGAATCGCGCTTGAACATCTTGATGTGTACAAGAGGAGTATAATGAGCAAAAGGTAATTTACGCTGTAGTGCCCTCGCTATCTGCGATCTGAAATCGTCCAAAATCTCCAGCGAAGATTTTGGACTCGCGTGAAGTTGCCGCGATTGTCAATGCATATATCCTGCGGATGGCAATAAAGGAAGGCATTGACAAACCTTGCTCGCTGGCAACATTCAAGCGTTTCAGAGTCGCAGAATAGCTCGACCACAGCGTAAATTCTTAACAGGGTAGGAGAAAAAAAGAAATGAAGAAAATCCCCGATAATGCAAAGTTGGCTTTCAAGGGTATTCTCTTTGAAGTTTGGCAGTGGGAGCAAAGAATGTTTGATGACTCGACCGAAACTTTTGAAATGTTGAGACGACCTGATACTTCTGTGGCTCTCGCGACCGTGGGTGACAAAATCCTGATCCAAAACCAAGAACAGCCGCACCGAAACGAGCCATTTATTTCTATTCCTGGGGGCAGATGCGATTGGGGAGAAGACCCTCTTGCTTCGGCCAAGCGTGAGCTACTAGAAGAAACTGGGTATTCATCCGAAGAGTGGACATTATGGAAAGAGATAAGTCCCGTCGGCAAGATCGAATGGACGGTTTATGCTTACATCGCGCGAAATTGTATCAAAAAGCAAGAACCCCAATTAGACGCCGGAGAGAAAATTACTACGCGCTTGATTGATTTCGAAGAATTTCTTATGCTTTCGGAAGATCCTTCTTTTTACGAGAAGGAGTTAGCCGCTTCTTTAATACGCGCTCGTTTTGATTCAAAAGCAAAGGAGGAACTTTATAACCTACTTTTTCAAAAATGATCATCAAAAAATATCTTCACTCCTGCATACTCGTAGAAGAAAACGGGAAGAGATTGCTCATTGATCCAGGCCTTTTCTCGTTTGTGGAAAATAAGCTAAAACCGGAAGATATCGGAGCAGTAGATGTGATTTTATTAACACACAAGCACCCGGATCACTATTATCCCGAAGCTTTAAAAATTTTAGCAAGACAGAGTGATGTAAAAATTCTCACCAACAGCGAGATAGCGGGTCTCCTCAAAAATGAAAATCTTGGATGCGAAGTAGTGCGTCACAGTGAAATATATAAAGCTGCGGATTTCACCATTCAAGCATTTGATGCTACGCATGGGCCGATTCCGGTCGCCACTCCTCATAATATAGCTTTTCTGATTAATAATAGTTTTTTGCACCCAGGTGACTCTCTTTCTGTTCCGGCTAGCGTTGCTTGTGATGTAGTGGCACTACCAGTCAGCGCACCCTGGCTTCGTCTAGTTGACGCACTTGAGTGGGCACGGCAGATGAAGCCCAGAAAAGTTATTCCAATTCATGATGCGATTATGAAGAATTTTATGCTTGAGCGAATCTACGCCATGTCTAAAGAAAATCTTGAAAAAGCCGGTATTTCTTTCCACCCCCTAACTCTAACCGACGCCTTGGAGGTATGATCCTTGGCCACGAAAAACAGCAAGGTATTATTTTTGAGATAGCGCGTTGAGTAAGTAAGTTGCTACGATACCATATTTATGTTACCATCAGTACATGAATCTTCTAACTCTAAAAAAACAAAAAGAGGCAACAACTAGAGAAAGGGTGCTAATTGCTCAGACTATTGCAGAAATTCTCGCTGATCCTGATCTTGGACTGGAGCTAAGTGAAAGGACAAAGAAGCGGCTCAAAAAGGCACGAATATCTAAAGCAAGGGGCATTCCATTTTCTGAGATAAAGCGCAAATATCTATAAGTTATGTCACAGTGGTTGCCTGAGTTTTCCGGCGAGGCAGAACGTGATCTTGCCCACCTAGATCGTAGAATCCAAGAGAGGGTCTTAGAAAAGATCGATTGGTTTCTGAAAAATTTTGACTCTATAGTTCATATTCCGCTTGCCGGCGAATATCGCGACTTTTTTAAGTTACGAATTGGCGATTGGCGGATTTTTTATTCCATAAGATGGAAAGAAGGTATCATAAGAATTGAAAATATCGAGAATCGTAATCAAGCATATAGAAAAAAGAAATGAAAAACTTCTCTATTGGAGAAAATTTAAAGATTCGAAAATGACTCTCGGGCACGAGCGGCAGAAAGATAGTTGCGTTATGGGTTTTCCCGTGTTATCATTGAATTATGGCCACCATAACTATTCCTAAAAAGTTAATAAAAAATAGAGAGGATCTCATTGTGGTTGAGAGGGGCAGTTTGGAAAGGTTGGAAAAGGAGAACGATGAACTTCAATTGGCGATGAAAGCCGTACTTGCCGGAGAATCCGCTTTGCGCCGTGGTAAGACGAGGACCTTTAGCCATTTTCTGCGCCGGAAATTGCCCCAGTATGCTCCCAATAAATAGGTCTCACACCTCGCCGTATTTTGAGAAGCAGTTTGAGCGGCTCCCAAAAGATTTACAAAAAATTGCCGCAAGGAAAATTCTTTTGTTTGAAAATAACTCTTTTCATCCAAGCTTGAACACTCATAAATTGAAGGGCGCCCTTTCCTCTTTCTGGGCGTTTTATGTTACCAAAAGTTATAGGGTCATGTTTCGTTTTCTGAAAGATAACGAAGTTATTTACTACGATATTGATACACACGACATTTATAAATAACTGCTTATGATCTTTGGCCACGAAAAACAGCAAAAATACTTCGATCGTCTTCTCAAAAAAGGAAATCTCGCCC
>CAYJWH010000008.1:6591-8904 GCA_964373875.1 uncultured Candidatus Saccharibacteria bacterium | reverse complement strand
CACGAAAAACAGCAAAAATACTTCGATCGTCTTCTCAAAAAAGGAAATCTCGCCCATGCCTATATTTTTCACGGGCCGGAACACGTGGGGAAATTGGCTTTTGCCCAAGAGCTGATAAAAAAACTTAATTGTCCGCATCCGATTATTCTTGATACCAAACACACCCTGCTTTCCAAGAAAGAAGTCCGCAAAGAAATCCCGATTGAAGATATTTGGGAACTCAAACGCCTCTTTTCACTTGCCGCACCGGAAAGCCAATGGCGCATTGCCATAATCAACGAGGCCGAGAAATTAAGCCGGGAGGCGGCCAATGCTTTTTTAAAACTGCTGGAGGAGCCGGGGGAAAACACTCTTTTCATACTAATAACATCGGCAATTGATTTACTTCTTTCAACCATAGTCTCGCGCGCCCAGCCGATTCGGTTCTCTGATATACCCACAGAAGTTTTACAAAAATATTTAAAAACCAAAGTACGAGACCAAAAACTGGAAGATGAGATCTTGGCCTTATCTTTCGGCAGGCCCGGGATCATGCTACGATTACTTGAGGAGCCGAAAATAATTGAGGATGAGCGCGAGTTTCTAAAAAATTTCCAGTCAGCGCTCGCGGGCGGTCTCCCGGAAATATTTAGATTTAGCGAAAAAGTTGCTTTTAACGAAGAGGAACGGGCCAAAACAGTTGAATATCTTTTTCGAATGATGCGGAAAACTTTAGTCTCCAATCCGTCCGCCAAAGTCTCGGAGCAAATAAAGAAATGCTGGAAAATCGCTTTAGCGCTGGAAACCACCAACGTAAATCCCCGGCTCGCTTTAGACGTAATGATGATGGAGACGACGAGATAATGAACATGGTCCCGTTAGAGACCCAAGTCTCGTCTCTAACTGGATTTCAAGAGATATACGTGGTAGAAATTACAGATTGTGAAGGTTTATACTATTAAGTCTCTAACGGGATGGCCGGTAAAGTTGTAATTATAATACTTGTTGTTCTTCTGGGAATTATCATCATAACTCCCTTTATTTTAAGTATCGCGGGAGTAAATATATTTGAGCTGGGGGCGGTTGCCGGCGGACCCAAAAGAGGAGAGGCCGTGATCATGCGCTCGCGCGACGGCGGTACCGAATGGGAAGATGTCTCAATCTCCGGAAACGAGAAAATATCTTTTCCAAAAGAAATTTTAAGTTTGACTTTTCATCCCCAAAACGTCGATACGATTTTTCTCGGCACTAAGTCGTCAGGACTTTGGAAAAGCGCCAACGGCGGCGCTCATTGGGAAAAAGTAACCGATACTTCGGGCATCATCAATCCGCGCTCCGATGTATATAAAATAGGTATCAGCCGTTCCAATCCGGATATAATGTATATCGCCATTTACCAAGACAATCGCGGCCGGGTGTACCGCAGCGACGATGGCGGGGCGTCATTCCGGGAAGTTTATTTTGTAACCGCGAACAGATTTGTCGTCTTTGATCTTTTTGTTGATCCACTAAATTCGAACCATGTGCTTATTGCCACCGGTCAGGGAGGACTGCTTGAAACTAAAGATGGCGGACGGACTTGGCGGGTAGTGAAGTGGTTTACCGAGGCAGTGGAGCGGATAACTGTAAATCCGGTTGATACCCGAGAAATTTTTGTGATCACCGCCAGTGACAACCTTTTCAAAAGCGCGGACGGCGGGGAAAACTTCGCCGCACTAGCTCCGGAAGCGCGAAGTACGGAAGATCAAGGGATCATATCTTCTGCCCCGAGGCCCAATCCGTTTGGTAGCGTATTTACCACACGAGATCGCATCAGTGCGTTTTTGTTTGACCCCAATAACTTTTTTACTATCTATATGGGTTCGGTCGAGGGTCTTCTTCGATCAAATGATAGCGGATTTAATTGGGAGAGATTGAATTTATTGATCCCCCCCGAAGACCTTCCGATTTCGGCTCTGGCCGTGCATCCGCGCTCATCGAGAATAATTTTTGCGGGAGCGGGGACGCAGCTTCATCAAAGTGCTGATGGCGGAGTGAGCTGGAGTTTTGCGGCCTTGCCGGTAAGTTCTCGCGTAAAATCTTTGGATATAAGTTCGCTTGAACCGCAACTAATGTTTGCAACTCTGGGGCGCTGATATGGTTCTCTCGGCCCTTACGATTTGAAAACATCCAAAATCTCCAGCGAAGATTTTGGACTCGCACAAAGTTGCGGGCAAGACGCGAGAGCTCTCCGTGAAATTCCGCAACGCGGAATTTTATCGGAAGCTCCCGTCTCCGGCTGTCAAGGCGGTATATCCTGCGGATAGCAACAAATGAAAGCCTTGACAGACCATG
>CAYJWH010000008.1:0-6491 GCA_964373875.1 uncultured Candidatus Saccharibacteria bacterium | reverse complement strand
AACATTTGAGCGTTTCAAATCGCAAGGGTCCTCGAACCATGTGGCTTATTTATAAATAAGTTAGTATGAAGGATTTTAAACAAAAACTAGAAAAAATCGTTGAGCGCTTGAAAGGCGAAGTGGCCGGTTTGCGGACCGGTCGCGCTACCCCGGCTTTAGTGGAGGATTTGGAAGTTGATTACTATGGCTCAAAGACTCCACTAAAGGCGATTGCCTCGATTTCGAGCCCCGAACCACGATCTCTAGTGATTTCTCCGTGGGACAAAAACGCGATTCAGCCGATTGAGAAAGCTATCCAGAGCTCTTCTCTCGGCTTGAACCCGGTTACTGATCGCGACGCGATCCGTCTTTCCATTCCGCCGCTTACCGAGGAGAGGAGAAAAGAGTTGACCAAATTATTGGGCCGACATCTTGAGGATGCGCGAATTCATGTGCGCAGGGAGAGAGAAGACGCGCTTCGAGAAATCGACGCCCTTGAAAAGGCAAAGGAGATCTCTGAAGATCAAAAATTCCGCGAGCGAGGCGAGGCGCAAAAAGCGGTGGATGAAATAAATAAAAAAATAGAGGATCTCGGCAAAGCCAAAGAAAAAGAAATAATGACGGTTTAATCATGAGCTTGGAAGATTCTAAGGACATTCCCGTATCTACCGAATCCGGCGCAAGGCGTAAAGAATCGCCGGAATATACTAATGTGGCAGCCGCGATAATCGAGTATGATGGGAAACTTCTTGTTGGCCGGAGAAAAACCGGCAAATCATATGGGGGTAAGTGGGCATTTGCCGGTGGAAAATTTGAGCAAGGAGAGTCAGCCGAAGAAGCCTTGCGCCGAGAAGTGAAGGAGGAATTAGGCATAGAGATTGAAATTATCAGGCCTTTTACTGTGAAAGAACACAGCTACCCGAATGGGGACTCGTTTCGTGTGCATTATTTTATATGCCGGATTTTGGCAGAACCCCTAAATATTACAGGACATGATGAGCTTCGCTGGGTAACTCCCGAAGAATTTCTTGAGCTTGATTCTTTAGACACAGATAAGGATATACTTCCTTCGTTACAAGCAAATGAAAAACAGGGAAATTAAGAGGTGCGCAGGTGGTTCTTAAGGACGAGAGTCGTGATAGAATTTTTCTGCATTCCCTCACTTACCCGCTATAGCGGGTAAGTGAGGGAGTACGAAGAAGATGAAATAGAATTAAGCAAGTAAATTTATGTCCAAAGGACCAGGGATTGTACAGAGAAAAATGCTTCTTTTGTTGCTCGGCGGTGTGACGCTGGGTTTTTCCAGATCGCCGCAAAAGAGCCGACATATTATTGGGTTGGTGGGAAAAGAATGGGCTAAACTGAACAGAGATAATCTTTGGCGATCAATACGGGCCCTATATGAATCTAAACTGGTTTACGAAAAACATAATTCGGATGGATCAATCACTCTTATTCTGTCAAAACAGGGCAGGAAAAGGGCACTTGTGTATAAGATGGACGAGATGCGAGTTAGACCAACTGCCTGGGATGGCAAATGGAGGATGGTTGCCTTTGATATCCCGGAAGACAAGAAAAAAACGAGAGAGTCTATGCGTTTTCACCTGCAGAAAATTGGGCTTAAAAAGTATCAGCGAAGCATATTTATTTGTCCTTATCCTTGCAACGACGAGATAGAATTTCTGGTAGAGTTTTATCAAATGCGTCCTTTTGTGCGTCAGATTGTGGCTGAATCTATTGACAATGAACTGCATTTCAAACAGAAATTTGGAATGCCTTAATTATATGGATTTATTTAAAACCTCACTTATCTGCTATAGCAGATAAGTGAGGTAGACGATTTTATTTTAGAAGTATATGATGACTGGATGAGTTCTGGTCTAGAAAAAGTTATCAAAGCCACTAAAGCGGGTGGGGAAGTTTTGAAAAAGTATTTTGGCGAGAGTTTGGATGTGGTTCAAAAAACCAGCGCGGCTGACTTCAAAACAAAAGCGGATGACGAGTCCGAGGAAGCAATTTTAAAAATTCTTACGGCTGAATTTCCCGGTTATAATATTTATGCCGAAGAAGGCGGAGAAGTCGACAAGGGCTCTGAATTTACATTTGCCATAGACCCACTCGACGGCACCAATAACTTTGTTTTGGGTATTCCCAACTTTTCCGTTTCGATAGGGCTTTTAAAAGGTGAGGAAATAATATTGGGAGTTATCTATAGCCCGATGATTGATAACGTCTACTATGCGGAGAAAGGAGGAGGCGCTTATATGGACGGCAAAAAGTTGTCTGTAAATTCAGAGTCTGATGTTAAAAAAGCTAGTATCTGCCACGGTATTTTGTGGGGAAGCAGTTTTGAGGAAGAGATCCGGGTCACCAAGTACCTTTATTCCAAAGACGCCAAGCGGGTGATGGTCAACTGGTCACCTACTTTTGACTTTTGCATGCTAGCTTTGGGAAGAGTGGAAGGAGTTATTAACAATGGTTGCGCATTGCACGATTTCGCTGCCGGTAAAATAATAGCTCGGGAAGCAGGAGCAATGATTACGGATCTCAACGGTAGCAAGGAGAAGAGTGACAGAAATCAATTTTTTATCGCGAGCAACGTGGCCAAAATTCACGAGCATATTATAGAAGTAATGAGCAAAAGGTAAGTTTTATGGAAAACCGTGAAATTGAAGTAAAATTTTTGGAGATTGATAAAGAAGCGCTTATAAAAAAATTGCGCGCTCTTGGGGCAAAAGATTCAGGAGACGACTTTCTAAAAGAAGCAATATTTTACGACAAAGAGGGCAAGTGGCAGTATGACCAAGTTAAATTTGTACGTATCCGGCAGATAAAAACGGGAATTTTCGTGACTTTCAAGCACAAAGAAACTCATAGTATCACCGGAACCAAAGAAATTGAATTTACCGTTGACAATTTTCAAAAAGTTAAAGATTTTTTGCAGGAAATTGGTCTCGTTTTCTTCCGCGAGCAGGAAAAGCGGAGACACAAATTTATACTCGGAGAAGTCATAGTAGACATTGATACCTGGCCGTCTGTCCCGACTTATGTCGAGCTTGAGGGGCCTTCCGAGGAAGCGATCAAAGACGCGGCAGAAAAACTCGGATTCGACTGGGCAGAAGCCGAGTTTGGTCTGGCTCATGACGTTATAGAAGGAAAGTACAATATTCCAGTGCGCAAATTAAAATATTTCACTTTTTTCAGAATGGAGTAAATCCTTCGGACAGAGTAATCGGAGTAAACTGTGCTAACTATCCCTTGCTTCACTTAACAAACTATAGTATTATAAGTGAAGTGGGGCATGATTTGAGATAAAATATATGTCACGTGGCTTAGGGATTACTCAAAAGAAGATATTGCTTTTACTCCTGGGTGGTCTAACCCTAGGGTTATCGGCGTCACCGAGTAGATATTATCGAACTCTTCGTCTAATCGGTAAAGAATGGCAAAGACTAAATCGCGAAAACTTATGGCGATCTATCAGGTCACTGTATCAGTCAAAATTGCTTGAAGAAAAAGAAAATCCCGACGGTTCGATAACTCTGGTTCTTTCTAAATCGGGAGAAAAGGTTGTACTTAAATACAAGCTTGATGAAATAAAAATCAAACCGCAGACAAAATGGGACGGCAAATGGCGGCTAGTCACTTTCGATGTTCCGGAAAGTAAGAAGAGAGCCCGAAATGCTTTACGTTTCCGGCTAAGGCAAATCGGCATGAAATGGTACCAAAAAAGCGTATTCATCAGCCCCTATCCCTGTGAGGATGAGTTGGAGTTTATTGTGGAATTTTATCAAATAAGGCCTTTCGTGCGAAAAATTATTGCCGAATTCATAGACAATGAACTCCATTTTAAACAAAAGTTTGGGTTAAGTTGATCGTTGAATTTGTTTAAGTTTTGTTGCTTCATTTACTAAACGATCGTTTCTTAAATGAAGTAGTTACGGTTTTGTGAATGGCCGTTAAGATTATATAATGGAATCGGTCCGTATTTTTACAAATAATGTTAGAGACCTTTCGTTAGTGATGATTAAAAATTAAAAAGAAAAACCTTGACGAAATTTTGGCATGCGAATATCGCTTGCTCGGCTGACGCCTTGCGAAATGCGAACGCGTCCATGCGAATTTTATGGCAAAGAAAATTAGATTAGATGAGTTGCTCATTTTCAAAGGATGGGTGAAAAGCAAAAATGAGGCCTTTGTGGTAGTTACCGAAGGGCGGGTTTTTGTTGAAGGACAAAAAGCGGTCTCTCCGGCGCAACCAGTTTTTTTGAAGACACAAATCGAGATTCGCGGCCCGCAGGAATTCGTTGGCCGAGGCGCGTATAAACTTGAAGCCGCTTTAGAAAAATTTCATATAGACGTAAAGAATAAAGTTTGCGCCGATATTGGCGCGGCTACCGGCGGATTTACCCAAGTGCTTTTAAAATATGGAGCGTTAAAGGTTTACGCGATTGATACCGCCAAAGGCAAGATGGCGCCCAAACTCCGCGAAGACCAAAGGGTCGTGGTGATGGAAGAAGCCGACGTTCGTGATATTGAATTGCCCGAACCAATAAATTTAGTTACAATAGACGTCTCACTAATACCGCTGCAGGAAATTCTTCCTGCGGTTAGGCGTTTCTTGTCACGCACTTTTTCTGATGAAAAGGTGCGGGGTTTGTCGGAGGACGGATCGGTGGTAGCACTTTTCAAGCCGCAGTATCAGACTCGCGACCCGAAATCCTTGCGGCACGGTATCATCAAAGACATAAAAGTGCGCGAAGGGCTTCTTGAAAATTTTCTGCAATGGGCCGAGGAACGCGCCTGGAAAATAGAAGGAACTATGGAGTCGCCCATCCGGGGAAGCGAAGGAAATACTGAATATTTAGTTTATTTTAAATCAAAAACTTAAAATGCTAACTCTAATTTTAGTAATTTTAATAATTAGTTTGCTCATCTTAGTCCACGAGTGGGGGCATTTTTATTCCGCGCGAAGACTTGGAGTCAAAGTAGAGGAATTCGGGTTTGGTTTTCCTCCTAAAATATTTTCATTTGTAAAAGGCGGGGTTCGTTATTCGCTAAATCTCCTGCCTCTTGGCGGATTTGTAAAAATTTTTGGGGAACATGGCGAGGGTGAGGAGCATAAGTTTAGCTTTGCTTCGCGTCCGGCTTGGCATAGGTTTATTATTCTTGCCGCCGGAGTATTTATGAATTTGGTTCTTGCCTGGATTTTCTTTAGCATTGGCGCGGGACTCGGCATGCCTAAAATTTCCGAGGAGTCCGGAGCTCCGGTATCGATCCTTGGAGTTATGCCCGAGTCTCCGGCCCAAAAAGTTGGCCTTCGTCTTGGTGATCAGATTTTGGAAATGAGAGGACGAGATAATACTCTCCGCGTTGAATCAGAAGAAGATGTACAAAATTTTACTGACGCTTATCGCGGCGAGGAGATCATGCTAGTGATTAGTCGCGGTGAAGAAGTTCGAGAAATCAAAATAACTCCCAGGGCAGTTTTTCCTCAAGGCGAAGGGCCTCTAGGGGTTGCCCTTGGACGACTGGCAATTGCGAAGAGCCCCTGGTATTTGGCGCCAATAGACGGACTTAAGACTTTGGCCATAAGCACGGTTGCGACAGTGTATGGTCTTTATTCGATCGCGAGAGATTTTCTGGTTACCGGTGGCACGCAGGCGGCCGTATCCGGGCCCGTAGGTATTTTTATGTTTGCCCAAGAGTCTCGAGTTTTGGGATTGAGCTTCTTTTTGCAGTTTGTCGGCATCCTTTCCGTAAATCTCGCCATCTTAAATTTCCTGCCTATTCCCGCGCTTGACGGGGGGCGGATACTTTTCCTGGCGATCGAAAAAATAAAGGGCAGAAAAATAAATCAAAATACTGAAAATATGGTGCATACCATCGGCTTTGTGGTTTTGATCCTCCTCATGCTCCTTGTCACCTACCAAGACCTCACGCGAATTTTTTAGGAAAGTTCGACGATTCCTCCTGTGTGGACAGAAGCGCTTTTAAATTTGGCGCTATAATTTATACTAAAAGCTATATGCCCAAACCGATTTCTCTCGAACTCCTGGTTGCTCCCGGCTGTCATATCTGCCGTCAATTTGAGGAATTTTGGAAAACAGTCGAAAAGGATTGGCCGAATGTGGAATTTAAAAAAATTGACGTAGTTACTCCCGAGGGGCAGGAAATGGCGCAAAAATATATGATCTTTGCCTCTCCTGGAATCATTTTAAACGGAGAATTGTGGGCCACAGGAGGATTTGATAAAGAAAAGTTTATAAATAAATTAAAAGAATTGTTACAATAGTATCGATTCCAATATACGGATGGATGTCGATTATACGAATAATTATTTTCATCTTCCATTCGTATCATTGGTAAATTAGTATATTCGCATCGATACCCGACTTCTATGACTTTTTTACAGAAAATTAAACCGGAGTGGGCTTTGCGCCTCGGCCTCGGGTTTACGTATCTTTACTCCGGCCAAGATCTTATCCGCCACCCTACCGCCTGGCTCTGGG
>CAYJWH010000007.1:0-26454 GCA_964373875.1 uncultured Candidatus Saccharibacteria bacterium | reverse complement strand
CTTCCTTTTTAAGCGTCCATGCCAAATCGCCGCTCAAGGACTCCAGCGATACAAATAAAAATTTGAGCGGTGTTTTGAATCCGTTTGTTGTCGCAGAGATATTATTTATGATTTCTGCCATCGTTAACTTTATTTTACGCGATTCTCAACAAGATGCAATTGTGGATAACGTATTTGCTCGCTTGAGGATTTGCTTGAGGTAGCAGCACACTGCCGAAAAAATAAAAAATCGGTGCTAGGAGCACCGTTCAACGGTTATAGGTTTTTTAGAAACCGCGGCGAGGATGCCGGGAGCTATCACGCAGCGGGCTACTTCCTGAAGTATATATTTTCTTTTACCTTCAGGACTATCACCGAACTTCTTTTCAGATATTTTGAAGGCTTCCTCGCGGATACTCGCCATACTTATGGAATAATTGACGACAGTCGGAGAGCTTCCGAGGGTAACAGTGATTAGTGTAGGTTTATTATCCGTTACATCAACGGCCGGAAAAGTCCACGGAATTCTTACGGGAATACCCAATTTAACAACTAATTTATTGATTTCTTCGTTGAGAATATCATTGTCCAGATCAACGTATATTCTCGCATCCTCTAAATTCCAGCCATGCAGATCAAATGAACTAATGCAGAAATTATCTACCTCCTGACACGTGTTGACGGCCTTTTTTATTGAATCAGGAGTTAGATATCTCATGCCTACAATCCATACGGCAAGAAAAACTAGGCCAAGAACCAAGGCCATAAAGTACTTTGGTATCATGCCAATCTCCTTAGGTACCTCCTTACTTATATAACATCGAAGTTAACAGTGTCAATCAAATCCTACATACTGTATTTCCTCTTCGAGTAAAATTCCAAATTTTCTTTCTACGGCGTCTTTGGTGACACCAATAAGCATAATTACTTCCTCGGCCGTGGCGCCACCGTCATTTATAAAGAAATTGGCATGCTTGGGAGATACAAAAACCTGTCCAATCCTTTTTCCTTTCAGTCCCGCCGAATCAATAAGAAAAGAAGCAGGTATATTTTCTCTATCCTTGAACTGGTTTAGCTCTGGAAAACTCTCTAAAAGTTCGTCTTTATTGATGTCTTTGCGTCTCCAGGACACATTTTTAAAGATACAACCGCAAGATTTTGTGCCGATATCCTGTTTTTCCGCACGTTCCGCGGAAAGCAGTTTGATTCTCTCTTGAATTTTGGAATAATCATCCTTTTTTAATTTTAATGTCGCGGAGATAATTATCCATTCCGGATGTTTTTTGAAAATTGAGTCGCGATAGCCGAATTTTAGGGCCGGTGCATCAAGTACGCGGGCTTTTGCTTCTTTTGTATCGAAAATTTCGACGTTTTCCACTACGTCTTTCATTTCACTTCCGAAGCATCCGGCATTTCCGCGCACCGATCCTCCGATAGTCCCCGGAACGCCTATGGCCCACTCAAAGCCGGTGAGCCCGGCCTTTGAGGCTTCGGTTGCGGCTCTCGCCATCATAACTCCGGCACCGGCAAGCATCTCCCGGCCCTCCGTTCGAACTTCACCCCCACTTAGACGAATTACTAATCCCCCGTATCCTTTGTCTGAAACCAAGATATTTGATCCCGCGCCCAAAATAAAGATTGGTATCCCATGGTTAGCTGCAAAAACTACGGCCTCACGAAGCTCTTCCGAATTTTTGGCCTCAAAAAAATATCGCACCAATCCCCCTATCTTATAGAAGGTAAAGGGTGCTAACGAAATATTTTCCTGTATCTTGACTGGCATACCCTTTTATTTTATCTTTAATTGTCGGGTACAAGCATACCCGGTTACGGTTTTAACTCCTTTAGCAAGTATCTCGTGCCAGACTTTGGTCATACAATAGAATGGCATATATATTTGTGGTTAGATAAATGATGTATACAATATAATGTAGCAGGCACTCATTCATCCCACACATAGTTACGACAAATAGTTTATTCTTCTGGCATCAAGGGCAGGCACTCACAAAGGACAAAGCTTGGAGTTAAACCCCCTTGGTGCCTCCAGAGTAAGTTATTTGTGGGTCGCAACTATGTGAGGGACAAGCAAAGCCCCGACGCACTATTATTACAACTATGATAAAGAAGTCGGGGTCCCGACTTCGCGTCGGGAGACAAAGCTTGTTCCCTGTTAAACCCCCTTGGTGCCTCCAAAGTATTCTACCGGATCACCGCCCAATCAATGGATTTGGGCATTTTTGTTAAATTCCTACATCCATTTTTTTCCACCAAAACCATATCTTCGATCCGGATACCGCCGGCAGGAATACGGCCTCGCGACTTTGGGTAATAAAGACCGGGTTCAACTGTAACTACATTTCTTTTCTCCAGGCGGCAAGACATACCGCCAACTGAAGGCGGCTCGTGAATATCTATGCCCACTCCGTGTCCCAAACCATGGAAAAAACCTTCCGGCTTTTTGGCTAGGCCCTTTGGGCCGCCATCCCGGCTCTTAGGCCTAGGGACTTTTCCCAAATCCGTCGGGAATCCCAGTGTCTCAAGATTGGTTTTCGCCCACTCGTAGATTTTGCGGCCGTCAACTCCCTCTTTTACCATAGAAATGGATTTTTCTTGAGTGATACGCACCGCCTCATACATCTGTACGAGTTTTTTGTCCGGCATCCCTTTGAATAAAGTGCGGGTCATGTCCGCGAAGTAATGTGAAGATCGGGATACCGGAAAAATATCAAAGACAATCGCGGAGTTGGGAACTATCGGGCCCTTGCCCGCGCAATGCGGATCGGCGGCATCAATTCCGGAGGAAACAATCGTATCGATCCCCAAAAAACCTCGCCGGAAAAGCTCTCCGTCAATAACTTCCCGCAGCATTTCCGAAGTGACTAAAGACCCGTGAAAATAAATTTTTCTTCCGCGGATTTTGCTTTTCTTTAAAATATCGCAGGCCCGAAGCAAAGCCGTTTCCGCGGCTCTTTGGGCCTTTTCCATCTCCCGCACCTCACTCGGGGTTTTTTGAAATCGTTTCGGATAAAGAGGTCTTCCGCTTATTTTGACCTTAACCTGCTTACCAAAGACTTGCGCCAAACCATGCGGAAACGCATAAGGAATAAGCACTCTTCTAATTTTATTTTTCTTAAGGAAAGAGACTACATCTGAAGCACCTGAATCCAGCGGTATCACCGCGCCAACCCTTGCCTCTTTCCGGGCCCTGCCGCGTTCCAAAGAAGACGCAAAAAGATAAGTTCTCTCCCTTATTTCAACAAGAAAAAAAGGATCAGGAGCTTTGAATTTGGTCCGCCACAAGATATCGCTTGAGAAAAACAGAGAACCAATTTCAGTAGCGCCGTAAAGCAGAATAGCCTCTTTCATCCCACACATAACTTTGTGCCGGTTTTACCCCACACATAACTTTGACCGCGCAAAGCGCGAGAGTTATCTGTCAAAGTTATGTGTGGGGTTTTATCCAACAGCAAAGTGATTATAAAGATTTGATTCAAAGTTGAGTGCATATCTTGCCCGAGGTTATGTGTGGGATTCATACCTAAACCATAACACAAAACCCCCGAAGGGGCCTTGTGCGGACAAATTGGAGTTCTTAGGAATAGTCCCGAAGGGCCACTCCTAAAAGACACTCACTGCATTAAGTATAGCAAACTAGGCTAAAAAGTCAAGCGGGATTGTGCACACCTATACCGTCACGGCATAAGCGGCCCTACCATCGTAATCTATCCGTGCTATAGCGCGGATAGATACAATAGTTATGCTGTCAAAAAATACCTATTGGATTGTGCACGGGCGATTCCCTATTATAACTATCCCCTCCATTTTTGCGTTATACTTTGTATATGCGGAATCGGAAGAAAATTCTGTATGTAATCACCAAGGCAAACTGGGGAGGGGCGCAGAAGTATGTGTTTGACCTTGCGACCAATCTGCCAAGAGAGCGGTTTGAAGCAGTAGTGGCCGCCGGAGGCAGGGGGCCGCTTTTTGACAAGCTTCGCGAGGCAGGCATACGGACAATTGTAATCCCCGGACTTCAAAGAGATATACATATTCTCAAAGAACTAATTTCGCTGGCGTCTCTTTTCAAAATTTTTCGACACGAGCAACCGGACATCATACACCTAAACAGCACGAAAGTCGGGGGTCTCGGCGCGCTCACCGCATTTTTCTATAAATTCCTAACGCCTAAAACCTATAGCATAAAGCCTAAAGTAATTTTTACCGTACACGGATGGGGTTTCAAGGAAGACCGCCCGGTTTGGCAGAAAGGGATAATTTTTTTACTCACCTGGTTCGGATCGCTTTTCCAAGACGCGATTATCGCTATCAGTACCGCCGATTACGTAACGGGAAACAAATTTATTTCCAAAAGAAATCTCCATTTGGTTTTCAACGGGCTTGATGCTTTTAAATTCTTGAGCCGAGAAAAAGCCCGCGAATTCATCATCAAATTGTCCGGACGGCCTATTGGCGCAAGCTCTCTCGTTTTTGCTACCATTGCCGAATATACTAAAAATAAAGGACTCTCGGAGCTTCTGGAGGCCTTTGGTGAACTTCGCCGCAAGTTGCCCAAAACGAATTGGCAGGCTTTTATTATGGGTGAAGGCGAAGATCGCGAAATTCTTTCCCAAAAAATAAAAACTCTGGGTCTCACGGATCACGTGCGATTAACCGGATTCGTGGCTGATGCCAGGCAGTATCTTCACGCGTTTGATATTTTCGTCCTGCCCTCCCGCAAAGAGGGACTGCCGTATGTAATAATGGAGGCCATGAGCGCCGGAGTTCCGGTGGTGGCAACCCAAGTTGGCGGAATACCGGACCTTATTGAAAACGGGGTGGATGGAATACTGTGCAAGCCGGGACATCCCGCGGAACTCGCCGCCGCTATGGCCAAGCTGGCGACGGATGAAACTCTCCGGAATAAACTTGGTACTTCCGCCTCCGAAAAAATGTGTTTGAGGTTTCGGTTTCAAAATATGATTGACCGGACTATAACCCTGTATGAACAATCGTAGACTCAAGCTTTTTACCTTAATACTTGGAGACATCGTGCTGCTTTTCGGGGCGCTTTTTGCGGTTTTATTCCTGCGGTACGGGGCAAGCGAAAATTTCCTTCTGATTCCCCAACACGTCTTGCCTTTTTCCATAGTTTTTTCCTTTTGGCTTATACTTCTGGGGGCTTTCGGGCTGTACGATTTTCGTTTTATAAAAAACAGCAAGCAATTTCTCTATAGACTGCTCCGGGCTATGGCCACCAATACCGTACTCGCAGCCCTGGTATTCTATCTTTTTCCTATTTTCAAGATCGAACCAAGGCGCAATCTTTTTCTCATTTCCGCCGTAGCCGCACTTTTTATTTTCATTTGGAGATACCTTTTTAACCTTATTATCGTCCGCGCTCCTGCGGCGCGAGTTTTATTTTTCGGAATAACAGAAGACGCCAAAGAACTTGCCGAGTATCTTCAAAAAAACCCGCAACTCGGGTTTAGGCCGGTTGCGTTTCTTACCCTGCCCGGAGAAAAACCGGAGTCTTTACCTCTTCCCCACTTTGAATACGGACAGAACTTGGTCGCCATCATCAAAGATTTTGCGGTGGACACGGTGGTTATCTCTCCCCAGATCAAAAAAAATGGGACGCTGGTTACCGCTCTCTTTACGCTTATCCCTTTGGGAGTCGCTATCTTAGAGTTCCCACGATTCTATGAGATGAATATCGGCAAAATACCCCTCTCCCTTATCGGAGAGGTATGGTTTTTGGAGAACTTGGTAGGGATTAAAAAAACCGCTTATGAATTTTTTAAACGGGCTTTAGATATTTTTCTGTCCGTTCTTATTGCCCTGCCTACCGCCCTCCTCTCTCCTTTTATTGCCTTGGCCATAAAAATTGACTCCGAGGGTCCAATATTTTTCAGGCAAAGGCGCGTGGGCAGAAATGGACAAGAATTTGGATTGATTAAATTCCGCTCGATGGTAAAAAATGCCGAGTCGCTGAATGGATACAAAGGCAACGGCCCGGATTCCCGCCATACTGTCGTAGGAGCATTCCTGCGCAAAAATTATCTTGATGAGCTCCCGCAGATTATTAATATTTTTCGCGGAGAGATGTCCTTCATCGGACCAAGACCGGAGAGGCCGGAATACATCACAGAATTGAAAGCCAAAATCCCCTTTTACGAAATGCGTCTTTTGGTTCCCCCGGGAATCACCGGCTGGGCCCAAATCCATATGGAAGACGACGCTTCCGTGGAGGACGCCCCGGAAAAAATGCAATATGATCTTTACTATATAAAAAACAGGTCAATGATCCTTGACCTGCTTATTGCCATAAAAACCTTATTTACTATTCTGCGGAGAGAAGGACGTTAGGCAAGTTTGGAAAGTTGCTTCAGTTCTTTTATCCCATCTTCAAACGACACGTTTGGTTCCCAACCCAAAAGTTCTTTGGCTTTGGTGATATCAGCCAGCGTCTCGAAGACTTCGCCTTTACGAGGATCGCAAAATTCTTTCGGTCCGCCGATAATTTCAGCCACCTCGAGAACGCTGTAATTTTTTCCTGTTCCGACATTTATAACCTCTCCGCTCCCGACCTTGGAGGATTCCATGGCCACAATATTGGCCCGCGCAATGTCATACACATGGGTAAAGTCGCGGCGTTGGGTCCCATTAGGCACTATAGTCATAGGCAGACCCTTTGCTCTTTTACCCAAGAAAATTCCTATAACCGTGGCGTACGGCCCGTCAGCATCGGTGGTCTGGCGAGGACCATATACATTGAAATAGCGAAGCGACACGGTTTCCAAACCGTAAAATTTGCTCACCATCCGGCAGTATTGCTCGCCAACCTGTTTTTGAATCGCGTAGGGAATAATCGGCTCCGGCGGCATATCTTCCCGGAGGGGCATGGGGTTTTTTGAACCATACGCCGAAGAGGACGCCGAATAAACTACTCGTTTTACTTGCGCTTCTCTTGCCGCAAGCAAGATGTTGAGAGTACCCGTGATATTGATATCGTTGGTAAGCCGCGGCTCTTTGATCGAATATTGCATTCTGGGTTGAGCGGCCAAATGAAATACCCCCGCCGCTCCCCGAAAAATGTTCGGAAGTTTTTCAAAATCCCTGATGTCAACCTCGTGAAATGTCGCTTGAGGATTTATCCTTTCTCTTTTTCCACTAAGGAGATTATCCACTATATGGACCTCGTCTCCTCTTTTAATCAAAGCATCGGTAACATGCGAGCCGATAAAACCGGCTCCTCCGGTAACTATATACTTCATGAGTTATGAGTTATCTCCAATTCCTGATTCCTGGTTTTTGATTCCAGTTTCTTGCGTATCCATTCGTGATCGTGCACGGATACGTCCTCAAGGGTCAGCCCTTGGCTCGCCAGGAGACCGGCATTGAACTCTTTGTCTTTGCGCAAAAGGCCGGCGCAATCTTTTAAACCAACCGCTTCAAGGTGCGCGGTAAACGCGTCTAGATCTTTCGGAAAACAAAATCCGCCAAATCCTCTGTATCCCCCGTGGTTTACATCGAGATGCGAGTCACCTATGCGAAAATCGGCAGCCATTCCCAAGCGTATGTTTTCGTAGTCGACTCCGTGAGTCTCCGCGAGAATAGCGAGCGTATTGGCAAAGTTTATTTTGCGGGCAAAATGCACATTACCTCCGTATTTGATAATTTCCGCCTCCGTGGCCATTATCTTTACCGACTGGTAAGTATTGCGGCCCCAAGGAGACATAAACGGCGCTCTTGGCAGAAGAGAAAGTACGATATGGGCGGCATCCAGACTCGCGTCCGTAAATCCGACAATCTGGCGATCGGGCTTCAAAAAGTCCTCCCAGGCCTTTTTTTCGGTCAGAAATTCCGGATTAAAAAGAATTTTGTGGCATGGAAAACGTTTTTGAAAAGATTCGGTCGTGCCGGGCGGAACGGTAGATTTCAAAACTATAATTTTTTCACCCTTGATCCGGGCGAAGGCGGATTCGACGGCGGAAAGATCGGCCGATCCGTCCGATGCCCGGGGACTGGGAACCGAAATAAAAATTATGTCGGCTTGATTTACATCGTCAAAATATCCCTTTCTCTGATCTATATCATAGAGAAAAAGGTCCTGTCCACGGCAATACCCTTTTTCCTCCTCAAAATACCGTTTCAGCGGGGTGCCGACCATGCCTACTCCGATTATTCCTATCTTTTGTCTAATTTCAGCCATGGTTACGAATATATAACTATCTGTGCTGCCAATGGGTTATCTTCCGTCCAGTTTCCTTAAAAACTCCTGCACTTCCACCTCAAGGCTCGGGTCAAGTTTTAGGGCCGCCTCAGCACTTGCTCTGGCCTCGACATTGCGGCCAAAGAAGGACAGCAGGGCCGCGTAAGTCGCAAGGTATTTAGGATTTTGGGGGGATTTTTTCACTAAAACATCATAGGCCTCCAGGGCTTGAGAAAAGTTTTCCGCTCTTTGGGAAGCCAGGGCGATCCTCCCCAAAAGCTCTTCCGAAAGTTCACCGAGTTCAACTTCTTGGCGCACGATATCTATTTTGTCCTGACGCTTGGCCAAGATGGCTACGGTCCAGAAATTTGCCGCCGCCCCAAGGTAACTTCTGTCCAGTTTCCAGGCAGTCTCCAATATTTCAAGCGCCCTATCCGTATTTCCGCCTGCGAGATACAGTTGAGCCAGCTCAAAGTATATAAGCTGTTTTCCGGGACTTAAACGCACTGATTCTTTTAGTACATTTTCAGCTTCTTTTGCATAAGAGGTGTCAAGCGACAGCATTTTTGTCAAAATCGATCCCAGAAAAAGCAGATGCTTTACGTCTTTAGCTTCTCCGACGGTTTCTTTGCGCAATTCTCCCGCAGCCAATTCCGTGAACTTTAGTTTTTCTTCGGTTGTGAAGCGGCCGTCGTCCATCGCTGACCTAGCCAGATTGGCCATCTGCTCCCGCACCTCGGTCGTGCCGAAAGAATCGTAACTCAAGGACTTCTGGAAAGAAGAGATTATTTCGTTCATGGGCAGAGACGACTGGTAAGCGACAAGTGAGCGTACCAGAGACTTGGATTGCCGAATCGGCACTATGTTCAGAAAATACAAGCCGACTGCCGCAATGGCCAAAGCCGACGCGAACCCCGCCAATGCCCCACTGCCCAAGCCGCCGTTTCCATCCATGTTTTTCGGCCCCGATGCCGGTGCCACCGCCAAGGCAGATGGATACAGATACTGGATAAAGGCGAGAAAAGCAAAAAATAGAATATAGGTGTTGAGGTTGTCAAAAACAAAAAGGTTTTGCAGAAAATAAGCCAGGAGCATGGTTCCTAAAATAAGCGCGGGCCAAGCCGGAAAGCGACCGCTTCGAACGGCTTTGAAAATTATCCAAAATGCGGCGCCAAAAATCGCCAAATAACTGAAGAGTCCCAGAAGTCCCGCGTGAATCAGCCAGTCAAAAATAATGCTGTGCGACCGATCAAACCACGGTTCTTGGGCGTATAGTCCCGGATCAAAGTATTTTTGGAAAACAAGATAGTAATTCTCCTGCCCCCAACCCAGGATCGGCCTCTCCAGAGACGCCTTTGCCGACATGGACCAGATATTGAAACGCGACTGGATGGTTCTTTCGGTAAACGAGATTGAGCTTAGACGAGAAATAACCTGGTTGCCGGGGAAAAGCTTTTCTCCGCCGATCCATAAAATAACCGGTACAACTATCGCTGCCGCCAGTGCCCCCCAAGCCCATTTTCTCCACTGGGGCTTTGCGGGAAAAACCCGGGGCCACAACCAAGCCAGTGTCGCAAGTAGGAGTATGGATCCGGCCACTAATCCCAAGATCGCTCCTCTGGTGGCGGTAAAGTAAATTATTATCGCTTCAAACAGAAGAACCGCGCCATAGGCAACACGTAGCCACCGCACCCTCCAAAATTCGTAAATCAGCAATAAAGAGAGCCAAACATGGAACATGAGATAAGCCGCCAGATACGTAGGATTGCCTATGGTGGAGTCAACCCGAAACCCGCCCTGCAAAGAGATTCTAAGTCCAAATTTCTGCATCAGCGCTATATAGGATACGACAAGACTTGCCGCAAGCGTTGAGTGGAAAAAAATCATCCAATCCTTCCGTGTCTTGAAAACGCTGGTCAGCATCACAAGGTATAAATAAATATGGAAGAGCATCATAAACCCTTCCATGCGCTCATAATTGGAAAAAAATGCGCGATAGGGGTTGGGGCTGAAAAGGTCGGCCAAAAACACGATGCCGACAAACACAGTAATAATTTTGAAAAGCGGAGTCAGCCGTGGTCGATATTCGGGCCTCGTAATCGCCAGTCCCACCCAAAAAGCGAAAATTATTTCAATAATTATCCGAAAGGCAAAATTCTTCCCGGTGATAAAAGGGAAGAGCATGGAGGAGGATACGTAAATCGGCAAAAAGGGTATTATCCAAAGGCCGATTTTTACAATCCAGAGAAATGTTTTTTCGAGAGATTGCGAACGCATAGATTCGATTGTATCTTTATTTTCCGACAATTGCAAGGTAAACCCCACGCCATGAGCTTACGCTCATGGCGTGTAGGTAAAAATGCGCCCTACTTACGCTCGGCAACACATATGATACTTAAACCAAAACCCGGATTAAAGTTATTCTCCACCAGACGAAACCAATGGTGTAAGACGCCATTTAATATTTTTTTAAGTCCTCTTCGAGTTGCCTCTTCCCCACGCAGTGAAGTATTAAGTTCTTTTCGTAAAATTTTCTCTGAAATAAAATAAAGAGGAAGACCGAGCATATTCCAAAAGCGTATAGTCTTTACGGCAAATCCGGTATTGATGAGTAGATTTTCGAGTCCTTGGCCTGAATAGCGCCGAAAATGCCCCATATTTTTATCCCGCTTCCCGTAAAAAGATTGATAAGCGGGAACGACCAGTATGATTTTCCCCTCATTGTCCAGTATCTCACGGATTTTTCCAAGCTGCGCTTGATCATCTTCAATATGTTCGAGAACGTCGGTCATAATAACCGTATCGACTTTATGTGGAACAAGATTGTTCACCTCCTCGGCCGTACCTTTATAAATAGTAAGTCCGGGAAAATGCTGGTCGGCGAGCGCTATCATTTCCGAAAGCGGCTCAATTCCTAAAACACTCTTCCCCTGCTTCCTTAAAAGATCGAGCATAAAGCCGTTACCGCATCCGATATCCAAGACAGATTGACCTCCGACATAAGACGCGACGAGCCGCATCAGATTGTAATTGCGAAAATCGCGGCGAATGTCGCCGAGAGAAGAGTAATGACTGGAAAGAGTATGACGAGATAAATCGGAAACGTCCATAAGTTAGGCTTTAGGACTTTAGGCTCTAGGCTTTAGCTAATGCCTAACGCCTAGTGCCTAGCGCCTCGTCACATTACTTTTATCCAACGGAATAAAAGGTAGCGAAGTATAAAAGTCCCTCCAATGACGATAGTGCTAGAAACAATAGTTGAAATCTTTAAAATATCAATGAAAAACCACAAAAGAAAAATATTAAATAGTGAATATATGCCGCTAATCCATGTATAGTGAAGAAAGCTTTTATCCCAGAAAAGCCTCAAGACTGGAACTTTTTGCATTCTATCGCCCAACTCGTTCAGCGATGTCATAACTAGGTTTGCTCTCCCGCCGTGATCTTATCAAAACCTCGGCAAGCAGTCCCATAAGTATAAATTGAAATCCGACCACAATAAATATGGCCACTAACTCCGGCAAGGGAGTACGGCTAAAATGTGTTCCCTGTAAAACTCGCAAAAGCAGAGCCCAAATAGAAGTTAAGAAACCCAAACCCATACTAACAAACCCGGCGTAGCCGAAAAAATGCATAGGGCGGGTAGCGTATTTTTGGAAAAAATGAAACGAAAGCACGTCAAGCAGTACCCTGAAAGTTCTCGAGAGACCATACTTAGATTTCCCATACTTTCTTCCTTTATAAGAAACCGGTACTTCGGTCACTTTTGCTCCATGCATCCCTAGGTAGGCTGCGAGCATGCGATGCATTTCGCCGCTGAAAGAAATTCCCCGGAAAATGTGCCGCTGATAAACGCGCAGATTACAGCCGTGATCATGAAGATGCACGCCAGTAATGCGCGAGATGAGAATATTGGCCAAAACCGATGGAAGACGACGGGTAAAAAATTCTGAACTCCAGCGATTTTTTCTCCAGCCGGAGACTACATCGTATCCTTCCCCCAATTTTGCAAGGAGTTGGGGAATATCTTCTGGCATGTTTTCGAGGTCCCCGTCGAGGGTAACAATAATATTTCCTTTGGCGTTTTCGATCCCGCAGCCAAAAGCTGCGGTTTGGCCATAGTTTCTGAAAAATCGAAATCCCCTAACTTGCGGTAATTTTTTAATTTCCTCAAAAGTCCCGTCGCGGGACCCGTCATCCACAAAAATTATTTCATACTCCTGCCCGATTTTTTTAAATACGGAAAGCAGACGCTCGTGCAGTTCACGAACGGATTCGCGCTCGTTGTAAAAAGGGACTACAACTGATACCATAAACAAGAAATCTCTAAATCCTAATTTCTAATCTCCAAATGACACGCCTTTCTAAACCGCTTCTCTATATACTTGCAACAGGATTCCTGCTCCGCCTTATTTTCTTTGTACTAATTTTCGGAACGCAAGGAGAGGCGGCGTTTCTCGTATCGGACTCTACGGGTTTTCTCAATATCGCGCAAAACTTGCTTCTCGGCAACGGTTTCTCGCAATCCCTCAAACCCCCATTTTCACCCAGCGCCTACTTTCCGCCGCTTTATCCCCTATTTCTAGCCGGATCCCTGGCCATATCATCTTCCGTTCTTCCTCTTATCATGTTGCAGATGCTCCTTTCGGGCGCGATGCCCGCCATTGTCTGGCTGCTCGCGAGGAGATTTACCAAAAGAACAGATGTGCCATATATAGCCGCGGGACTTATGGCGCTTGAACCGGTAGTGGGAATTTTGGGGCTTTTGGTGCTTACCGACACCATTGCCGTGTTTTTCCTGCTTCTCGCTTCTTTATTTTTTCTGCGCATATTTCAGGATAACTTTCAGATTCGCGATTCTTTGCTTGCCGGAATTTTTCTTGCGCTCTCCACCCTGACTAAGCCCAATGCTCAACTGATCTTTTTAATTTTGGCCGCAGCGCTCTTTGTCGCCTGGATAAAAAAATATCTGCATGGCAAAGCGGTCGCGGTTTTCCTTGTGGCTTTTTTCCTGGTCCTCTCTCCTTGGGTTATCCGCAACTATATCCAGTTCGGATCTCCAAGTGTTTCCGCAACCGGCCTCCGCAATCTCTATACCGATTTTGCCGTGTCCGTATTATCTTTCGAAACGGGGCGTCCCTACGGAGAGATTGAGGACGAATTGAAAAAGTCATTTATCGAGCGCCGAGGCATCGGTTATTCCGAGATTCAGGAAAATCCGGCATTGGGCGGGGAACTTGCGCGAGAGGGACTGGAAATTATCATCTCCCATCCGCGATCCTCTATGATGGTTATGGGCATAACCCTTCAGGCGTTTTTCACTCAGGATCTCTATGCCTACTTCTCGCAAAAATTCCATCTCATTCCACCCATGACTTTTGAATTTTCCCCTTCGGTGGTACTGATAAAAGAGGGACCGTTGGTACTTGCCTCGCGCGTATGGGGACTTTTAGGAATATACGTATTTATCCCTGTCGTCGGGCGAATTGTCTGGGTGCTTTTGTCGGTTTTTGCTATCGCCGGCGCGTCATCGGCGTTTCGCTCCGGGGGACGCGAGAGAATAGTTGCTTTATTTATGGCAGCAATTATTCTCTACTACGCAGCCACTTCCGCCGTTGCCGCTTTTTCGGATCAGGGGCGCCACCGCTATCCGGCCGATGCCTTTATTATGATTCTTGCCGCGTACGGGGTATCAGAATTGAAGCAACGCCTCAAGCAAGGTATTCATGCGTGACAACCGTGTCCTCCGGAATATCTATTTTTGCCTTTTTCCCAATTACGGTATTTACTAGTGTCGGTTTAATACCGTATCCCGGACTTTTAAAACAGAGCATATCCGCGGAAATCAGAGTACCTGCCGGTATTGGACCGCGAGTTGCAACACTCTTCCCGTGCTTATTGCGATGCGGAATTTCTTTTTCATGAATATAAATTTTGTCATCTGCAACCGCCTTCTCTATTCTCCTAATTTGCCGCACCATCTCGGCAAATTCAAGCGGTTCAAGACTTACCGTCGAGTGATCAGGCCCTGGAAGCGTTTTATCAAGAGTGAAGTGCCGCTCGATAGATCTTGCTCCAAGAGCCACCGCCGCGAGGGTCGGTATAAATCCTATCTCATGTCCCGAATAACCTACGGGGATTGGACGATAATGCTCGGCCAATGTTTTGACCGCTCCGATATTCAAATCCGCATCCGGCGTGGGATATACCGATACGCACTGCTTTACCACCAGATTGGTATTGTGTTTCAGAATGGCTTCCACCGCCTCGTCCCGTTCTTCAATAGTCGCCATGCCCGTGGAAAGAAAAATCGGCTGGCCTTGCTGGGCCACAAATTCAAGAAGCGGCCGGTGATTTACGTCAAAAGACGCGATCTTCCAACAGTCCATGCCGATAGCTGCGAGCGCCTTGGCGCTTGTTAGGTCAAACGGGGTTACGAAAAAGGCCATGCCAAGCGAGTGGGCCTGCTCTTTGAGTTCTGCCAGCTCCTCGTCTTTTAATTCCTGCGCCAGACGATATTCTCGATAAGTTCTTCCCAAACTTGTCGAATGCGCCTGAAGTTTATCGAGGAGCTCCTTGGTAAAAACTTCCGGAATGGTTCGCTTCTGAAATTTTACGGCATCCGCTCCGGCATGAGCCGCCGCCGCCACTTCTTTTCTGGCAAGCTCTAATTGGCCGTTATGGTTATTGCCGATTTCGGCAACGATAAAAACAGGATGTCCCTGACCGATCTTTTTGTCCCTGATTTTTATTTCTTTGGGAATTTTGAATGCTGATAGATCCATAAAAATAAGACCTTTTGGAGAGTTATTTTTTATATAAATTATAACCCAGGCCCCGATAGGTTGGTTTCTACCGTATTGGCAATTGACTCAAAGTCCAACTTGTGATGTTTCAGCACTTCTCCGTTGTGGCCGCAGGCGGGAATTTTTTCCACCCCCATGGAAATGATAGTGGAGGCCACCTTGCTCCCCGCAAGTACTGAGCGAATCTGCATGCCTTGTCCCAAAATAAGATAGTGATCATCGAGGGTGAGAAGAAGTTTATAGGGACGGACTTGTTCAACGAGCCACTTCTCATCTACACGATTAAGCCACGGGAAATTCATGACAGCGACAGAAATATTTTTTTCAGCAAGGAGCTTTGCCGCTTTTACCGCTTCTGTGGTCATTAGCGGACCATACGCGATAATTAGCGCGTCTTTCCCGGGATAAATTTCTACCCCCCTGCCCGGATACAGTTTATAGTTTTCCGGAAGTTTGAAAGGACACTCGCATGCAATACTGACGAGGCGAATATATGTCGACCCAGTATTTTCCTCCGCGGCCCAACGAAGCGCTTTTCTTGTTTCTTCCTCGTTGCTTGGCTGGATCATAGTAAGGTTCGGAATAGATCCCAAAATAGAAATGCCACGAACCGACTGGTGTGAGTGTCCGGGCATGGCCGGCAGCAGCCCCGCCAAAGTTCCCGCGTAAATTATTTTTGTCCCTTCGGTGGCATTGTTATAAAAATGCTCGTTGGCGCGCGTGGTCAGGAAACACTCAAAGGAATTGACCACCGGCAGCGACCCCTTGAGAGCGAGGCCTCCGGCGAAAGAAACCATGTCCTGCTCGGCGATTCCGCACTCGACGTAGCGGTCCGGAAATTCTTTTTTAAATGGGATGAGGCCGGTATCAAGGACGAGATCCGCATCCATGGCAACTAAATCTTTTCGCTCGTGCGCAATTTTTACAAGCTCGTCGCCATATGCCGCCACAAGGCGCTCCCAGTTGGGCCCGGGGGCAAACACCGGCATAGCGGCCCCTTTGGTCCGTAAGGGGTCAAGCCCCACCTTCTGCAAATCGGCGTTTACCCGCCCGAGTATTTCCGCGATTGCCGCCTGGTACTGCTCGGGGTTCGGTGCACCGCTATGGAATTTGTAAAATCCATCTTCTGCAAGCCGTTCCATAAAAGAGACACCCTTACCCTTGATAGTATCGGCAATTAAAACCTGCGGGCGGTCCTTTACTTGTTTAAATTTGGCAAATACTTCGGCGAGCGCTTTGAAGTCATGACCATCGGCGCGTGCCACCTCCCACCCAAACGAACGAAATTTAGATTCCAAGTCAGCAAGGTCGCTCGTGTCTTTAATATGCACATCGGATTGAATTTTATTGTGGTCAACGATGACGGTAATTTCCGAAAATTTGCCGTTTGCAGTAGGCTGCAGCGATTCCCAAATTTGTCCTTCCTGCAATTCCCCGTCTCCGGTAAGGACATAAATCCGTCCCGACTTCCCCTGCAAACGTTTGGCGTACGCCATGCCGCGCGCTTTAGAAATCCCCATGCCAAGCGATCCGGTATTGGCCGCGATGTACGGGGTATGGATATCCGGATGTCCCGGAAGACCACCCAAATGCCGGAGCTTTTGCATCATCTCCCAAGGCAACTTTTCAAAACCTATAAGCAGCGCGTATAGAGCAGGCACGTCATGCCCCTTGGATGAGAAAAATATATCGCTCGCCTGCCCGCCGAAGTCCTGCGTGCCCATCGTAGCCTTGGCGAAGTTGGGACGAGGGCGGGGATCGGCATCTTTTTCATTGGGATTTTGCATCTCCTCACTCCAGAGCCAAGTGAGAATATCCACGCAACTGAAAGTGCTTCCCGGATGGCCGGAGCCGGTGTAGCGGATCATGTAGAGGGCATTAACGCGGAAGATATCCGCAAGAATCTTGGCGCGCAAAAATCTATCCGAGACCTTCTCCCGAACTCTTTTGATTTCCGAAAGCGGGACATAAGAGATAGAAACCGATTTTTTGTCTTCTGAAAATTGCTCACCCATACAATATATAGAACAAGAAGTCATACAAGAGAGTTTCTTTTTGACCGGGCTCAACAAGGACCTTGACAATATGCAAATTAAATGCTAAGTATATCCCAGATCCTAGGGAGAAGTCAGTGGTTAGAAATGTAAATATCATTTCAGGACTTACGCTTAGCGGAAAATCACGGCTGCTTAGCCAGCTTACCCAGCACCCAGAATTTAGAGATGCTGCAGTAGTAAGTATGGATGAGGTCCGCATGAGATATTGGGGTAGCCGAGGAGGCGGCGGTAAGAATGACCTTACCCCCACAGAAAAGATCTATCGCAATAAACTCGTTCGGGATGAAATCCGAAATTTGCTTGTAACAAGCGACGTGCCATCAGTTCTCGTCGAAGTCCCAATGCTTACCCGGGAGCATCACCAAAAACCGATGGTTGCCATGATAGGCGAAGCCAGGGAATATGTTCTAGTGATTGAATTGGAAAAGGCCGGCATTTCCGAAAAAGAATCCTCCGAACCTTCCGATGTGAGTCTAAATGTTGTACTGGTTTATTGTGACGTCAGTACTGCCAAAAGGCGCCTGGAATGGCGCCAAAGAGAGACTGCGGGGATATCGGATGTTCAGGACATTGGTTTTTTCTTGCGGATTGCTCTCCAGTTCGAATTGCCTAGCGAAGATATTTACCTTCCTCTCCCCATAGACACGTCAAACGAAGGCTCTCTAGCCGAAATTTCCAGACTTGTGGAGATTGTAAAATTTCTAAAAGGAGAAAAACCTCCTCGCGAAATCCTAAGAGAAAGAATGAAAATAGCAGAAGCTACTCTTAAGGCCACACAAGAAATCGCCAGAGGATATTTGGGTCAGGCATAAAAACAAAAACGGCCGTTCGCAAGAACGAGCCAATTTATTTTCTTTTTATGCCACTCCATAAATTGGAAAGATCCACATAATTAGCACCACGACGGATCGTGATCTATGCTAACCTGCTTCCAGTCTGAATAAAAATCGAGGGCATCGGTTCCCGGCTCGCGCCAGCCGTTGCCTGAAAGCCCGGTTCCTCCAAAGGGCATATGCGGTTCGCTTCTATGCGTCGGCCCGTTCACGCGCACCACTCCCCCGCGGTAGCCCGAGATAAACTCCTGCGCCCGATGAAGACTCGAGGTGTGAATTGCGCTCGACAATTTGACGTCCGGTTTATTGGCCATTTCTATCGCCTCGGCAAGCGTCTCTACTTTATATAAAACAACAACCGGGCCAAAAAGTTCCTTGCAGGAAATTTCAGCATCAGGAGAAATTCCTTCAAGGACGGTCGGTTCCATAAAGTACCCTTTCCCGCCAATTCGTTTGCCTCCCGTGAGAAGTACCGCTCCTTCTTTTAGCGCCAAGCCAAGCGAGGAAAGAATTTCCTGCAGCCGCTTCTCGCTGATGATCGCTCCGTAATTATCAGTATCGGACGCACCGACTTTGAGTTTCCGCGCTTCTTCGATAAATCTCTTTTTGAACTGCTCATATGCGTTTGAAAAAATAATGATCCGGCTTGTGGCGGAGCATCGCTGTCCTCCGTCGACAAACGACGCCAAGATCGCCATACTCACCGCTTTTTCAATATCCGCATCGTCGCACACCACAAATGGATTTTTGCCGCCCGCCTCAATTGATACTTTTGCCAGCCGGTTAGCTGAAGCCTGAATTATTTTAGCACCCGTTGCCGCAGATCCCGTAAGACTAATGAACTGTGTCCGCGAATCTTCAACAAGAGAGGTACCAACTTCTGCGCCAAAACCTTGTAAAACTGAAATGACACCTTGCGGCAGTCCTGCATCCTTGAAAAGCTTTGCGTACCAAAGAGCAACATACGGGGTATATTCGTGCGATTTTATGACTACCGCATTACCGCAAAGGAGTGCCGCAAAAAGCTTCCAGGCAATTCCTGCCGCCGGATTGTTAAAAGGCGTGATTAGGACGCCAATGCCAACCGGCTGGCGAACTTTATAGACATGGCGATTTGAAACACTGCTCTGCAAAACTTGCCCGAAATAGCGCCTCCCTTCTCCGGCATAGAAAAACCCGCATTCAATTGCGCCGCCGACTTCTCCAAGCGCGTCTTTTTTTGATTTGCCAGACTCAATGGCCACAATCTCGGCAAGTTCTTCCTTGCGCTCCATCATTAAAAAGACTGCTTTGCGTAAAATATCCGAGCGCGCGATTACCGGCTTTGAGGACCATACTTTGTGTGCTTGTTCGGCAGCATTTATCGCACGCGCGACATCGGCGGCATTTCCCCGTGTGACTTGAGAGAGCACTTCTCCGGTCGCAGGATTATGCTTATCAAAAAACGCGCCGCTCCCGGAAGCGACTTTGGCGCCATTGATCCAGTGAAGAATTTGCTTCGGGTAATCCATAACTATCGGGCCGTCCACCCGCCATCCACGACCAGCATCGAACCCGTCATGTACGAAGACGCTTTGTGCGAAGCAAGGAAAAGAATCGCGGCGTTGTATTCGTCTTCCCGCGCCATGCGGCCGAGAATCGCGCGCTTGTTGTACTCTTTTAAAAATTCTTCCGGTTGGTTATTGAATACTCCGCCGGGAACAAACGTATTCACGCGCACCGCAATTCCCGATGCCCGACAGTACTCCGCGAGCCAGCGGGTAAAATTAAGCACTCCCGATTTGGCAACGCTGTAGGCAACAGGCTTGAAAAATGTTTCTCCTTTTTGCCGCCGGAAGTCATAGATCGATTGATCGGGAGAAACCAGGCCATAGGTTGAGGAAACGTTTATGATGCTTCCTTTTTTATTTGACCCCCTGATCATCCGCAAAAACTCTTGCGACATCAAAAACATGCCCTTGAGATGCGAGTCGACTACCGCGTCCCAAATATCTTCGGGGTAATCTTCAAAAGGGCCGGTATTGGACGCGGGGGCGTTGGGTGGCGAATCGATACCGGCATTGTTTATTAAAATCGTAGGAACCCCGAATTTGGAAATAACCTCTGCATATCCTCTTTTGACTTCATCTTTTTTAGTGATGTTGACGACATGAAACGAGGCCGAGCCGGCGTCAATCAACGGCGCGACTTTATTATTCACCTTGTTATGTATATCAAAAATCGCAACTTTTGCTCCGGCCGCAACAAGAGTTTTTACATATTCACTGCCGAGCTGGCCCAGGCCTCCGGTGACAATAGCCACTTCACCAGTTAAATCAAACAGATTAATAATTTCATCTCTCATATATTATATAACCTAGCGGCAAGGGTCAGAGTTTCGGGAATTTTTAGAATAATTTTACCGTTTTAAAGCAGGCCGAGTTGAGTTATATCTACTCCTTTTGCCTCCAGGATCAAATTAGCAAGATCGCGAACCGCTCCGTCTCCCCCGCGTCTTGGCGCAACAAAGTGGCATAATTTTTTGATTATTTCTTCCGCCTGTGCGGGGCAGGTGACAAATCCGTCCTCTTCCTTTAATTTTTTTAGAAACATAAAATCCGTCATATCGTCTCCCATAGCAGCGCAATCCTTTGGTGTAAGACTAAATCCCGCAAGCCACTGGTTTACCACTTCAATGCGTTTTTCTTTTTCCACTCCAGTAAAAACATGAACCTTGTCCATCTTTCCTTCTTTTACGGACAGAATATTATTCCATTTTTCAACAAGTCTTTCTAAAAATGAAGCGTTTTTGCCGCTCTCTCCGGTAACGCAAAGTACTTTAATGTCATTCGCCCGAAGTAGAGCGATTCCTCCGCCGTCGACATGGCTTCGAATTTTTCCAATCGGTCCATCCATGCCTTCAATAACGTGGCCGGTAAATATGACCCCGTCGCTATCGAGCACTACCGCTTTTACTTTTTTCGCTTTTTCTAAAATATTTTGATCCATTGCTTTAGTATAAATGAAAAAGAGGCGGAAATCAATCCGCACTCATGTTAAGATCTACGTAACATCAAATGGCGAGTCCCTTCCTCAATCGCCGCAGTGGTGAAATTGTTGTCTCCCTTTTCGTACAGTTCTCGATATTTCACAATGCGACCAATCTCGGTATTGAGGTGTTCAAGGCGCGTCCGAATCTTCATCTCTTTGGTTGCCGCATGAAAGACTGGAACTTCCTTTGCCCAATCGCAATCCACGGTCAAGCAGAAGAAAGAAATATCCAGTCCACGTTCTTGCGCCCAACCGAGCTGATTGAGAAAACATCTCGGCATGTGGTAGGGTTTCGCAATTATTGCCACTTTTCTCCACTCTCTTTCTTGGCAAAGTTTCGTGAATTCTTCCGCTTCTCTGCCTGAATGAGCGGCGGATTCCGTTACAACAATATCGTTGATGTAGACATTATGTCCAAGTAGGATGTCTACCCATTTTTCGACACCACCAGGTTTCCCCGGCCCTTCGTAGTAATACTGAAGTCCATTGATAACGACAAATGGCGATACATATGCGCCAGAAAGGCGCGAAGTTCCGTGGTATAGATCTGCTGCCTTCTTCAAGATTTCAAGCTCCAAATCATCTGTTGCGTGAACAAATACCGCCTCAATCTCCGGGGAGACCCTATCACGAAGCACCATTGCAGTGAGAGCCATTGCCTTGGGATCGTTGATCAATCTGTCCTCCTTTTTGAGCTTCGGATACTATATATTTTTTCGCACTTTTTGTCAACAATCGGCGGCACGAAGTGCTACAACAAGAAAACATCCGAGCGAGCGCAGCGGTTCGAGCCATTCTTGCTTCTTGGCGGCGCTCAAAATTGCGACAGGCCGGTCTGTCAAGGCTCTCTTATAGTGCACGTCGCAGGCGATATTCCTTGACAGCTGGCGCAATTTTGCGCGAGTCCAAAATTCCGCTGGGAATTTTGTGACGCCGGCCAAAAGCAAGATGGCAAGAGCACCACAAAGCGAGCAATCAATACCACTGGCCTTTTGATTGCTTTTCGTAATGAGTCAGATAATCCGGGGTTCCCTTAATTTTATCCCACCACCCCCTGTTTCCAATGTACCAATCTACCACCTGCGGGATCACTTTTTCAAAAGTATGCATTCTTTGCCATCCAAGCTCCTTTTGCAGTTTTGAAGAATCCACGGCATAGCGCGTATCCGCGCCGGGTCTATCTCCGACATGTTCCCGGTGCTGTTCAAAATCGCGGCCTACTTTTGCTGCTACCAACCGCAAAACATCAAGATTGGTAAGTTCCTCGCCCGACACATTGTAAACTTGAAAGTCTCGGCCACGATGTACCACCGCATCAACTGCCCGGCAAAAATCTTCCACATGAAGCCAACTGCGGACATGTTCGCCGTTTCCATGAATAGGAATTTTTTTCCCTTCTATCAAGTTTGAAATAGCCAAAGGAATAAGTTTTTCCGGGTACTGGAATGGACCATAATTATTGGTGCTCCTGATGATAATTGCCGGAATTGTTTTAGCTCGCATAAATGTCTGCAGAAGAAGGTCGGCCGCCGCCTTGGATGCCGCGTACGGATTTGAAGGATTCAGTATAGATTGTTCATGCGCTTGCCCCTCGTCAATTGTGCCGTACACCTCATCCGTGGATATATGAACCAAACGCGGCATTTTGCTTTTCTGCGTAGTTTCTATTAGCGCATGCATCCCGCCAATGTTGGTACGGATAAAGTCGCTCATATTGATAAGCGATCTGTCCACATGGGTCTCGGCGGCAAAATTTACCACCACATCGAAATTGTATTTGATAAAAAGGTTCTCGAGAAGTGTCGCATCGCACACGTCACCACGAATAAAGTGATATCTTTTTTCAGAAACAGGAATCGCTGTTTCTTTCTCTTCTATGTCTTTTAAGTTGTCAAGATTGCCCGCGTAGGTCAGGAGATCGAGATTATAAATAATGTAGTCGGGGTAGGAATTATAAAGATGTCGAATAAAATTCGACCCCATAAATCCGCAGCCCCCTGTAACAAGAATTTTTTTAACATCCTGCATATTATTTATATAACACGCCGGCTACCCAAAAAGGTCGCTAGAGCTTTTTTCACAAGGATAATTTCCTCATCATTTGAGATAGTTTTTGCTGGAGAGTTTTTGCGCAAATGAAAACAAAAAGGCACGCCGCGCCACATAAATTCTTCCCATCCAAGAGAGCGTCCGTCAAAATGCCCCTTGTCCTTAAAAGAAACTTCCGTATAGGCACCTCGACGCTTCGGCAGATATGACCACCTGTCGGGAATAAAGAGATGCAAGATTTTTTTAAAAAAAGACGGTTTCCATCCCCACTCCTCTTCCGGGCGAAATACTGGAGTTAAGTATTCATATCTAAGATCTGGATGTAAAGCAAAGAAGTGCCGGATAGCATAACCCATATCCCGTGAGATTCCAATCCCGCGGCGTCCTTTTCCCTTTGATGAAGCAAGCTCCTGTAAAGATTTTTCTTCATATTGCGGGTAAAAATCCAGTTTGTCGCGATCAATTTTTTCAAGGTCATAAACACAGGCATGGATTCCCGCCGGAAAATAACGATACTTATTCCACCACCTCGTATGCCAGGGAATACCCAAAATCGCTAAGTCATTTCTTTTCATATGATTTATCATCTCCTCCGTCCAATTCTCGTAGACTATGTAGCAATCGCTATCCACAATTGCGAGAAATCTGGTTTTAACAAGCGATAGAAGTTTATGCAGAGAGGCCGCAAGCTGATAACTGGCTTTCATATCCGGATGCGGAGGTCTTGGAGCAGTGCGTATGCCTTCTACTACCTCAAAGTTTGGAGAATCTATCCTAACTTGATTTTCTGCAGGAGAATTATCTGCCACAACCCATATCCATTTTTTCAAAGTATTTCTTTCCGCCGTAAACTGCCCATTGAGCTTAAGCAGACGGGCCGTAGGCAGTGAATGATACACAGAAAGAATAGTAACTTCCTTATTCATTATAATTTAAAATTTTCCGACTCGGGGCGCGCGAGCCACTCCTTAAAAGCCATCGCCGTTCTGTCCCGTTCAGATACTATGGGTTCCGTCACGGGCCACTTTATATTCAAGTCTGGGTCATTCCAAAGAATACTTCCTTCCCCTCTGGAATTATAAAGAGAGGTAAACATATAATTTAAAGTCGTTCCTTCTTCTAGCGCGCAAAAACCCATGGCAAATCCGGGAGGCGCCCAAATTATTTTATTGTTTCTTGGACTAAATTCTTCTCCAAACCACTTGCCTAAAGTCGGCGAATTTTTTCTTATGTCTACTGCCACCAAAAACGCGGCACCGGTAGGCACGCGCATCAGTTTCCCTAGTGGTTCATCCCATTGAAAATGCAGTCCCCGTACCACGCTTTTTTTTGACCAGGAGTTATTGGCCTGCATGATAGTCGCTTTTATCCCGGCTGTTGCGTATTTTTCCCGATGGAAAAGCTCCATAAAAAATCCGCGCTCGTCCTCAAGCGGTTCTGGATTTATCACGAAAAGCCCGGGTAAAATTGTTTCTTTAAATAGCATGATATCTATATTTGGTTATTCCTAAACCACTCACAGGTTTTTTTAAGCCCTTCCTCGAGCGAAGTCTTTGGCCGCCAGGAAAAGTGTGAAAAAGTTTTTTCCATATCAGCTTGCCACAAGTTGTTGTCATAGACAACCGAAGGAAGTGCTCCCCACTCAACCTTGCTTTTCGAGCCAGTTATTTCTATGACCGTTTTTATCAAATCTTCAAAGGTCGTGGCCTTGCCGGTGCCAGCATTAAAAATTTCACCGGCAAATTCTTTTGCCCTTTTCATAGCCTCAAGATACAAGTCCATAAGGTCCTCTACGTAAATAAAATCTCGAGTAATTTTGGGTCCGGTCATGCGAATTGGTTCGTTCTTTAATGCGGATGCCACACAGTTGTACACTAACCTTCCTTTGGTTATGTGCGGACCGTAAGGCGTGAAAAAACGGATGGTGATAATGGGTTTTTTTTCTTTTCTGGCCACAACCTGCCCATATTGCGTGGAAGCAAGTTTGGTAATGCTGTAAATTTCTGGCGGTATACCCTGGCTTTCTCCTTCTTTACTCGGTTTGGCGGCCGAGCCATACTCGAGAAAAGTGCCGGTGTTGATAAACGAATCAATATTTATGTCTTTTAGGGCATCCACCAGATTTACCATACCTTCTAAATTAGTGCGCACTACTTCATCAGCGGGAGCAGTTACCCCGCTCATGGCGGTGGATACCGCAAAATGAATGACGTGGTTTGGACTAATTTTGCGCAAAATTCTAGAAATTCCCTCTCGGTCAGTCAGATCGCCTATATGTTTAACTATATTTGATTCTACATCGCGGATTCTCTCCATATCCGAATTTGAACGCATAAGCGCGTGCACTTCATAACCATCCTTAATTAGGCGCCGCGCCATGTGCGATCCGATAAATCCGGTGGCACCAGTTATAAAAACCCTGTCCCTCATGTAAATTACAACTCATTTTATTTGTTATTGGTCGCAACCGTTAATCCGCGCGAGTTTCTCGATGCAAAGTTTTGACGAGCAAGTTCTTCTATTTCCCAGGCCGCGACCTCTCCTGCCGATACTTCAAGTCCGCGAGGACGGATAAAATCCTTAATGAATGCATCCCGCGCGTCTTTGTGCTCATCACGCCCTTCCATTATTTTCTTAACTTCCTCAACACATTCCTCGGGTGAGCACACGAAAGAAAGAGCGTTATACTCGGTCAAGTGCCGAAAGTGTTTGGTCTCTTCCTGCGACTGCCGATACTTCTCGTCTAGATACGCGATAGCCGGCTTTCCCGCAAGAATAGCATCTATAATACCACTTGTATTTATATTTACAGCCGCTACCGCGTAGTACAGCGTATCGTAAAAAGTCTGTCGGGCGCCCTCGTCAAACATCTGCGCTCCCTCGCGGGGAAAAATTGCCATCCCCTCTCGCCCAAGATATTCGTATTGTTTGGTATGCGCGGGATGCGGGCGAACTACTATCTGCATTTCCTTCATTTTTTTATCCGGAGAATTCTCAAATGCTTTCTTTGCTTCCTGTATCAACAAGGTTTCATCGGGCGCGATATTTTTCGATGAGCCAAGCCACAAAATATACGGTTTTTCAGAGATAAGACCGGCCTTTTTTGCGAACTCTTCCCGAGATACAGACGGAGAAAACTTTGTAAACCCCGCTGTTGAAATCTGCTGCGCTTCGCGCTTCTCCGATTCCGCGGTAAGGGTCTGTTGCCTATCAGTATTATCAGTATACAACTGGGAATTTCTTGTATTTTTTGCAGATTTCAACGGCGGGGTAAACCAGCCGTCAAAGAAGGAAGATCCGATAATGCGGATATTTTTTTTCGGGACCCCGTGCCATTTTACCGCTTCCTCGGCATGCGCTTGATTCCACGCCAAAAGCCGGTCCGGAATAATAAAGAGAGGCCCCCGCACCGTTAAGTTGTCCCAGGAAATCACCGGCACTACCGTGGGTATTTTCAGTGCTTTGGCGGCTTTTAGATATTCTATATC
>CAYJWH010000006.1:10356-35734 GCA_964373875.1 uncultured Candidatus Saccharibacteria bacterium | reverse complement strand
CTCCCGCGACTTTTGTAAACGGCCGCCTGCTTTCCGGGGCCGTGCCTTTTGCCCAATTCAAGATCATGATAGATGAAGAACTTGCCAAAGCTGGCCGCTAGCATCCATTAAATAATCAGTTATATGCTAGCGAGTGAGTAAAATATAAACTTGTTTATATTTTCGCGCGAGCGACGCAGATACAGGATTAATCCTTTATAAGGTTATGGCTCAAATAAAAATTTATACCACTCCTTCTTGCGTCTATTGCAAGATGGCCAAGCAATTCTTCGCGCAAAATAGCGCGCAGTACGAAGAAAAAAACGTGGCGATCGATGTATCGGCTCGGGATGAGATGGTTCAAAAATCCGGACAGATGGGAGTGCCGGTCATTGAGGTTGACGGGAAAATCATCATCGGCTTTGACGAGCCGAAATTGCGGGAGGCCCTCGGCATAAAATAGACGCTTCTCCTCGCTAGATAACTGAAATGAAAAAAGTAATTTTAATTGCTTCGGCCTGTATCGTAGCAGGGGCGGCAATTTTATTTATCTACGGATGGGGTACTCCCAGGGCGTCTCGAGTAGAGCTTAAAAGCGTTCCTGACCTGGTATTTTATGATTATGAAGGAAAAGAAGTTCGACTCGCGGATACCAGAGGAAAATTCCTAGTCATAAGTTCCTGGGCTTCTTGGTGTCCTCTATGTATGGACGAAATACCAAATTTTTACAAACTGCAAGAAAGGTTTGGCGATAAACTCACGGTAATTTTGGTAAACCGAGGAGAAGATATTAAGGTCGCATCCGGCACGCTCGAAGTACTTGATCCAAGCGACTCTTTTTATAAAGCTATCAAAGGTTTCTCAATACCCGAAACTATTTTTGTAGATAAAGAGGGATTTATCGTAATGCACAAGCGGGGCCCGATGAACTTTGAGGAACTTAAACGAAGAGCCGAGGACGCTTTTGGCCTATGATGTCAAACCTTCCCACAATTCTCATAATTTTTGGCGCGACCGGTGATCTTATGCGCAAAAAAATCGCGCCGGCTCTTTTTAATCTCTACAAAAAAGGGAAACTGCCGGAACGTTTCCGGATAATCGCTTTTTCACGGCGAGACTATGACGACCGGATGTTTCGCGACTATTTGGGAGAAATCCTCGAATCCCGGCACGGAATTTCTAAAAAAGAATTAAAACCATATCTTAATCTTTATACTTACGCCAAAGGAGATTTTACCGCCAAGAGCGGATACGAAGATCTTGCCAGTGTCTTGGCGGGTATCGACAAAGGATGGGGAGTATGCACCAATAAACTTTTTTATTTGGCGGTGGCACCAGAAACGTATGAGACGATTTTTAACAATCTCAAAAAGTCAGGGCTTACTGAAGAGTGCGAACCAGAAGGGTGGACCCCGCCGTTGGAATCGACAAAAAATTCAGGAAAAACAGATTCAAGCGTAGACCATAAAAATAATATCTCAACAAGGATAAATAGTAGATATTCGTCGCGCTCCGCGCAGTCGATTCCAACGGCGGGGTGGACTAGGGTCATTGTCGAGAAGCCCTTTGGGCGTGATTTTCAAACCGCGCAAAAGCTTGACCTGCATCTTGGTAAACTATTCCAAGAGGTACAGATTTACAGGATTGATCACTACTTGGCCAAAGAAATGCTGCAAAATATTTTGGCTTTTCGTTTCTCCAATAATCTTTTTGAAAAAAATTGGTCGGGCGACGCGATTGAGAGGATTGATATAAAACTTTGGGAGAAAATCGGGGTGGAGGAACGCGGACCTTTTTACGATTCTATCGGAGCGTTGCGCGACGTGGGACAAAATCATCTCCTGCAGATGCTCGCTTTGGTTACTATGGACCTGCCTGCGCCTGCCCGCGCGAGTACGCACGCAGGCGGGCAGGCAGGTCTTTCACCGGGTTTCTCGGCGGCTACGGTGAGACAAGCTAGAAACGAAGTGCTAAGTTCTCTTAAAGTTCCATACCTGCGGGATATTAGGAGAACCACTCTGCGGGCGCAATACGTGGGATATCGACAGATCCAGGGCGTAGAACCAAGATCGCAGACCGAAACCTATTTTAAAATCTTAGCTTTTTTGGAATCATCCCGCTGGAGGGGAGTGCCGATTATCATGGAATCTGGCAAAAGGATGGGAGAAGCGAGAAAAGAGATTACGGTTACTTTCAAGCACGCGACTCCCTGTCTTTGTCCCGGGGAGCACCACCAAAATAAAGTAGTATTTACGCTGGAGCCCGAAGAGCGGATCACTATTCACTTCTGGTCAAAAAAACCAGGACTCGAGCTTGCGATGGAGGAGCGTACCTTTGAATTTTTATTGAGGGCAAGCGGACAAAAAACACAATATGTCGAAGAATATGAAAAACTATTACTTGACTGCATTGTCGGAGACCAAACGCTTTTTACGAGCACCGATGAGGTAAAGCATATGTGGAAATATATCGACCCGATCGTGCAGGCTTGGCAGAAAAACAAAGTCCCTTTAAAAACCTATTTGCCAAATTCGAGCAAAATCAGCGAAGAGTTGTCGTTGGAGAAAATACTGGCAAAACCTAACAGGGTCTTGAAAAAAGAAATCGGGTTTGTGGGACTTGGCAAAATGGGAATTGGCATGGTTTTAAAACTAAAAGGCCTTGGCTGGAAAGTTACGGCCTTTGATTCTAATTTAGAAAAACGGCGGGAGGTCGAGACCCAAGGTGTGCAAACCGTGGAATTTTTGTCTGATCTGGAAAAAATATTGTCTGCGTCAAGAATAATATGGATTATGGTCCCCGCCTTCGCCAAGGCTACGGCGGGCAAGCCCGCAGTAAGTCCGGTTGACGAAGTTATATTCGGCACCTCGACTAAGCTCGGTGCAAGCAAAAGTGGGCTAGTAAAAATTTTGAAAAGAGGAGACATTATTATTGATGGCGGAAACTCATATTTTGAAGATTCAGTCAAAAGAGCAAAAAAACTGGCAAAATTTGGTATAAAATTTTTGGATGTGGGAGTGTCTGGTGGACCTAGCGGCGCCCGCAATGGTTTATCTTTGATGGTCGGGGGAGAAGAAAAAATATACAAGGAAATCGAAGATCTATGGCGGGACTTGGCCGTAGCGCTGGGGTACGCATATATGGGAAAATCAGGATCGGGACATTTTGTGAAGATGGTGCATAATGGTATTGAGTACGGGATGATGCAGGCCATTGCCGAAGGATTCAGCGTCATGAAAAGCTCACATTTTGGCGTAGATTTAAAAAGAGTGAGCGAAGTTTTCAACCACGGCAGCGTTATTGAATCGCGCCTTATCGGGTGGATGAATCGCGCTTTTGAAGAATATGGGGAAGACCTGTCGGGAATTTCCGGGTCGGTAGGACACACCGGCGAAGGGGAATGGACGGTAAAAATCGCCAAAAAACTTAAAGTGCCGGTCTCTATAATAGAAGGGGCTTTCAAATTCCGCGTCCGCTCAAAGAAAAATCCAAGCTTCACCGGTAAAGTATTATCCGCCCTGCGAAACCAATTCGGGGGTCATAGCGCGAAACAATTGTAAGAAAAATATATGTCAATGTATGAGGCCATAAAAAATTTTCCCAAGCAGTTTGAATTTGAGCCAAAGATTGAAAATGAAGAAAACCTCCAGCGCCGAGAAAAATTTTTAGTGATTGGGATGGGGGGCTCTGCTCTGCCTGCCGATTTGGTGAAGACCTGGAATCCCCGGATAGATTTAATTGTTCACAAAAATTACAGTATACCCCCCGTATTCAAAAGAGAGCCGCGGGAACGACTGGTTATTATAATTTCTTATTCGGGCAACACCGAAGAATCCCTCGACGCCTATGAGAGTGCGCGAGAAAGCGGATGTTCGCTCGCAGTAATATCGGTCGGCGGAAAATTATTGGAGTACGCGAGAAAAGATGAAGTATCTTATATACAATTGCCGGACACGGGAATACAACCGCGGTCGGCCCTTGGGTTTAGTTTCAAGTCCCTTTTGAAGCTAATGGGGGTTGAGAAGGAAGTACTTGAGGAAGTTTCAAATCTTTCACGTTCTCTTGATCCCGTAGCTATAGAAGCAGAAGGAAAGGCGCTTGCCCATCGCCTGCGGGGGTTTGTACCGGTTATCTACTCCTCAATTGAAAATTTCGCCATTGCCTACAATTGGAAAATTAAGTTCAACGAAACAGGGAAAGTCCCGGCATTTTACAACGTGTTGCCCGAACTTAACCATAATGAAATGACCGGTTTTGACGTTACCGAAAAGACCCGGAGCTTGTCAGAAAAGTTTTACTTCCTTATTCTTAAAGATGCGACCGACCGTCCCCAGATTAGCCAGAGAGCGAGTGTCTTGGCGAATCTTTATCGCGATCGGGGGCTTCAAGTAGAGACCATTGATCTTGACGGGGCCGGAATTTTTCTAAAAATGTTTCGCTCGCTTCTTCTTGCCGACTGGACCGCGTATTATCTGGGAGAGAGCTATGGGGTGGAAACCGAGCAAGTGCCCCTGGTGGAGAAGTTTAAGAAACTCATCGCCTAATGTGGAGAGTTAAATAAATATGAGTGACGTTAAAAGAGATCGTCTGGATACTGCTCTGCGCAGAAAAAAATTAAGAATTATCTGCTGGGTTGCGGCCCTATGTTTAATTGTAGGGGGGATTGCTTTTGGTGTTTTTTACTTAACCGGACAAGCTTCTCAAAATTTGCCGGGGTTTTCCGTTTCGGATCAAGGCCGGGAACATGTGGCGGGTACGAGTCATCCGCCTTATAATTCCAATCCGCCCGTTTCGGGCTGGCATAACTCCAGTCCGGCTGAATGGGGAGCATATAAAGAAGAACTTCCGGATGAAGTTCTTATTCACAATCTTGAGCATGGAGGAATTTGGATGTCTTATCGGCCGGATATTTCCCCGGAGATGGTAGAAAAAATGGAAGGGTTTTATAAAAAATGGGGGCGGAAAATCATAGTTACGCCCCGTGCGGCCAATGATACTGATATTGCTTTAGCCGCGTGGACGCGACTGGACAAATTTAACCTTGAAGAATATTCGGAAGAACGGGTAGAAAAATTTATCAAAGCATTTAGAAACAAAGGACCGGAATTCGTGCCCTAATTTAACGACGCACGTAGCACGTATCACATAGCACATGATCCGCAGCACGATGAAATTTTGCATCATGTTATGTGTTACATGTTATGTGTTATGTAAACTATGTTATACGACATCATCATAATCGGCGGAGGGCCGGCAGGCGTGGCGGCTGCTATCTATACCGCCCGCAAACGCCTGAAGACTCTGCTTATAACTGAAGAGTTTGGCGGGCAATCCATAGTCTCCGATGATATCCAGAATTGGATCGGGGATCCGCATATCTCCGGCTTTGATTTGGCGCAAAAATTAGAGAAGCATGTTCGATCTTTTCCGGACATAGTGGATATAAAAATGCCGGAAAAGGCAGTTGAGGTGCAATCTATTCAATGCGTGGAGTCGACTCCTCCGCTCTCTGAAGGGATGACCGGCAGATCATGCAATTTTTCGGTGCGGACGGATAAGGGAAATGCCTATGAGGGACGGGCAGTAATTTTGGCCGCGGGTGCTCGGCGCAAGAAACTTGGGATTCCTGGAGAAGAAAAGCTAAACGGCAAAGGGGTTGCCTATTGCTCAACCTGCGATGCTCCGCTTTTTTCCGATAAGACGGTTGCCGTCATCGGCGGAGGCAACGCCGGACTTGAGGCCGTTGTCGATCTTTTTCCTTATGCCCAAGAGGTTTATCTTCTTGAGTACGGGGAAACACTCAAAGGAGACCCGGTGACGCAGGAGGAGATTAAAAAGAATCCGAAACTAAAAAGCATTCTTTTAAACGCGCAAACTCTCGAAGTTTTGGGAGACAATTTTGTCAGCGGATTAAAATATAAAGATAAAAAAACCGGAGAAGAAAAAATTCTCCCGCTTGAAGGAGTTTTTGTGGAGATCGGGTCTATACCGAATTCAGAAATGGTAAAGGGCCTGGTGAACCTTGATAAATGGGGGCAGGTAGTCATAGATTCGAAACACGCCTCAACTTCTTTCCCGGGTATTTTTGCCGCCGGAGATATCACTGATGATCCCTATAAACAAAACAACATATCTGCCGGAGACGCGGTGAAAGCCGCGTTGGCGGCGTATAATTATCTTTTGCAAAAAGAGAAACAAAGTCCCGCCGCGGAAAAATAAATGTCAACTTTCCTTGAAAACACGCAAAAACTCGTAAACGAAGCTGCATCAATCGCCCAGATTCCCGGCGATGTTTTGGCGCGTATGCAAAAGCCGGAAAAAATTTTGGAATTCGAAATCCCGGTTGGGTCGGGAAGATTTCAAGGATGGCGGGTACAGCATTCAAGTGTTCTAGGTCCCCACAAAGGCGGAATCCGCTTTCATCCAGATTCAAATTTGGATGAAGTAAAAGCGCTTGCTTCTTTAATGACCTGGAAAACCTCTCTTGTTGGAGTTCCTTACGGCGGAAGCAAAGGAGCGGTCAGAGTTGATCCCAAAAAATTGAGCACGGCAGAACTTGAAGAACTTTCTCGCGGATATGTTCGCGCCGTCTGGAAAGATATTGGTCCCCAAAAGGATATTCCCGCGCCGGACGTAAATACTAACGCGCAAATTATGGACTGGATGACGGATGAATATTCAAAACTGGTCGGGCATTGGGAACCGGCTGCGTTCACTGGAAAACCAGCAGAAAGAGGCGGTTCCAAAGGCCGTGAAATTGCCACCGGTTTTGGGGGCTTTGTAATTCTCCGCGAATATCTACGAGGTTTAACCTCGTATACCGCCGAGGAGGTTAAACCTCGTGTGGCGATCCAAGGATTCGGCAATGTCGGGTCAAATATCGGAAAGCTTTTGTTTGACAATGGATTTAAGGTGGTCGCGATTTCTGATTCAAAAGGCGCCCTTTTTGAAGAGGATGGAATTGATATAGACAAAGTCCTCGATATCAAAGAGAAAACCGGAATTATTGAGCGAAAACTTTGCTATGCGGTTGGCGCCCATCATGAACCATGTAAGCAAATGTCAAACGAAGAACTGCTCGAATTACCCGTAGATATATTGATTCCGGCCGCCCTTGAAAATCAGATTACGGAAAAAAACGCGGCAAGAGTCAAGGCAAAAGTTATTTTAGAGATGGCCAATGGCCCAACCACGGCCGAGGCGGACCTAATTTTAGAGAAGCGGGGGATTGAAGTTATCCCCGATATTTTGGCCAACAGCGGGGGAGTGGTAGGCTCATATTTTGAATGGGTGCAGTCTTTGCAACAAAAATATTGGAGTGAGGAGGAAGTTTTGCAAAAAATAGATGAGAAACTTTCTAAAGCATTTGCCGACGTCGTCAGCGTTAAAAAGAAATATAAAGCGAGCTGGAGAATGGCATCATTTATCAGGGCGTTGAATCGGGTAGCCGAGGCGTTGCAAAAAAATGCCGCAACATCTACTCTACTGTAGGTACGCGGCGCAAGAATAATGTAAAAGCAAATAAAAATAAAGCGATAATAAAACTGTCAAGCAGATCCGGGAGCAGATAATAAATATTCCCATCCAATAATAATCTAATGAAAGCGGGTATGGAGCAGACGAGCAGCAAGAAAAGCAAAATCATTATTTGCATTGTATCCAGTTCTCCCCTTGTGCTATAGTTTTTATATATGAAATCCCGTCAGAAGTCCAATCGGACTCCAGCGGGAATTCAGCAAAACATGCTATAAGACTATTTGGTAAAATTGTAAGTGTAATTAAACTAAACTTCTAACGGGATGAAAAGGCATAAAGTGGCAATAAATGGCTTCGGTCGTATCGGTCGCTCTTTCTTCCGCGCGGCATTCGGCTTGCCGGATTTTGATATTGTGGCGGTAAATGATCTTACCGATACTACAACTCTTGCCTATCTCTTGAAATATGATTCTGTATACGGGCGCTATGTAAAATCAGTGGAGGCGGCAGAAAATTCTCTTGAGATAGACGGGAAGAAAGTTAAAGTTTTTGCAAAAGAAGATCCCTCCAAACTTCCGTGGAAAGATTTGGAGATTGATTTGGTTGTCGAGTCCTCGGGACAATTCAGCTCAAGCAAGAAAGCGCGAGCTCACTTGGACGCCGGCGCAAAACATGTGGTAATCACCGCTCCGGCCAAAGGAGAAGTAGATACGATTCTTGTCGGAGTAAATGACAGTCGCTTTGCTGACGCCGGACAAATTACTTCAAATGCGTCTTGTACTACCAATTCGGTGGCGCCGGTTATGGCGATTTTACTTGAATCTCTGGGAGTGGAGAAGGCAAGTATGATTACGGTGCACGGATACACTGCCTCACAAAAACTGGTAGACGGCCCGGATGAGAAAGACCTTCGGCGGGGAAGAGCGGCGGCTGTAAATATTATTCCCTCAACAACCGGTGCCGCGGAGGCGGTAATCCAGGTATTGCCGGAACTTCAAGGAAAATTTGACGCCGTAGCCATGCGGGTGCCGACTATTTCCGGGTCCTTGAGCGCTATGACGGTTTTGACAAAGAAAAAAACTACCTGGGAAGAAGTAAATGAAATTTTCAAAAAAGCTTCGGAGAGCCCTCGCTGGTCCAAAGTTCTTAAATATACCCAAGATCCGCTGGTGTCAACCGATATAGTGGGGGAGCCGTACGGGTCCATCATAGACTCGCAACTTACAAAAGTAGTTGATGGAAATTTGGTTAAGGTTTTTTCATGGTATGATAACGAATCCGGGTATACGGCAACATTGGTGGAGCATGTGCGGAGGATTGCGATAAATTTATAATGATAGATTAATAAATTTATCTAAACAATATTCACGATCGTAAATATTGTTTAGATAAAGACTAAAAAATATAGATATGCCATAAATATGCGTCCCTCGCTTACCCGAGATATATTAGAACATATTGTCGAATGTGGTGCGGTAATGCTTGATGCGTTTTTCCCGCCACAATATCCGCAGTCAAGGATTACGCGCAATATTTTGAGGATTGGCAATCGGCCAAAATGCCGACATAAATTTTTACCCCCCCAAAAGTACTCAGTCTCAAGTCTTCTCTCGCGTTTGAGAAAACAAGGGCTGGTGGTACGAAGCGGATCAAAAAAAAGAGCTAGGTGGTCAGTGACAAAGAAGGGCGGACAAGAATATAAAAAATCTAAGAGCCATACGGCGCTTCAAGATTTTACATTCGATCTGTCAAAACCCGACGGCATTACTCGGTTACTTATATTTGATATTCCTGAAGATGAGCGCAAAAAAAGAGATTGGCTGCGTGCCCAACTCGTAGCCGTAGGTTTTAAGCCGCTTCAAAAAAGCGTTTGGATAGGGGGATGTCCTCTTCCCGAAGATTTATTGAAAAAATGCGATATCCTTGGACTCACCTCCTATATTCACCTCGTGTCACTTGATAAAAAAGGTACTCTACAAATGCAATATTCATAGTTTATCTAAACATTCCATACGATCGTATAGAATGTTTAGATAAATTTATACGGTTTTTATACTTGTTATTTTTATTTTTGAGAGTAGAATAAAATACATGAGACAATCTCGACTTTTTGGCAAAACCCTGCGTGAGGATCCAAGAGACGTGGTTCAAATTTCGCAAAAACTCCTGCATCGGGGCGGTTTTGTGCGGGAGAGCTCGGCGGGGAGATATTACTTTTTGCCTTTGGGGTGGCGCGTCCATCAAAAGATTCAGGCGGTTATTAAGGAAGAAATGGATCAGGCGGGCGCCGAAGAAATGATCACGCCGGTGTTGCATCCGATTGAACTTTGGAAAGAAACCAATCGAACCAATTCGGTTGGGTTTGAATTGATGAAAATCAAGGATAGAAACGAAATGGAATTTGTACTTGGCGGGACTGCCGAGGAGATGCTAGTTGATTTAATAAGAAAATTTCAGGTGAGCTATAAAGATCTTCCGTTTCATCTGTACCAATTTTCGACGAAGTTTCGCGATGAGTTGCGCCCGCGCGGGGGATTGTTGCGTTTGCGAGAGTTTGTGATGAAAGATGGATATTCATTTCACGAGACGGAAGAAGATTTCCAGAAAGAATATGAGAAGATGAAAGAAACGTACCGGAAAATTTTCGGACGTTTCGGGTGTGATACGGTTGTTGTTGAATCGGACAACGGATATATCGGCGGCGAGTACTGCCACGAATTTGTTGTTGAAAGCGAAGCGGGAGAAAGCAGATTTTTTGTGTCCCGTGACGGAAAATACGCGGCGCATGAAGATGTTGCCCGGTTTCGCCGGGAAGAAAAAAATCTCTCCGAAAAAGAGAAATTGATGCGGGAAGTGGACGCAAGGCGAGGGAATACGATGGAAGATGGTGTAAAGCTTCACAAGCTCCCTCTGTGGCGGCAGATTAAAAATGTGATGATGGCCGATGAGGGGGGGAACCTAATTCTTGGGGTCATCCGGGGGGATCTTGAGCTAAATGAAGTAAAACTTGCGCACCTCGCCAAAGCGTACCAGTTGCGTCCGGCGACGGAAGAAGAAATCAGAAGCATTGGCTCGGAGTCAGGTTTTATTTCTCCAGTTGGAATTTCAAAAAAGGTGAAGGTTATCGGCGATCTCTCGCTCCGCGCCATAAAAAACGGATATACCGGAGCGAACAAGAAGTTTAGAGATTTTCTCAACGTAAACATTGATCGCGATTATACTCTTGATATTGAGGGTGACATCGGGCTTGCGAAGGAGGGCTATACGACGGAGGCGGGACAGCCGCTCATTTCGAAACGCGGGATCGAAGTAGGAAATATTTTTCAGCTTGGCTTTCATTATTCAGCGAAAATGTCAGGTGCCAATTTCCGGGACGCCAACGGAGACGCCAAACCATATTATATGGGGTGCTACGGTATTGGCCTTGCGCGCACGCTTGCGACGATTGTTGATCTCTATCATGATGAGCGGGGAATTATCTGGCCGGAGGCGGTAGCGCCTTTTAAAGTGCACTTGTTGCCTCTCGGCTCGGCAAAAAAGGATGCGGAAAAGCTGTATAAAACCTTGCTTGCCAAAGGGGTTGAGGTGTTATACGATGACCGCGAAGAAAAAAGCGCCGGGGAAAAATTCGCGGACGCAGATTTAATAGGTATACCCTGGCGAATAGTGGTTTCGGAAAATACCTTGAAAAAGAAAGGAGTGGAGGTAAAAAAACGCTCGGAGAAAATCGCAAAAATTATTTCCGAGAAATCGTTTTTGAGTAAAATAAAAGTGGCTGATTAAGCCACGTCAAACGAAACATTAGATCCCGGAGCTCCTTTAGACTCTAGTTGCTTGGCCCTAAGAGCCGACCCTAGGAATTCATCTACATCACATTCAATTCCTCGCTTTTTTAGGTCGTTAAGACACTGGTAGGGATTTATACGCATTCCCGCTCTTAATCCGTCTGTGGCTCGTCTTTCTATAAAGTATTTTGTAATTTCTTGGTCAAGTTCTTCAGAGCTAAGGTCAGTCACTACGTGTTTCTTTGCCATATTTCTCCCTGTTGTTCTGGCGTTACCATACAAGCAATATTACGATTTGTCAATATGCCCGGTGCCACAACTCCTGTGAACTGGTGGGCATAAGAATTTTTTAATTAATTAAACCGTAATTGCGGTAAAGACAAATAAAACCGCAATTGTGGCACGGGGTATGCTAAATAAAATTTTTGGTCATTTCTCGCACGATATCGGTATAGACCTGGGTACTGCCAATACTCTAGTTTATGTTCGCGGCAGGGGGATTGTGATCAATGAACCCTCGGTAGTGGCCATAAACCAAAAGACCGGCCAGATCGTAGCCATTGGCTCGGAGGCTAAACGCATGGTCGGCCGCACACCGGCATATATCACCGCATCAAGGCCCCTCGTAGCCGGAGTGGTTTCTGACTTCGAAGTAACCGAGGAGATGCTCAAGTATTTTATCCGCAAAGTTCACAATGAAACTTTTTCTCTTTTTCCAAGGCCGCGAGTAGTTATAGGAATTCCTTCCGGGGTAACTGAAGTGGAGAAGCGCGCCGTAGAAGATGCGGCCAAAAATGCCGGAGCGCGAGAGGTTTATTTGGTAGAAGAGCCGATGGCCGCGGCCATTGGTATACGCCTGCCGGTGCAGGAGGCCGTAGGATCAATGATTGTCGATATCGGCGGAGGAACCACGGATATTGCCGTAATTTCACTTGGAGGCATTGTCGTATCCCGCGATCTGCGGGTGGCAGGGGACAAACTTAACGAAGACATAATCCGTTTTGCCCGCGATGAATTTAAAATGCTTTTGGGGGAACGCACGGCCGAAGATATAAAAATCGCCATAGGCTCTGCCTATGAGCTTGAAGAACCAATAGAAGCAACCATGCGCGGCCGGGATTTAGTGACCGGGCTTCCCAAGGAGATTGTGGTGGACGACGCGGATGTTCGCCGGGCACTTCGCCACTCCATTAATATTTTAGTAAACTCCATAAAAGCTGCGGTAGAATCAACTCCTCCGGAACTTGTCGCCGACATCATGCACCGGGGAATTCATTTGGTGGGTGGCGGATCGCTTTTGCGAGGGTTGGGAAAGCTGATAAGCGAGGAAACTCATATTCCGGTTAAAGTGGCAGAGGACCCCTTGACTGCCGTAGTTCGCGGTACGGGAATTATCCTCGAAGATATAGACGCGGTAAAAGATGTGCTGGTGAGTACCGGTTACGAAAAGGTTCCTACCTAAAATGGCCCACAGGAGAATCACAAAAGCTGTATTTGCCGCGATCCTTTTAGGGTTGCTACTTTTTTTAAGCAATACCGGATTTGTTTCTTCTGTTGAAGAGAAATTTTTGAAAACAATAAAACAGGTTTTATCGCGGGCTCTTATCCTAAAGCAAATTTTAGCGGGAAGCAGTACGGAGGAATATTTTGAGGATATTCGCGAAACAGCAGATAAAATGAAAATTGAGAGTCTCACTTTAGAGAATAGCTCTCTACGCAAAGCCTTGCGTTTTAGTGAAGAACGGCTCGCGCTTGAGGGAAGCAGAGTAATTTATTACCGAGTAGAGTTTGGAAAAGAGTTTCTTTTTATTGACCGGGGAATAAAAGAAGGCGTCAAAAAAGGGGATATGGCGATTGATTCTCTAGGATTTTTGGTCGGAGTGGTCAAGGAATCAAATGAAGCAGGGTCACATGTTGAAATTATTTCCAATCCCGGACAGACTCTTGAAGTTGAAATTCTGCCTCTACAAATTCGGGCCTTAGCTCGAGGCATTGGGGCTAGAACCTTGGCGCTTGAACTTCTACCACAGGGACTTCCTTTGCGAAAAGGAGACGCGGTGTATCTTCTGGGGATAGGGGTAGCTCGTCGATCTTTACCCGTGGGAGAAATAGTCAGCACGGGGTTGGGGAAAAATTCGGCCTTTACGGAGGCGCGTGCTTTCGTCAGCACAAAGCCCGAAACTTTGCGAGAAGTATTTGTAATAAAGTGAATTTAATGCCGGCAGTCTTTTTAATTTTGAGTGTTGTGGCGGCAATCTTTATCGAACTTGTTTTCCCTTGGAATATTGGCGGCGTAAATTTCCCGATCGCCGCGGCGGTCTGTTTTTTTTGGTTCTGGAGGATATCTTTGTCATCGCGTCTGATACTCGGAATCTTTCTGGGATTTTTATTTGACAGCTTTCTCACTTTTCCTCCCGGAACCTATTTAACGGCATTTTTTATAGAAGCATTTTTGGTGGATTTTTTGAAAACTTCTTTTTCTGACGTAAAATTGCCCGTAATTCAAGGAATAAATATGGGAATTATGCTTATAACTTTTTCCATGTTTGTCGTCGTGGGGTCCAGCGCCATCGGCCGTATTACTTCCGAAGTAGAGTACTGGAATGGAATTAGGATTGGAATAGCGGCGGGAATCTTATCATGGGCGATAATCGTATCAATATTCTATACTGCCGGAACATACTACTTGCAAAATAGATGAATCCCATGAGAAAAATATTTTTCAGAAAAAAGGTAAGATTCGATTTTCTTGATCCAGATGAGATTTTGGTTGATTCGGTGAGCGCCCTCGGAACTCTGCAGAGTTCCGAGGGAAAACTGGAAAGGCCGATCAATAAGATTTTTTCGACGGTGTTTCTTGTTTGTATTTTTGCCGGGGTTCTATATCTTGTTTCGCACGCCGCCTCTCTTCAAATCCGAGAAGGGAATGAATATTTTGAAAAATCTCAGGAGAACAGATTTTTTACGAGGCCTGTTTTTGCACCGCGCGGGATGGTCTACGATTATAAGAGCCGACCTTTGGTTAAAAATCATCCTTCGTTTGGAGTTGCTCTGGAAAAGGAGGAGTTTTTAAGTGAGAGCCGAAATTTAGGGGAGTTGCTCGATGACCTCGAAAGTATTTTTGGAAAATCGAGAGAATTTTTTTATGATCTGGGTTTTCCCAAGGACCATGATCCTCGTAAACTACCCCCGCGTCTAACACTTGCTCAGGGGTTGAATCCCGAAGAAATTTTATCGCTTGCTCCCAAGCTTTATCAGTTTCCAGGCATACAGATTTTTGAGGAGTTTCGCCGCGCCTACGAAAGTCCTTTTGCTTTTTCCCATCTTTTGGGATTTATTGGCAAAGTTTCAGAGGAAGACCTGCGAAAAAACGGCGGGCTTACCTATCAAGACACGATTGGTAAAAGCGGAGTCGAACTCGCTTATGACGATATTCTTCGCGGAGAAGCGGGAAGAAAGATAGTCGAGATAAATGCGGACGGGAAAGAGTCTCGCTATAAATTGGTTCAAGAGCCGAAAGCAGGCTCGGATATTACTATTACTATTGATGGCAAGCTTCAGCAGATAGCCTATGAGGTAATCGATGGATATATCCAAGAAAGAAAGGGAGTGAGCGCGGTATTTATAGATCCCCGAGATGGGGCGGTGCGAGCTTTACTAAGCTATCCCGGTTTTAATTCAAACCGTTTTGGCAATTCACTTTCATTTAAGGAATTCGAAATTGTTCTTAAAAATCCGTTAAAACCGCTATTTAATCGAGCCATTAGCGGTGAGTTTCCTCCCGGTTCCACTTTCAAACTGTTGGTAGGCGCTGCCGTACTTGAAGAAAAAGTTATTGATCCCGAGAAACTTATTTTCGATCCCGGATATATTGAAATCCCTAATCCGTATCGTTCCGGAGAAGCTAGCCGTTTTGTCGATTGGAGGCCGAATCCTAAAGCACGGTGGGTTAATTTTTATGATGCCATTGCCCAATCGGCAAACGTTTATTTTTATACGGTTGGAGGCGGTTTTCGGGAACAGAAAGGAGTCGGTATTTCCAAAATAAAAAGTTATGCGGAAGCTTTTAAACTAGGATCTATATTGGGGATTGATATCCCCGGAGAAAAATCTGGTCTTTTGCCTGATCCTGAGTGGAAAAAAGTTGCGGATCCTAATGACCCGATTTGGCGCGTGGGAGATACTTATAACGTCTCTATCGGCCAAGGAGGAATAAAAGCCACCCCTCTGCAGATGGCTGTAGTTACTGCCGCGTTTGGCAACGGAGGTAAAGTTTATCGTCCGTATCTTTCCGCATCCAAAAATCCCGAGATTCTTAGCCAAAATATAGTTAGTGAAGAAATATTGCGTCATGTCGTACAAGCGATGCGGGAAACATCAATCAGCGGCACGGCAAAATTATTTAAAAATCTTCCTCTGGAGGTCGCTTCTAAAACCGGAACCGCGGAATCAGGATCCGGGGCGACGCATTCTTGGGTGGTTGGATTTGCTCCAATCCAAAATCCAGTGATTGCTTTTGCAGTAATGGTGGAACACGCGGGGGAAGGCACGGGAGCGATTGCCATCGCCAATGAAATTTTAAAAAGGTATTTGGGTCAATCAGAATAATTAGACGTGTGCATATCCTCACATATATCCCATTACAGTATAAGTGGTTTTGTTATCGTAATCTATCCGTGCTATAGCACGGATAGATATAGCAGTTATGCGGTCAGAGGATACCTGTGCATATCCTTTTATTGACAAAATATTGGGATTCTAATATTGTTTATGGTCATTAACCAAATATATGGAATCCCGTTAGAGATGAAGGTCTTGTCTCTAATTGGGTTCAAGATATACGCGTGGTAGAAATTACAAATTTATTGGTCAATACTATTAAATCTCTAACGGGATGGAATACTTATCCGAAGAAGGATTAGAAAAATTAAAGCAGGAGTTACACGAGCTCAAAACCTCCAGGCGCAAAGAGATTGCGGACCGTCTTGAGCACGCCAAGTCTCTCGGAGACTTATCGGAGAATGCCGAATATCAGGAGGCCAAAGAAGAGCAGTCGCTAATTGAGTCGGAAATCGCCAAATTTGAAGAAATGGTTCGCGATGTGGTGCTTATTAAAAAGAATCAAAGTAGGGATTTGGTCCAAGTAGGATCAACCGTGCGGGTAAAGTCTGATCGGGGAGAAGATACATACACTATCGTAGGGTCTGAAGAAGCGAGTCCCGCCGAAGGAAAAATTTCCAACGAGTCGCCTCTTGGAAAATCTTTTTTGGGCAAAAAACCGCATGAAAAAGTGGAAGTTAGAACGCCCGGAGGGACGGTGGAGTACGAGATTGTGGAGATCGGGTGACTTGTGTCGGCGATATGCCCCGGCCACGGACACAAGTCTGCTTTTATGATTATTGGATAGAGCAGGCTCGACCGGAGCTTTTTTTTATTGTAGTATAAAATTACTATGGCTTTGGAAGAAATTCGCAATGAGCGGATAAAAAAACTAAAAATTTTGCAGGGGAAGGGAATTGACGCGTACCCGGCAATAGCGCATCGTACCCATTCGGTCTCGGATTTGCTTAAGAAATTTTCCGCTTTAGAGAAAATGAAAAAAAAGATCGCTCTTGCCGGACGAGTAATGGCGCGACGCGAGCACGGCGGCTCGGCCTTTTTTGATATTCGAGACGCCTCTGGGAAAATTCAAGCGTACTTTAAAGAAGATCTTTTGGGTGACGCCTATGTTTTGGCGCTTGAAACAATCGATATTGGAGACTTTTTAGGAATCGAGGGCAAGGCCTTCCGCACTAAAAGAAAAGAGCCGACTATTGAAGTCGCCAAATGGGAAATACTTGCCAAGTCCTTAAGGCCGCTTCCTGAAAAATGGCATGGACTTCAAGATGTAGAGGAGCGATTTCGCAAGCGCTATTTGGATCTCCTGATGAACGAAGAAGTGCGGGAGCGTTTTGAAAAGCGGTCTGAAATTATAAAAGCTATCCGCGAATTTCACGATGAAAATAGATTTTTGGAGGTGGAAACTCCGATGCTCCACGCAATTCCGGGGGGCGCTCTGGCAAAGCCCTTCCAAACGCATCACAATGCTCTCGGCATTGATCTTTATCTTCGCATCGCAAAGGAACTTTACTTAAAACGGCTTTTGGTGGCGGGACTTGAGCGGGTTTTTGAAATTGGAAAGGACTTCCGCAACGAAGGGATCGATATGACCCATAATCCGGAATTTACCATGCTAGAATGCTACGTCGCGTATTGGAACGAAGAGGACATGATGAAATTCGTGGAAAATCTGTTTGTGGCACTTGCAAAGAAATTTGGCAAAAATAGAGAGATTGAGCACGAAGGAAAATTTATAAAATTCAAGCCTCCGCTTCCTCGGGTCGCATTCAAAGATTTGCTTGCGCGTTACGCTCAGATTACCGATTATGACCGAGAAACTAGGGATTCACTCGCCATGAGGGCAAAACAGCTCGGTATCGATGTCGGGCCGCATGAACCAAAAGGAAAGATTGCCGATGAAATTTATAAAAAAGTCTGTCGGCCGTACTTAGTCCAACCGACCTTTTTAATCAATCATCCGCTTGATATCTCGCCGCTTGCCAAAAAATCAGAAAAGACGGGCGAAGTCCGCCGCTTCCAGCTCGTTGCGGCCGGATTGGAACTTGCCAATGCTTTTGCGGAGCTCAACGACCCGCTTGACCAGCGCGCGCGTTTTGAGGAGCAAGAAAAAATGTGGGAAGCAGGGGAGGAGGAAGCGCACCAAGTTGACGAAGACTATCTGGAGGCGTTGGAATACGGCATGCCGCCCTCGGCGGGACTTGGTATTGGTATTGACCGCCTTGTAATGTTTTTCACGAATACAAAAAACATTAAAGAGGTCGTATTGTTTCCAACCATGCGTCCCCGCCACCAGGAAGGATAAACTTTAATTTACAGGTAGGTTATGGTATTAGAAGAAGTAGTTCTTCTAATAAAGGGTAATAATATGATTGACGTCAAACTCATCCGTGAAAACCCGGTAAAAGTAAAAGAAGGCCTCAAGAAGAAGGGTGCCAGTGTTGATATTGATTATCTTTTGGAAGTCGACGAAAAGCGCCGGGCAAAAATAAAAGAAGTTGACGACCTGCGCGCAATGCACAATAAGCTTTCGGACGAGATTGCCGGAGCATCCGCGGAGAACCGCAAGGAAAAGATCAAAGAATCAAAAGAAATAAAAACCAGGATCGGCTCTTTGGAGTTTGAGATGAATGCTCTTGAGAAACAGTTTGCTGAATTAATGCAAACTCTTCCCAATCTGCCTGCCGATGACGTACCGGTCGGCAAAGATGCCAGTGAAAATAAGATTCTGCGATCATGGGGAAAGATTCCGCAGTTCGATTTCAAACCGCGTGATCACGTTTCTCTGGGAGAGGACCTCGATATTATAGACATTGGGCGGGCCTCGCGGGTATCTGGGGCAAGATTTAGTTACTTAAAACGTGAGGCCGCTTTGCTTGAGTTTGCGCTGGTGCAGTTTGCTCTAAACGTTTTGACTTCGCCAAAAGAATTAAAAAAAATTGTCAGAAAAATTGGAAAAGAATATTCTGATACCCCATTTATACCCGTAGTTCCTCCGCAAATGGTGCGGCCTGACGTCTTTAGAAAAATGGCTCGCCTGACTGAGACCGACAAAGATGAGCGATATTATTTACCGCAAGACGATCTCTATCTTGTCGGCAGTGCCGAGCATACGCTTGGCCCTATTCACATGGAAGAGACTCTGGAGGAGAAAGATCTTCCGCTTCGCTATGTGGGATTTTCCACGAGTTTTCGCAGAGAAGCCGGATCATACGGCCAGGACACCAAGGGAATTTTTAGGGTGCATCAGTTCGATAAGCTGGAAATGGAGTCATTTACTCTGCCGGAGCAATCCGTAAAAGAGCAGGAATTTTTCGTAGCGATTCAGGAGTATTTAATGCAGAAACTTAAAATTCCGTATCAGGTAGTGATGCTTTGCACCGGAGATATGGGGGCGCCTGATGCGCGGCAAATAGATATTGAGGCTTGGATTCCCAGCCAAAACAAGTATCGCGAAACGCATACCGCGGACCTAATGACTGATTATCAGGCGCGACGCCTAAATACTAAAATCCGCCGGTCTGACGGAAAGCTTGAGTTTGCTCATATGAACGATGCAACTGTTTTTGCCGTCGGCCGAACCATTATCGCGATTCTCGAAAATTATCAAGATAAAGACGGATCTATAAATATTCCCAAGGTCTTGTGGCCGCATATGGGAGGCAGAAAGCAAATCAAAAAAGTAAATTAAAATCCTCGCGCGGCGAGGATTTTTATTTACATCCCTGTTCTTTCAAACTTTCTTCACGCCATGCCATAAGTCCGCACCATTCAATCCGCAAATCTTCTTTCGTAAAGGGCTTCCATTCCCGGGGCGGCATAAGGGGATGAGGCGCGCCTTCTTTGGTCAGGTGCAAGTGAAATACAGCGAATTTTGCCGTTTGATCTCCTAGGCGTACAACGATCGCGGTATTTACCATTTTTTCTTCTTCGTGACAGCGGAGGTCGTCTATATGCTTAAGGGAATCAACATCAAGTATCTGTTCTCTCGGTAAATCCTCATGGGTAACAATTTTTGCGGCCTCTTCCAGGGCAGTAAGACAAGGGTCATTGTGCTCTATTTCTCCAGCAGTTGCCGGCCAGGGTAGCGAGACGGATACAAACAAAAAAACAAACAGAAATCGCCTCATATAAATCTCCCGGAACTTATCTTATCATAGCGAGTACGGCCAGAAAATCAAGATGGAAAATTCCTCGTTTTTTAGATACAATGATTCTATGTCTTACGGATCGGATTATTTTCGAACCTGGATTGAAATAGATAAAAAAGCTCTTGAGCACAACCTTAGAGAGTTTTTGAAGTTGATTCCGAAAAATACGAAATTTATGGCGGTAATAAAATCCAACGCCTACGGACACGGATTGGTGCAAGCAGCGAAGCTACTTGCTAATAGTCAGTTATCAATAACTAATAAGCAACGACTCTGGTTTGGAGTTGACTCGGTTGTAGAGGGTTTGCGGCTTCGGCGCGAAGGAATAAAGAATCCGATCTTGGTTCTCGGGGCGACACTTCCGAGTAGAATGCGAGAAGCCGCAAAAGAAAGTATTATTTTAACAATTTCTAATTTTGAATCTCTGGAAGTTCTGCGAAAACTTGAAAAGCGACCCGAAGTTCATATAAAGATCGATACGGGTATGCACCGACAGGGTTTTTTGCCGAATGCCGTTCCAGAACTCTTTCGAAAACTAAAACGATACAAAATTGCACCGACGGGCATCTATACTCATTTTGCGTCCGCCAAAGACGCCGCCTACCCGACTTATACGCTGGAACAATTATCAGAATTCAAAAAAGTCGTAAGACTTTTTAGAAAAGTCGGTTTCAAAAAGTTCATCCGACACGCGGCGGCAAGCGGAGGCACGATTCTTTTTCCGGAAACCCATCTTGATATGGTTCGGATAGGCATGTCTCTCTACGGATATTTTCCATCACCCGAGTCGAGGCTAAACCTCTATAGTACGCACTATAGAGGTTTAGCCTCTATAGTGTTGAAGCCAGCGCTTTCCTGGTATACATATATTGTAGAGACAAAAAAAATTAAAAGAGGGTCGTATATCGGTTATGATCTTACGGAAAAAGTGAATCGTGACAGTATCATTGCCATTTTGCCAATCGGATACTGGCATGGATATGACCGGGGACTTTCCAATATTGGAGAGGTTTTGGTCAGAGGCAGGAGAGCGGGAGTCCTTGGCCGGGTCTCCATGGATATGGTTGTTGTTGATGTAACCGAAATTAGCGGCGTGAAAGTAGGAGATAAAGTAACGCTTATTGGAAAGTCCCGACGTGATGTCGGGACCCCGATTTCGCCAGCAAAAGGAAAAAATAGAGCGTCGGGGCAAAAGACGGAGGAACTTTGGGCTGATGAGCTTGCCCTCAAAATCGGAACAACCCCATACGAATTTTTGACGAGGATTAATCCATTGATAAGACGCTTTGCGGGATGAATCCCACACATAACTTGCACAAATCAGAAGTACAAAGTTTTTATTCAAAAATTAAAGTGGCTTGCACAAAGGTCTCGCATTTCCGTAAGGAGGTACGAACTACGCAGTGCAAGTTATGTGTGGGATGAGCGGACGTATCATCTATACTCCAGAGCGGACGCGTTATCGCGGGAAGTCCCGGATCATCTTAAAAGTAACAGCCATATCAATAGCTATCGTTATTGTAATTGCGGCCGCCATATTTGTCTTTAGAAACCCTGAGTGGCAGCTTGCCCAAATCAACATCTCCGGAACACGAGCCCTTTCTAGCGAGGCAATCAAGTCATTGATTTGGGAAGAAACTTCCGGCAACTACGCCTTTTTAGTTCCAAAACGATCTATTTTTTTAATAAAAGAAAAAAGTCTGGTCTCAAAACTTAAAGATGAGTTTCCGCGGATTCAAGAGGTGTCTTTGGAGAGGTATCTGCCGGATTTGCTTACGGCAAATGTTGTAGAGCGAGACCTTTGGGCGATTTTATGCAATGATAATTTTACTCCGGATAATCAGGAGGATATTGACTGCGTTTTTATAGATGACGAGGGTCGTGCCTTAGATCATGCTCCAAATTCAAGCGGTTCTCTTGTCGTAAAAATAAAAACAGACTTTTCATCTCTGCCGTTAGGCGAGCACGTGCTTGAACCGGCCCTTGCGAAATATCTGAAAGATTTCGGAGAAAAATTAGAGATCGGCATAAGTTCTAAAGTTATTGCTTACGAACTTTCTTCTATTTTATTGGGAGAATTTCGAATAACGCTCGATGACGGTTTTTTCTTGATTGTGGCCCGAAAGGCAGATGTCGGAAACGTATTAAAAGTATTAAAAACCGTTCTTGATGAAGAAGTGAAAGAAAAGAGGATAAATCTCGAATATATTGATTTGCGCTTCGGGAATAAGGTTTTTTATAAATTGCAGGGAGGAGCAAAATGAAAATAAATTTTTATTTTGCTCAAGGATATAAATTCAAGCTCGAAATTTATATTAACATTTAATATGCGGTCGCATAGAAGTTGTTAATATAAATTTTGTAATTGAAAAGGCCCGAAGGTAAGAACCAACGGACCGAACTTGGGGAACGGTGCGGCAAGCACGCGATGCTTCGCGGGGGTTTATTAGAGAACTCCCACACCGTGTGCCTGCCGCCCGCCGCCGCGACCACGCGGGGATGAAGCGGGTGGCCGCGACTACCGCGACGTCGACGTGGCTACCCACTTAGGGGCGTGATCATTGCGCCCTCCTCTTGAAGAGGTGGGTAGGGTAGACGGAGTCGAGGATCCACGACGGACCCTGCTATAATACTCCGTCTGGATTAAGAATGAACGTTTTTTAATTGTAACAGGCGGATAGATACCTGTCAAGTCTATGGCAATTTGTATACAAATATCGAGCCAATCCTTGCTACCGGCTCATACGGCCTTAGCCATTCATAAGAGTCCTCTGATTTGCGGATAAACCCTTTAATGGTTTTGCCAAAAGCTCCCTGGCGGAATGTTGCGGATACAGCAAACCAAACTCCATCGGGAGTTTGTCCTGAGCTTGTTGAAGGACCTCTCAACTCTCCCGGATAACCGCGAGACGACCACCAATTTTCTCCTTTCTCTCCGAAATAATGTTTGACTTGTCCGCCGCCAAAATAATCCACAGCGATTTTTTCAATTCCGTTTTTCTCCGCGTATATCTTCAGACGTTTCAAATCTTGTCCCCAGTCATAGTTTGAATCAACGGCAATATTGTAGCCGTTTCTTTCTCCACCAGCAAGCTCATTGTAATAAGTCATAAAATTAGGATTCGCGGAAGCAACACTTGCCACCAACCAAATCAAAAGTCCCGTGACGATTAAATATCGCGGGATAGATTTTATGTAAAGCTGGTAGACGTTATAAAGCCATCCGAGCCAAGAACTGGGGTTTGCAGCTTCGTGCGAGGAGAGCCATTCCGAAAGTTCTTTAGACACCAGAAGATATATAAATGGAAAAGTAGGCATAACATGCCGGATGCCGATATTTAGAGGTGAAGAAATGGACAGAGTCCAATAAGAGGCGATAAAAAATAGAGCGGAAAACTCCGTGAAATGATCGCGAACCCAGACCCTCATCAAGCTAAACTTATTTTGTTCCAAGCTAAGCTTGGAACAGTGGATAATCTTGGAGATTCCAAACCAAAGGGCGATCAGCGTAAGAAAGTGAAAAGCCAACGGCTCTTTCAAGAGATAGAGGGTAGGGAAGTAGGAAGCGAATCCTCCCGCGGAAACTTCACCGAGAAAGTATTGGGTGTTCCCTCCCTGTGCCCTCTGATTTACCATTAAAACCCCAAGAAGGTATTGCGCCAAAGGCCGGGTAATTTGGTTTTTAGAGAGGGCGATGACGGTATCAGCTACTGGTCTTGTGCCGTATGAAGTAAGAAGAAAGGTCGTATCGCGAATTTGCCGGTTTTTTGGATAATTTATGGTATGCGGAATATACACGGCCCAGATCAAGATAAGACCTATGGCGCCCAAAACTAGAATTTTTGAAAAAAGCTGCCAAGCCATTTTCAGGCGGTCATGAAGGTGGAGATAAGGCATGACTAAAAGCCAAACAATGAAAAGAAGCGCATAGATCGGCAAAAGCAGGACAAGCGAAAATTTAAGAAGTTGGGCCGCCCCGAAAATAAGTCCGGTAAGCAGGGCATTTTTCCAAGTGGGGCGTTCCAAAAACCAGATAAAAGATATGATTCCTATAAAAAAACCAAAAGCGGCGCCAAGGTCGGTAGTGACGTAGCGAGAGTGAGTAAGGATGGTTGGAGAAAAAGCATAAAAAGTTAAAGATAGAAGGGCGGCCCTCGCGCCAAATCTTTTTTGCACCCATCGGAATATCAGCCAGCCAAAGAAAATCGCCAAAAGTATAATCGGCAGACGCATCCAGAAAATAAGTTTATCCGCGTCGTTTCCGGATTCATAAAGAAATATTGAACCTTGAGTCCATTGGCCATTTACGTCCTCCTGCCAGGCTTTGGTGTCGGTGGGGAAGTTTGGGTTTACAAAAAGCCAGCCGGAAAACGCGGCCAAGGTTTTTATCAATGGCGGATGTTCGGGATTCAACCGATAGTCGCCTCGCAAATATCCAAACCCGGCCGGAATATGGGCAAGTTCGTCAATGATGGCCGAATCATTCCAGACCGAGCCGAGCATTAGTAAAAACATTATGGCCAGGATTGCGCATGCGGCTAAGGCCCGTGGTGAGCTTGTCGAACCATTGCTTTTATTCATAAATATGATATAATTATAATTCGTTCCTAAATTTTATAAAAGGTAGGTGGTTCATGGCAGAGAAGGCAGTGCTCCTGGGAGTTGTTGTTCTTGTGGCGAGGAATGTTGGTCTGCTCGTCTGGGCAGTCCGGCAGGCCCTTGCTGGTGCTGTTACTCTAGACCGGCGTTAGTAGTCGGAAGGAGGTTCTATGGGCGAGCAGTTCGTCTACGACTGGTGGACGGCGGGTGCGGTTGCCGGTGCGGTGGCGCTCCTCGCCATCGTTCTCATGGCGGCGCATGTCAAGTGGCCGCCTCGGCGTCGTGTTCGCGTTACGCGCGCCGAGCGCGAGCGCAATTTGCAGATCCTTCGTGAGCTGGACCGCGCCGTCGGCGAGGAGTGGGTCCGTCAGCGGAGGCGCCAATGAAGGCGCCGACGGATCGCTCACGGCCCGTGCTGCGGAAAAACGACCGTTGCGCCTGCGGGGCGCGTCTGCCGTGCCGCAACGAGGCCTGCGACAAGAAATAGCATCGCGGGGGGCCAGAAGTTCGAGCGGCCATCACGTCTCTGACGTGGTGCGCCGCTCTTTTAATTCTGCCATATTTGTCGAAATTTATGAACTTGTAATAAATGATTGAATAAATGATTGAAGTCGGACTTCAATCATGGTGACTGCTGCTGTAGTTCTAGAATCACGAAGTCCGCCGGAGCGCGGGTTTTTGCATCCGGGAAAAGAGCGCGAAATTGGCCAAGGAGTTCCCGGTCGCTCCCGTTTAGGGGGGCGATAATAGTTTTTTGATTATTTATAATCG
>CAYJWH010000006.1:0-10256 GCA_964373875.1 uncultured Candidatus Saccharibacteria bacterium | reverse complement strand
TCCCGGTCGCTCCCGTTTAGGGGGGCGATAATAGTTTTTTGATTATTTATAATCGGTATTTTATTGATACTTTCCGGCAGGATATATTCAATGTTTCTGGTCCGGCGGTTTTTTTCCTGAAAAGTGTCAGTCGCAAACATTATGGTCTGTGCCGGCATGGGGATTCCCCGGACTTCGGTTCCGGGCAAATTTACAACGACGTATTTTTTCGTACTATCGGGGAGGCCGTCCAGAAAATGTCCGAGGTGCAGAAGGTCGGTTGAGAAAGCAAAATAAGTTTCCGGATTATTAGCCCAGCGCACAAAGTAAGAACGGAAGGTGGCCAGAGGCACCAAGAGCAGAAGCAATACACCAAGGAGCGCAAGTTCTTTCTTAATTCTTTCAAGTTGTCCCGCGTAGAAAGGCTTTTTATCTTTCTGCCGTTCCAGCCAAAGTTTGGCTGCTTCAAAAATTTTCCACGCACCGAGTCCGGCCAAAATCATTACCGGTGGAATCATGCCGATAGAGCGCAGAGCGTGCGGCAGTCCTTCGCGGGTAAGAGTGGCCGGAAGAGACAAAAAGAAAAGCCAAGCGAGCAGGGTCAGATAGGGAAGCGACTTGAAGTTTTTAAGGGCAACCAGAATCCCAACGGCAAAAAATATAGCCACTAGCCAGTAAAGTTCCGGCTGGCAGTTGTAGTTATGCCGCCAGTTGCAATCGCCGCGGACGAAAAACATGCCTAGAGTCACGATATTGGATTTGGCAAATTCAAGCAGGGGAGATTCGGCTGAAAAAATAGAAACTTGTCCGGTTCTTCCCAAAAAGTCCCCGGGATTTTGCAGAAAGTAGTAGCCGATGGGCAGTGCCGTGACAAAAGTTACAAACAAAAATAAAACGACCAAACATGGAGCACAGGCGGCGTTTAACTTTAAATTGTAATTTTTATCTCCTTTCCACCACTTCCACAAATACCAGACCACGGGCACGGCCAGCACAAAGGGAACAAAACGAAAAGCAATATAGGTATGAAATCCCAGTCCGACAAAAACTCCGGCTAAAATAATGTTCCATATTTTCCCGTCTCGTAGGCTCTTGAGCAGAAAATAGGTTCCAAAAGCGGTAAGAAACGGCACCATGATGGCTCTGAATCCGATACGGGAAAAATTTATATGCCAATAACTCACAGCGAGAAAAAATGATGAAAGCAAGGCAATGATCTCGCCGTGAGAAACTCTAAATTCTAAATCCGAAGTTCTAAACGATTTTGAACTTTGACTTTTTGGGTTTTGGGGTTGCTTAGAGTTTAGAGTTTCGAGTTTAGAGTTTGGGTGAAAAAGCTCTCTTGCCAGCAAATAAACTCCTAAGATGGTTAATGTTCCAAAGAAAGCCGAAACCGCCCGCAGAGCCCACGGTTCATTTCCGAAAATCGCGAGAGAAATGGCTTGCAGGTTTATAAATAGCCCCTCGCGGCCGTTATTTTCCGGGTAAAACCATTTAAAGTTTCCGGTGTCCAGCGCCTCAAGGGCGTTTGACCCGTTCATGGCCTCGTCCGGATAAAGTCCCAGAGGAATTTCGGTTATCTCATAGAAGCGGAAAAACCCTCCTAGAAGTAGAATAGCAAGCAAGACGGCAAAAGTAGTGGATTTACTCATCCCGTACATTATATTATAATTAAAGTTATTCGTATATTCGTCAGCAAATTCGTAATTAGTTGATTCCTATGCCCCAAGATACTAAAGAAGAACTATATACTTCTCCGGAGGAAGAAGTGCAAGCGCTCGAGCAGAAACTGGCCGATAAGAAAAAGGAACTCCAAGAGCGTGGGGAAAAAATCCCCGAGGAGCGCGACATTTTTCGCGAAATTTTGCGCGAGCATATTCAAAAATCTAGGATACCTATTCAGACCCCACCCGTATCCGTACCCGCGCTACCCACTCATCTGCAAAAACCAGGCGAAGATCTGAAAAAAAAAGAAGAACGGGAAGAGCAGGTCAAGTACTTGATCGAGTTAGCACTAACCCGTACGATCCAGGACGCGATCAAAGTCGCCGAAGCGGCTACTCCATTTCTTTTGGATGAATTGCATGACCATCTCGCTGATGACTATTATGAAAAACTTGTCGCTTTGCGCAAAATAAACCCCGCCTTTTGACAGGGGGGGGGGACTATACCATTAATAAAGTAACATTAACAATTATCCAGTCCCAAGGAGCGCAAGGGGTTTCAAAGGGCGGGGTAAAAGTATTTTGATGAGCGCGTATACGATTCTTCTTTTGTATACTATTTTAGTCGCTTCTGTCATATTTTTGGCAATACTTCTTTTTGTTTTGCGCTATTTGGCCAAAAAAGGAATTTTATCCCAGTCTCTTAACTTAGAACTTATGGCCGTTCGCTTTCAGCCCTACTATATGCAGCAAAAAGAAGGGGCGGAGATAAATCGCGAGCAGTCGAGGGAAAAAATCGCCCTAATGGAGCAATTTTATGCCAACCTCCACGGTATCAAAGAAGGACGGCTTAAAACTTTTATTTATGGAAAATCTTCTTTCGCGCTGGAGCTAGCCATTCCTCACGTAGGGGAAGAACTCTTATTTTATGTCGCGGTACCTCGCCGGCTTGTCCCCTCGGTGGAAAAAGTTATTCAGGGAATTTTTACCGACGCGCATGTGGAGCGCTCGCGAGATTACAATATTTTTAATCCCGAAGGGGTATCAGTCGGGTCAAAAGTGGGACTTTCCGCCAATCTTTACTTTCCGATCCGGACCTATCAGAAGCTTGAGACCGATCCGATGAAAGAGATTACCAACATCTTTACCAAACTTGCCGGCGAAGGGGAAGGAGCGGCTCTGCAAATTGTGGCGCGCCCGGCAGGCAAAAGCTGGAACTACAAACTTCGCAAGCGAGTGCGCGCGCTTTATGAGGGAAAGGTATCGCATGACAACAAGTTTGTTACTTTGATAACTGAAATTATTGAGCTCTTTTCTCCGCATTCGGAGGATGAAAAAAAGCGGATGCAGGAGAAGCGCCTCACCCCCATCCAAGAAGAAATGGGCAAAGCGCTTGATGGCAAAGCATCCAAATCTCTTTTTGAAGTGAATATCCGGCTGGTGGCGTCAGCCTCTACCCAAGAACGCGCGCGGGGGATTTTGCAAGGGCTTGAACTTGCCTTTGGGCAATTTACCGATCCGGCTCTAAACAGTTTCAAGGTTGATGAAGTTCGCGGCAAAGCTTTGAAAAAATTGTTTTTCAATTTTTCTTTCCGGACTTTTGATGACGCGCAGAAAATAATTCTCGGCACGGAGGAGCTCACCTCTATTTTCCATTTCCCGAATGTTCCGACCGAAACTCCCGGCATCAAAATCCAGAAAGCCAAACAAGCTTCGCCTCCGGTGGAGCTGCCGGGCGAGGGACTGCTTCTTGGCTACAATGAATTTCGAGGCGAGAAAAAAGACGTGCGGATCAAGGATGATGACCGCCGCCGGCATTTGTACGTGATCGGACAAACCGGAACCGGAAAATCCGTATTTTTGGAAAATATGATTGTTCAGGATCTACAGGAGGGCAAGGGTGTGTGCGTTATCGATCCGCATGGCGAACTGGTGGGGAAAATGCTTGATTTTGTGCCGCGCCACCGCCTGCAGGATGTGGTTTATTTTGATCCGGGCGATATCGAGCGGCCCATGGGATTAAATATGCTTGAATACGACCCCGCCTATCCTGAACAAAAAACTTTTATCGTAAACGAGCTTTTCAGCATTTTTAAAAAATTATACGGAGATGTGCCCGAGGCCCTTGGTCCGATGTTTGAGCAGTATTTTCGCAACGCGACTATGCTGGTCATGGATGATCCCGCGAGCGGAAATACCATGCTGGAGATTTCCCGGGTCATGTCGGACAAACCGTACCGCGATCTTAAGATCTCTCGCGCCAAAAACGTGGTGGTCAAAAATTTCTGGACGCAGGTGGCGGAAAAAGCCGGAGGAGAAGGAGAATTGCGAAACATGGTGCCTTATATTACTTCCAAATTTGACGTGTTTTTGGCAAACGAGATCATGCGGCCGATTGTGGCACAAGAAAAATCCGCTTTTAATTTCCGCGATATCATGGACAGCCAAAAAATATTTTTGGTCAATTTGTCCAAGGGGCGTTTGGGGGATATCAACTCCTCCCTGATAGGACTTATCATTGTGGGCAAAATCCTTATGTCCGCCTTGGCGCGCGCCGATGTGGAGCAGGAAAAACGCAAGGACTTCTACCTATATATAGATGAGTTTCAGAATGTGACTACCGATTCTGTTGCCACCATTCTTTCCGAAGCGCGAAAATACCGGCTTGACCTTATTATTACTCACCAGTTTATCGGCCAACTCAAAGAAGAGATCAAAAAAGCGGTTTTTGGAAACGTAGGGTCCATGGCCTCTTTCCGGATCGGCTCGGACGATGCCGAGTTTATGGCCAAGCAATTCAAACCTATATTTGGCGAGTATGATCTTCTCAATCTAGACAATTTCAATTGTTATTTGAAATTATTGGTGAATGGACAGACGACCTCCCCTTTTAGCATGAAAACTTACCCGCCGCAAAAGGGAGACAAAACTATTGCCGAGCTTGCCCGGGAAATTTCGCGCACTAAATACGGGCGGCCGCGGACTGAAATCGAGCAGGAAATTATTGATCGGCAGGAAAAATATATATGATTACCAAACAGGATTATGCCATTGGAGCGTTAGTGGGATTTCTTATCGGAGTTTTTGCGATTCCGACCCTTTTGAATTTAGGGTTTCGTGATCGCACCGTTCTTCTTCTGCTCCCCCTTGCGGTTCCTTTTCTTTTGATATTCGGAATTTGGATCGGAAAAATTTTGTCGCGGTGGATAGCGGTAATGGCGCAAATTTCCAAATTTACTGCTGTCGGACTTTTAAACACCACGATCGATTTTGGGGTACTCAATCTTTTGAGCATAGCGACCGGAATTACGGCCGGCATCATAGTCGGGGGGGTAAATATACCGGGATTTTTGCTCGCGGTTACGAACTCCTACTTTTGGAACAAGTACTGGGTTTTCCAGTATCGCGAAGGAGGAGCTAGTGATTTTCCAAAGTTTTTTGCGGTAGCGGTAGTAGGGCTTTTGATAAATAGCGCGGTGGTCGTCGGGATGACCTCGACACCTCTTCTCCAGGTAGAGAGTCAGGTCTGGCTCAACATTGCCAAGGCCCTTGCTTCCTTAACCTCTCTCACGTGGAATTTTCTAGGTTTCAAGCTCTTAGTTTTTAGAACGCCGAAAGTATCCCTGACGTAGGTTGACTCAATACTCTCTTTTTGATACGATGCCTGCAGTTTTTCAACAAGGAGAATTTAGTTGAGACCAGAAAAATTTGACGTGATTGTTATCGGTGCCGGTGTTGTTGGGATGTCAACGACTTATCATTTAGCGGGAGAAGGCAGGAAAGTATTGCTTCTTGAACAATTTGAACTTCTGCACGATAGGGGCCAAAGTTACGGAGAATCTCGTCAAGTGAGTGTTGCACACGATACTCGAGAGCGGGTTGAGCTTGACCTTCAATCACTCGCGGGATGGCATAAACTCGAACGTGTTTCTGGAGAAAAAGTATTTCTCCAGACCGGAGGTATTGATCTTGTTACTGATGAAAAAGAGTGGTCGGCCGTACTAAAAAATCGCGATGTCATGTGGTCGTTTGGCCTTGACTATGAAGAGTGGGGTCACCGAGCTTTATCCGACAGGGGATGGCGTGTGCCGGAAAACGCGTGTGCTCTGTATTCACCTCGTGACGGGATTCTCAATCCTACGTCGGCGGTTCATACTTTGTTATGGCAGGCGCGTTATCGAGGCGCTGACATAAGACATGAAGAACCGGTCATGAAAATTTTTGCGGACGGCTCACAAGCAAAGGTCATCACTACAAAAAGTGTTTATACCGCGAAAAATCTAGTAATTGCTTGCGGCGCCTGGACCAATAAAGTTCTTGCCAATCTTAACTTTTCACTTCCCATCCAGACCGTGGGCGCGCAAACGGTTTATTTTCAACCGAAAGCCAACGCTTCCACTTTCTCCGTAAAAGGAAAATTTCCCACCTGGTATCATCATCGTAATCCTCTAGTTTACGGTTTTCCTATTGTAGGAAAACCGGGAATAAAAATAGGTTTTCACCAGGATGGCAATGTTGTGGATATGGACCAATTCGATAGGACTCCCCGTTTTTCGGCAATTCAGGGACTGCGAGAATATTTGGAGCAATATCTTCCTGACGCCGCGGGACTGCCTTTTGGCGCGTGGACTTGTCTCTACGACAATACTCCGGATAGAAAGCCGTTTGTTGACCAGTTGAGAGAGTCACCAAATTGTTTTGTCGGCGCGGGATTCAGCGGTAATGGTTTTGGTCCGGCCATAGCGATCGGTCAAGCTCTTGCGGACCTTGCCCTGCGCGGCAGGACTGAAATAGAAATCTCTCAATTTAAAATAAGTAGATTCGCAAACCAATCGGCTTAACTGCCGATTTTTTATATTAACATTTAACAAGCGGTCGCATGTGGAATGTTAATATAAATTTCTAAACCATTACATCAGCTTGATTTTTTGACCGACTGCGTTAGGATTCTAAGTATGAGAGAGCAGGTTTTGTATAGAAAATACCGCCCCAAACACTTTGACGAAGTGGTCGGGCAGGAGCATGTGGTTTCCGCGTTTACTTCGGCACTCGAGTCGGGTAAGACGGCGCACGCTTATTTATTTTCCGGACCGAGGGGTATTGGCAAAACTACCGTCGCGCGTCTTATTGCCAAGTCTTTGAACTGCACGGGCCAGAAAAGACCCTGCAATACCTGCGAACTTTGCAACGACTTTAACAATGGGCGGGCATTTGACTTGATCGAGATTGATGCGGCTTCAACCCGAGGAATCGACGAGATCCGCGAGCTTCGTGAAGGAGTGAGATTTGTGCCGACTAAAGGCAAATACAAAACTTATATCATTGATGAAACGCATATGCTTACCCCGCCGGCTTTCAACGCGCTTTTGAAAACTTTGGAAGAACCGCCCGCGCATGCCGTATTTGTGCTCGCCACCACCGAGCTTGAAAAAATTCCGGCGACAATTATCTCCCGCACCCAGCACTTTGATTTTCGCCGGCCGCGGGTAACGCAAATCGCGGATCGTTTGGCAGAAATCGCCAAAAAAGAAGAAGTGGTTTTGGAAAAAGATGCCTCTCATCTGATAAGTTTGGCCGCCGAGGGTTCGCTCCGCGATGCCGAAAGTATTTTAGGGCAGATTATGGCTGTGGAGGATAAAAAGATTACTCGGAAAGAAGTGGAGGACATCCTCGGCATGCCCCGGAGAGAAGCGGCTAAAAAAATGTTTGAGTTAATCGCGCGAAAAGACGCTTCCGGAGCCCTTGCCCTTATTCAGGAAGTAAGCGATGGGGGATATGACCTGGCCAGTTTTTCAAAAATATTATTACAATATTTTCGCAACGCACTTTTTCTCAAAACCGATCTTGCCTTGAAAAAATTTGTGGAGGCGGAGATGCTTCCGGACGAGCTTGAAGCGGTTTCAAGCCACCTTGCCTCTTTTACACCGCAAGATCTTTCGCGCGGATTGCAGGTAATTACTTCCAATCTCTCTGCTTTTAAAAAAACTCCCATTTCTCAGCTTCCGCTTGAGCTTACGGTAATCGATCTAATTCATGGTCGGCCGAATGTTGAAGAAAAATAAAATCGCCGTATTTGATATTGATGGAACGATATTTCGCTCCTCGCTTCTAATTGAGTTTATGGAAGCGTTGGTGCTTGAAAAAGTGATTCCTTGGCAAGCCGCCAAGTCATGGGAAAAAGAATACACGGCTTGGCTTGAGCGCAAGGGAACGTATCAAGATTATTTGGATAAAGTAGTTTGGGCAAGCCGCCGCTATATACATGGAGTAAGTCAATTCAAGATTTGGGAGATTGCTAAAAAAGTCGTGGCTTTTCACAAGAGCAGAGTTTATCGCTTCACACGGGATTTAGTAAAAGAGTTGAAGCCCACGCACTATCTTGTCGCCATATCCGGTTCTCCGTATGATATGGTTTCTCCTTTCTGTAAAGCATTCGGTTTTGACAAGGCCTACGGCAGGATTTTTGAAGTTGACGGCAAGTCGCGCTTTACCGGCAAAATTTTATACGAGGATTTGATACGCAACAAGAAAAGCATTCTTGAGCGAACGCTTGTCAAAGAGGGATTTACTCTGAAAGGATCGGTCGGGGTGGGGGATACGGAAACGGATATTCCTTTTCTAAAAATGATGGAGCGCGCCATCGCCTTTAACCCCAATGAAAAACTTTATCGCGAGGCCAAACGCCAAGGTTGGGAGATAGTAGTCGAGCGCAAAGATGTAGTATATAAAATGAGATAATTTAATTTGGTCTCTAGTAATACGCACCCAAATTCACCCTCATAAACTTGAGAATGTAAGTATATTCAGTTGGTGGGAAGTTTCTGCTCAAGCGTCGGATAAAGTTAGAGAATCTAAATATACCAAAGGTATGGAAATAAAAATCGTACAAGATTCAATCTCGAAGCGGGAACTTGAGAAAATGGCTCAGGAGCTTTTCGGGGACTTTGTAAAAGCCGTAGTGGATATAGAGCGGGGAATCGTGGCTTTTGGAGGGGAATTGCACGCGGACGAAGAGGTAAAACTTCTCGAGGAAGGGTCAAAGCAGGAAAACCTTTGGGGAATCAATATCTATCCGGATCGGCAAGGTGACGGGCGGATTGAATTCAACTCTATGATCAATATCCGCCCGTCGCAGGGAAACTACTCGCGAAATGTTGATAATAAAGAAGTACAAGCGGAGGTACGAAAAGTGATTGATAAACTGGTCTCCGGATAAATATGCCTGTACAGCATAAAATTTTAGCTGATGGCGGGTGGGGGAAACTTACTCTTTTTGAGCAATTGGGAAATATCGGGAGCGAGGTTAGTCGGGCCTCGCAGTGGCGCGGAAAAGATAATACCCTGTCCCAAAATTCTTTTAATCGGGCGCTGGAACTGCTCGATTTCACCATACAGGACTCCAGGTGGCGGGGGCGTTTAAAAGAACTTGTCAGAGTCCGGGAGTTTTTGTGCGATGCGTTCTACGGAGGAAAGGAGTACGGAAGCACGCTGGAGAGTCTTGATCACTATTTCTTGCAGTTTGCCCTGGCCGCGCGACTGAAGAAATAGTCGGTCCTAAAAATTGAATTTTTAAGCTTTTTCAGGTATAATAAAACCGCCAATAAGGCGTTTTATTAATTTATTGGGGAGTGGTGTAACTGGTAACACGTCGCCCTTTGAAGGCGAAGACTCTAGGTTCGAGACCTAGCTCCCCAGCCACCCTGTGACCCCCTACAGAGACCCCTAATGCGTTGAATTGTCTGAAAGGGCAAGGCCGCCCGGCGCAAAGGGTCTCAGTGGAAAGGAAACAGCGGATACTCGTAAGATTTGAGAAATCAAACTTTGTGCCCGCAGTTTTGGGCAGAAGAAAAGATAAGACACCCCGGCTCGAGGTGTCTTATCTTTTACGACGATTCCTTATGATAAGTTGAGCAAGGTAATCCTCGCTCAAGATGCGGGCGGATTACTTGAACTTACGACGCAGGGCAAGGTATTTGTGGTGACAAACACCGCCAAGGTGCGGATTATTGACCGAGTATTTGTGTTTTTTAGTTCGTACATTTTCAATCTCGGTAATCGAGATAACTGAAAAATAGCGAAATTTATGTGTAAGTAAGGCACTATTTAACCTACAAGTTATCCACAGATTTGATATTGACATGGATAGCGCATTCGTTACAATAAATTTGTTGGAGGTAATTCTCGCGTATCGAGATTTGTTACAGCAAAATGGCACAAGGCAAAGATGAGAGTCATATCGGTCTAAGTAATTATGCGCATAGGTAGATTGATAAAAGCGGGCCCTCCCCAAACACCCCGCTTTTATTTTTCTTTCGGTTATTACTCTTAAATATTATGGCAGGAAACCAAAAGGAAAATTATATAACCCTGAAAGAGGCGAGTAAACTTTCTGGCTACGCGCCTGATTATATTGGGCAGCTAATTCGTATGGGCAAACTCCCCGGCAAGCAGATATATTTCAATGTTGCGTGGATGACAACCGAAAGGGCCCTCAGGCAATATATGGAGAAAAATAAAAATGGTAATGGCAACTTGTCGTTGAAGGAAAAAATATCGGCAGTATTTCAACAAATCAAAGCCAGAACGCTGCTTGAAATAAAATTAGCACGAGTA
>CAYJWH010000005.1:0-35932 GCA_964373875.1 uncultured Candidatus Saccharibacteria bacterium | reverse complement strand
CGTCGGAGTGACCGGGACCAAAGGCAAGACTACGGCGGTGGAGCTTTTGCATTCGATTCTCGAGGAAAGTAGTGCCAAAACAGCCTCGCTCTCCTCTTTGCGTTTCCGGATCGGAGAGGAGGTAACCGCCAATAATCTTAAAATGACTATGCCCGGTAGATTTTTCGTGCAGAAATTTCTGCACGAGGCCGTGCGCAGGGGATGTACTTACGCGGTGATCGAAGTAACTTCCGAGGGGATCAAGCAATTTCGGCACCGGTTTATAAATTTTGACGCGGCCGTAATGACCAATGTGTCTCCCGAACATATCGAGGCGCACGGAAGTTTTGAAAAATATCTTCGGGCAAAACTTGATCTTTTTTGGCGATTGCCCAAAGGCGGATTGGCGATTATCAATAGGGATGATCCCAACTGGCAGAGATTCTCGGCTTCAACCAGAGCTCAAAAGATTTTTTACGGTAAAAACAGAATTGAGTATGGCGGCAAAACGGAATTTATAAGAGACATTAGTTATAAAAACGTAATTTCTTTTGATATAGGCTCCCAGGCGATTACTTCAGATCTTGAAGGCGAGTTTAACTTCTATAATATATGCGCGGCCCTGGCTTTTGGCCTTTCCCGGCACATGGCTTTTGTGCGTCTGGCGCGGGGAGTAGCTCGTGTCGCCGGAGTGCCAGGGAGAATGGAGTATATAAAGAAAGAACCTTTTGTCGTAGTAGTGGATTACGCGCATACTCCGGATTCGCTGCGCAAAATTTACGAAACCTTGCGCAGCGATAGTTTAAAGTTTAAAGTTTCAAGTCCAAAATTAATCTGCGTTCTTGGTTCGGCGGGTGGCGGGAGGGACAAATGGAAAAGAGCGGAAATGGGCAAAATCGCCGGCCAACTCTGCTCGTCGATTATTCTAACCAACGAAGATCCATACGATGAGGATCCCGGCCAGATTTTATCAGAGATAAAATCTGGAGTTGCCAGTAACCAGTTACCAATTACTAAAATTATCCTTGACCGCCGCGAGGCAATAAAATTCGCGTTGCGCCTGGCCGTCCCCGGTGATACGGTGGTAGTCACCGGAAAAGGGACGGAACCTTGGATTATGGGGCCGCAAGGAACAAAAATTCCTTGGGACGATCGCGATGTCGTACGGGAGGAATTGGAGAAATTGAGCTCCCGCGACTAGCCGCTTTTAGTTTAGATACATGCTATAACATAATTATATCCTAGCTCTTTTAACGTGCGGCTTGGTTACTGCTTTGTGCTCATAATACGGGTAGAAAGCAGTAATCAAGAAAGGCAAGCCTGGGGCCCGGCAATTACGCACGGGTGAGGGGTGAGCCATAGCAAGAGGAGGCTTATCATGGCCCAGACGAATCCGTTTGTGCAGTTCTCCGGGCATCTCCAGTCGGTCGCGGGTGAGCTCACACGTCGCCTCGGCGAGCGCGGGGGCAACATCGTCGAGTCCATCGGTAAGCTAGCCCAGCCGGCGAATGCCTGGGCGCTCGATGAGCTCACGGCGACGCTCGCCAAACTCGCCAACATCTTCCGCGTGAAGATTGGCGGACTGCGCACCGCGGCGCAGGTGCTCGAGGCGAGCGGCTACACGGGCTACGACCGCTCCATCGGGGAGCGGTGCGTGCTCTCGCAGGGTAGCGAGAAGGTGGTCAATATCGAGGTGTTCGACATCGAGCACTTCGATCACGACCCGACGGACGCGGAGGTCGAGGCCGAGTACGTTCGGCGCGGTCCCAAGCGCCCGACACCGGATCACGCGATCCACTTCGGCGAACAGCACCAGCACCTTCCGGTGGAGGGTCACCCGGTGATCTTCTATCTGGAGAAGCCAGTTGAATTTCCCGGTGCCGGCGGCTTCCGCTACGTGTTCTACCTGTGGCGGAATGGCGCGTTGCGCGAGCTCGACTGGTTCTGGCTCAATCCGTCGGACCGCTGGAATCGCAACTACCGTTTCGCTGGTGTCCGCGAGTAGAGTTTTCGGTCCCTGGGGATCTTGGCCAGTTCTTGGCGCTTGGTCTCCTGGAAACTTCAACGGCTTGTGCGCCTTCGCACAAGCCGTTCGACATTTTAAAATTGTTTTGCTAAAATTTTCTCGGCATTAAGCATCGGCTCCTGGCGAAATATTATATTCGATACGCCGATGATTTTGTGGTTATCTCTGAAGACCGTGATTGGCTCCTAGAGCTTGTCCCCAGGGTCGCGGATTTTCTCCAAGAAAACTTGAAACTCCAATTGCATCCGCAGAAACTTTTTATTAAAACACTTGCCTCGGGAGTCGATTTTCTCGGCTGGGTGCATTTTCCGGATAATCGGGTGTTGCGTATGACGACAAAGCGGCGCATGCTAAAAAAACTTGAAAGCTCTCCATCTCCGGAAACTATTCAGTCGTATCACGGGCTTCTCGCGCATGGAAACACAAGAAAAATTCTCAAATCTTTTTTCTGAAGATACTTATGATAAAAAACATTATTGATTTACAAGTTCAGACAACCGCATCGGACGGCAAACATATCCCTCGGGAAGTAGTCCGAATGGCCAAAGAAAATGGAGTCGAGATAGTTGCTATCACTGACCACGATACCGTCGGCGGAGTAGAGGAGGCGATGCTTGCCGGTAGTGAGTACGGAGTAAGGGTGATTTCTGGCGTGGAAATGTCGGTGGAGGAGAAAGACAGCCATATCCTCGGTCTTGGAATTGATCATAAAAATGAGAAGCTACTAGCCGAACTGGAAAAATTTAAAAGCGACAGGGCCGAGAATTTAAAAAAAACAACTGAAAATCTGCGGGAGAACGAAGGATTTGTCGTTGAATGGGAAGATGTTTTAAGGCAAACCAAAGATTCAGCTACGGCCCTTACGAGTCCTCATGTGGTTTACGCGGTTATGTCGAGACCCGAAAATAAAGAAAAATTGGACCGCGACTGGGTAAAGTCAAAGCAGGATTTTTACGAAAGATATTTGAAGCCCGAAGGGCCGAATCTTAGCAGGAGAAAACATATTTCGGCCAAGGACGCGGTCGAGCTTCTCCACCAGGCAGGGGGACTGGCGATCTGGTCTCATCCGGCCCTGCATTTTAGGGGGAAATATGGTGATCTTGAAATTTTTTTAAAAGAGCTTATTTCCTGGGGAATCGACGGCCTGGAAGTATTCAGCTCCGCGCATACCGAAGACGATGCGGAATTTCTGCAAACGCTTGCCGGAAAATATAATATTTTGCGAACCGCCGGTTCTGATTTTCATGAGGCAGGAAAACACGCGCCAAACGAGCAAGGACTTCATTCCGCGGACACAATGGGAGATTTTCAAACATACGGGTTTTCGATTAAAGACATAGTTCCTAAATTGGACGAGGCCGTGCGAAAAAAGTAGAGATTTGGTATATTGGGGACATGTTCGGAGAAAAACTCACACAATTCCGCTTGTTTCAGGAGGAAAGCCCAGAGCCCAGCCGAGAAGATGAACAAGCGCTAAATCCAGAAGAGAAATTGAAGTCTCGCGGACGCCCGGAGGATAAAATCGCGCGCAGAAAAGAAAAGGATAGCGTAAAGAGGGAGATACAAGCTATGAATAAAAAGCTTGCCGAAAAAGTACGCAAGCGTGAGGCGGAACATCTAAAATATGTTCTCCGCCAAAGAGGTGAAGGAAAATAACATGCGCATTGCAATCTTCTCCATAATCGCAATCTTGGCCCTCGTCTTGGGGGCTCTTTTCGCGCTCCCGATTTATAAAAAAGATTTTGTAAGACTTGAAGTCAACGGCGTTTCCATTTTCGCGGAAGTGGCCGAAAGCCCGCAAGCTCGCGCGCGGGGCCTTTCCGGCAGGGAAACTCTTCCCGAGCTCGGAGGAATGTTTTTTACTTTTGACTATCCCGATCTTTACGGGATTTGGATGAAAGGCATGAAATTTCCCATTGATATTTTCTGGATAAATAAGGGGCACATTGTGGATCTGGAAGAAAAAGTTTTGCCGCCGGCCCGCAAAATCGCCGACGCTTTTTTGCCGATATACCGGCCCGATGTTCCCGCTGGATATATTTTGGAAACTAAAGCGGGTTTTGCAAAAAAGCACGGCATAAAGATCGGTGATAAAGTTGAAGTTTCGGGCAGGGAAAAAAATTTGGCGGGAGAAGAGTTTTATATCCAATCTCTTAAAGAGAGAGGGCCTGATGGGGGAGACTTCCGAATAGAGCGCAAGCTTACCGAAAATAGCTTCTACTCCAAAGTTCTTGTATCCTATAAATCTGACGGGATAAAGGTTAGCGGGACAATGAATATCCCTAAATCTACTCCTCCCGAGAACGGATTTCCAATCTTGGTTCTCGGCCACGGCCTAATTCCGGCGGAGATTTATTTTCCCGGACGAGGATCCAAGAGAGAACAGGATTTTTTTGCAAAAAAGGGATATGCGGTTATTCACCCTGACTACCGAGGACTTGGCGAGTCAGAACCTAACCCCCAAGAGCACCATGATTTTTATGTCGGCTACTCGAGGGACATACTTAATCTTCTCGAGGTGCTGAAAAAAACTAAGTCAGGACTTTTTGACCTAGATCGCATCGGCTTCTGGGGACATTCCATGGGCGGCGGGATTGGAGCAAGGGTCGCGGTTCTTGCTCCCGAAATCAAGGCCTTTGTGTTTTTCGCGCCGATAAGCGCTGACGCCAAAGATAATTTTTATGAACTTTCTAAAAACGAGATTGAGTGGCTTGAAAAGTCTTACGGTACTGGTGCTGACGCAGATGAAATAATCGCAAAAATTTCACCAATAAATTATTTTGCCGATGTCTCGGCTCCGATACAGCTTCATCACGGGACTGAAGACCAAGACGTACCTCTATCTTTTTCAGATAAAATGCACAAAGAACTTAAAAAGTTCAATAAAAAAGTTGAATTTTTCACTTATCCCGGAGAGCCGCACGAGTTTGTTGACGGCTGGCCTTTGGCCGCAGAGCGCAGTTTGCAGTTTTTCGATACTTACGTAAAGAACCCCAAATAGTTTGATTTTGACGACTTTTTAAGGTACACTCTCTTCATAAGTGAAAGATACACTGGTAATTGATCTTGAGACCAAAAACTCCTTTGCGGACGTTGGTGGAGAGATAAATATAAAAAAATTGGGAATTTCCGTGGCCGGAGTATATTCGTATAACCAAAACGAATTTTTTGCTTTGGAAGAGCATGAGTTGCCCCGGCTCGAAGAGATGCTAAAAAACACGGACCATCTCATAGGATTTAATATAAACCACTTTGACATTCCGGTTCTTGAACCATATCTTCGCGAGGATTCCTTAAGGGGAATCGCGGTGACAGACATGTTTGTAGATGCCGTTAATTTTTTGGGTCATCGGGTGGGACTCAATGCTTTGGCTAAAGCGACTCTTGGAGAATCAAAATCCGGCCACGGGCTGGAAGCCCTGCAGTGGTTTAAGGAAGGAAGGATGGAGGATGTAAAAAAATATTGCCTAGATGACGTGCGGCTAACTAAAAATCTTTACGAGCACGGCAAAGCCAAAGGATTTGTGCTTTTTGAATCATATACGGACGGCAGGACTCATTCGATACCTGTTTCTTGGGGTAAGGTGGTTCGGCCCCTTCGACACGGCTCAGGGCAAGCGGGCTTACCACAAGAAGAAAAGCGCTCCATAACCGGAATTGTAGAGGACGCGTTTAACAAAAAATTGCGGTTGTCTATTGAATATGTTTCCGCGCAAAACACGGACGGTCTCGGCTACTCCAAGGCAAGACTTGTAGATATATATGGAATAAAACCGCGGGAGATTGAAGCTTACTGCCACTTAAGGCAAAGTGTCCGAAATTTTCGCTTGGATCGTATAGTAAGCGCGGAACTTACCGGCGAAAATTATTCTTTGCCAAAAGATTTCCAAAAATCTCTTTTTTAATTTATGTCCAATGACATCCAATTTCATAGTCAGACCCACGGCCGACTCTCGCTTGAGGAAATGCTTGGCGAGGTTGCCAAATTTGTAAGGGTTGAGCCGCAAAGATTTTATAAAATTATTGTCGGCACCGATTCGGAAACTTCCAATCCGGTATCGCTCGTGAGTGCCGTAACTATTTGGAGAGTAGGGAACGGAGCGATTCATTTTTGGACCAGGGCTGAGGAAAAAAATTTCCACACGCTTCGCGACCGGCTTACCCAAGAGGCCATAAATTCCATAGTTCTCGCTCAAGAACTTCGCTCTCGTTTTCAGGAGACTTTGGGAGATGAATTTTTTTGGGATGGAAACGAAATACACGTGGATATCGGAGAGTTGGGACCTTCCCGAGACCTTATTGATACCATCAAAGGCATGATCAAGGGATACAATTTCAAACCTATTATAAAACCATACTCTTTTGGGGCGTCGGTGGTGGCCGATAGACACACTTAGTATCGGCGGGACTTGACTTGTTTTTCTGGAACCGCTTTGATAAAGTATTATGAGTACTCTTCCGTTAAGGAGGCCAGCTAGTGGATACCAAAAAAATTCTAAAGTTGATAGACGATTTATCAATTTCTGACGACGATGTATTCCGAGCTCTAGTAGAATATACACGTGATAGAAAAGACGCAACTGGTAAAAATATACCCCCAACTCCGGAAGACCGCCGTGATATTGAAATTGTCAAAGAGAAAATTCAACAACAAAGAGCGGCAGTTTGGGATCGCTTTTACAATTATGTGGTGGACATGGCCAGCCATTGTTGTGGACCAAAAAGCTGTTAACAGCACAGAGGGTGCTGTTTTTAAATACCCGGAAACCCCGCACGTGTTCCAAGCTAAGCTTGGAACATAAGCTTGGAACACCATGCCCGCTCGTCGACACAAGCGTTTTTAAACGCATTATGCCTCGACCATTTCGCTCGCTTGAAAATTTAACTTGCAATTTGTTCCGCGTTTTGCTATAAATTTTGTAGCAACTTGGAGTGGATAATTTTATGAGCGCTTATTGTGCTTGTCATGATTATCTTAGTGAATTTCAAGGTTTTCCAGAAAAACATAAAGCCCGCAAGGAACATATCTGTGATGAATGCACCAAGATCATAACCATAGGTGAGCAGTATATTACCCTGGCGGGGAAAGAACTTGGCGGAGATTTCTGGCGGTTTAAAATGTGTCTTGAGTGTGATGAGGTTTGGAGAATAGTCGAGCGTATTCTTTCGGGAAACGAAGAAGAGGTTTGTAATTGTTTGGGGGACCTTAGTAAAGAAATAGATAGGGTCTTACACGAACTTCCGGAAGATGCAGACAGATGCCTTGACGACTTCCTTGCCCTAATGAAGCTAGGGACAATAACCGACGAGGAACTATGTCCAGGAAGTGTCCTTACCAGAGAAGTTGTAGTTGACGATCGTCAAATTGAACTTCAGTTTTAACTATCATGGCCTCACTTAGGGGCATTTTTAGTCCCAAAGTTACTATTGACTTTTTCTATAAGATGATGTATAATGAAAATTATAAAAGTTTTTTATAATTTGCGATTCGGGGTTTTATGCTCCCAGCCCTCCTTGGTGAGCTGGCCTTCTGGCTACAGGACCTCGATTCACCCCGCTCATAACCTTGTGCATAACTTACAAACAGCAAGGTCGCTATAAATTATGCAGTAAGTAATTGCATGTATATTTTGCACAAAGTTATGGGCGGGGTTCATAGAATGTGATTCCACTATAGAGGTTTAGCCTCTATAGTGAGCCCGGGCTGGAGGGCAAGGAGACACTCACTACAAACTAGACAGTGCATCTTGCTTGTCCTCCGACCCGGGCTTTTGTATAATCTAACCCAAGGTCTTTTGATGATGATGATGATGACTTGGTGGGCCTATAGCTCAATGGCAGAGCGCCCGGCTCATAACCGGCCAGGTCTTGGTTCGAATCCAGGTGGGCCCACCAAAAACCTCGCCGACGTGCGCCCGCCGGCAAATCGCAGTATCCAGGCGCGTGCAGTGAACTTCTATTTCTTTTTCGGAGGTCGCCAATGGCGACTTTGAGGCAGAAGTTGCACCACCGAGTGCGTCTTGAGCAGACGCCTCGGAAGACGGGGCAGAGTAGTACTGCTTCGCCATCTGCGAAGCAGCCGACCACCAAGTTCGTCGCGCCGAGGATCGGCGCGAGCGAGGAGCCCAAGCCGGTGTCCCCGCCCCACCTGTCGGAAAGCTCCTATGCCATCCGGTGCACCGGATGGGGGCAGGATGTCGCTCTCACCTTCCCGAGGGAAGGTGGGGTGATGCTCATCCGGGGAGGCGGCTGGTAACATCTTGCTCGCCGATCCACTCGGCGGGCGAGAGGGAGCAGGTGGAGGAGTGATCAATCCTCCGCCTGCTCCCAAACCCTTTTCTTATTTCGGGAAATAACTTCCCGCGCTAAGAAAAGGGTTTTTATATTCTAGCGAGTAAGTAAAATGCAAATAAATTTATATTTTCGAGCGAGCGACGAATATACAGGATTATTTTTATATTAACATTCTAAAAACGACCGTATGTTAAATGTTAATATAAAAAGGCAATGGATTTTTACCGGTTTTGATGATATTCTTTGCTTGGAAATTGTCCTCGTAGCTCAGCGGATAGAGCGCTTCCCTCCGAAGGAAGAGGCCAGAGGTTCGAATCCTCTCGAGGATATTTATAGGTGTGGGGGGGGTGAAATTCCTGTCGAGGACATCAGTTAAAGATCGAGCTATGAATTGAAATGTACTCAACCCAAGGCATAGTTTTAAAAAAACATGACATCGGCGAAACGGACGCGATTTTTGTCATTTATACTAAAGATTTCGGCAAAATTAGGGCGGTAGCGCAGGGAGTTAAAAAGGAGGAAGCAAAATTAAAAGGGCATCTTGAGCCTCTGTCGCTTGCCTCTATACAATTTATACTTGGGAAAAACGGAGAGCGCTTGACCCATGCCGAACTTCTTGATTATTGGCCGGCACTTCGGGAGGACAGCGAAAAATTAAGAACTGCCTGGCAAATTGTTGAACTTATAAATAGTAGTTGTCTTGAAGGAGAAAAAGATGAGAATATTTGGAATTTGCTTATATCCTCTTTTTCGATTCTAAGCAAAGAAACTTTTACCGAAAGGTTTGAAATGGATAAGTTTATAAAGAGTGTCGAGAGCCATTTCTATCGCCATCTTGGTGTGCGAGCTCCTGGATAGTATACTAGGCATATGCCCCGTGCGACAACTTCGACCGGGCACCTCGTTACGGAGTATTGACCAAATGCGCTTTGGGTACAAAAAGGTCCGTACCGAGTCGGTGAGTTACCATAAAATTGTCGAAGTTGTAGCACGGGGTATGGGGAAACTTGATGAGTTGGAGAAAGAACTTTACGGGAAAGATGACGAGGAGTTGCGCCGCCGAACAAAGCGGCGGGTTTTATTTCCCCAGTCAATTCGCAAACTTCCTCAAGTTTGGATGGGTAAACCTAAAAAAACTGAAACCCCAGGAGGAGACAAAGACATTTTGAACCGCAAATTTCTTAAATTTTTTTCCGGAGGGGTTGCAGTGCTCATTATAGTAATGAGTTCTATCTTTTTATTCTTTTACTTGGGTACTCGAGGGCGCGAGGCGGAGGTGGTTATACATGATCGTAGTCCGATTACGGCGGGTGAGCTTGTAACTATACCGGTTGCTTTTCGCAATATATCAAACACGACCTTAAAAGAAGTCGAACTTACTCTGGTCCTTCCCGAAGGATCTTTAGTCCAAGAAGAGGGACAAGATCGCCAAGCCCCTGCTAGGATTATCCGGAAAATAGATGATCTTGATCCGAATGAAGAGGGAAGTGTCGAAGTCCCCGCCAAACTTTTCGGGAAAGAAGGAGAGGAGAAAGAAATTTTAGCCACGTTGATTTACCGTCCGGAAAATCTGCGGGCGAGATTTTCCTCAAAGGATTCCAAAAATTTTCTTATAGGCCGAGTTCCTTTAGCTGTTATCTGGGAGATACCGGAAATTTTTTCTAATAATCAGGAAGTGAAAGCGGTTGTGCGTTTCAATTCCAGCGCCTCTTTTATCTTTAGAAATATGTGGCTGCGGCTTGAGTATCCGCTGGGCTTTAAGTTTCTTTCTTCCTCACCAAAACCAGAAGAAGGAGAAAATACTTGGAGTCTTGGGAATATCGACCCTGATGAGGAGGGCGCTATAGAAGTGCGCGGGAGGATAATCGGAGAAGAAGGAGAGGTTAAATCGTTTCGGGCGGATCTTGGGGTCTTTAATACTTTAACTAAAGAATGGATAACTTTTCGCGATTCCTCAGCCGTAGGCAAGATTGCCGTAGCCCCTCTTTCGGTGACAGGATTTCTAAAAGGATCAAGAGAAACTACAGTCGGACTCGGAGAAAACCTGCAGTTTGCTTTGCGCTACAAAAATAACACTGAATCGACACTGCGCAATATAACTATTCGCGCGAGTCTCCAGGGACCGGTACTTGATCTCCAAACACTGGTGATCGATAAAGGGAATTTTGACTTTAATACCCGCTCGCTTGTTTGGAATTCGGCAACTGCCAAGGAACTTAGCGAGCTTGAACCCGGGGAAGAAGGAGAATTTCGTTTCGAAATCCAAACCAAACCCCGGCCGGCAGTAAAAGAAGATGCGGACAAAAATCAGGTGGTGCGGATGAGTGCGGAGATAAAGCCGGCCTTTGTTCCGGAGGAGTTTGCGGGAACCGATCTTACTGGACAAGATTCGATTGAAGCTAAAGTTAGGACTAAAGTGCTTTTTTCGGCGCGTGCCTTGTATCGGTCTTCTCCTATACCAACAAAGGGCCCGCTTCCTCCTAAAGTTGGAGCAAAGACCGTCTATACCATTGTCTGGGAGGTAAGAAACTTCACTAACGATGCTGAAAATGTTCAGGTTATCGGAATTCTGCCGCCGAATGTAGTTTGGGAAAATGTGTTCACTCCCCAAGACTCGAGGATAATTTTCGACGCGGCTACTTCCGAAGTTCGCTGGAACGTCGGAAGAGTTCCGGCCGGAATCGGTATCAGTTCTCCGGCGCTTACTCTTGCTTTCCAAGTATCAATAACCCCCTCGACGGTTGACAGAGGACGTACCATGATTTTACTTACTGAACCTCGACTTAGTGGGAAAGACGCCTTTACCAAAGAGGATTTGCGGGAAACAGTCGAAAGTATCGGTACCGAACTACGCGATGACCCTACGGCATCCTCGCAGGACGGAGTTGTGAAGTAGACGCGTCTCCCTCGCTTAATTTGCTGTCTTTGGGAGTAGATTTACCAGCAAAGTTGTGCTATATTAAGCCAACATGCGGGAAAATCCCGAGAAGCTAATGGAAAAAATCGTGGCCCTTTGCAAGAGGCGCGGCTTTATTTTCCCCGGCTCGGAAATTTACGGCGGGCTGGCCGGAACCTGGGATTATGGTCCGCTCGGTTCGGAGTTGAAATTTAATTTCAAGCAGGCCTGGTGGAAGTTTATGGTTTCTGAAAGAGAAAATATTTTTGGCATAAATGCGTCTATTTTGATGAACCCAAAAGTATGGGAGGCCTCGGGGCACACCGCTGCGTTTACCGATCCTTTGGTTGAATGTAAAATATGCCACGAGCGGGTGAGGGCCGACCAGAAAGAAGAGAAAAACGCGCATAGTGAATTTCATAAATCAAAAAAAGAAAAAGCAGAGTGGACAGAGCCTAAAAAATTTAATTTGCTCGTTGAAGCAAAAATAGGCGTTATTGAGGGGAAAAAATCAACTATATATTTGCGGGGTGAAATTACGCAGGGAGTTCATATAAATTTCAAAAATGTGCTAGATTCTCTGCATCCGAAGATCCCGTTCGGCATCGCACAAATCGGAAAAGCGTTTCGAAATGAAATTACCCCGGGCAATTTTACCTACCGCCTGCGCGAGTTTGAACAAATGGAGCTTCAATACTATGTGCGTCCGGATGAAAAAGAAGCGATGGAGGCATTTGAAATGTGGAAACAGGAGCGAATGAACTGGTACGTTTTGCTTGGTGTAAGAAAAGAAAAACTCCGCTTTCGAGAGCACGCGCCGGACGAGCGAGCACATTACGCACGCGCGGCTTGGGACATAGAATACGAAACCCCGTTTGGTTGGAAAGAAGCAGAAGGAATTCATCACCGGGGCGACTGGGATTTGTCCCGCCACACGGAATTCAGCGGGCAGGATCTTTCTTATTTTGATGAAGCGGCAAAGACTCGGTTTGTTCCATGGGTTATTGAAACCTCATGCGGGGTGGAGCGTCCGCTTCTTTATTTCTTGCTGGATGCCTATCACGAAGAGGGAGAACGGGTGGTTTTGAAGTTGCATCCGAAGTTAGCACCCCATAAAGTTGCGGTGTTTCCGTTGCTTGCAAATAAGCCGCAGTTAGTAGAAAAAGCGCGTGGAATTTATCAGGACCTTAAACTAATTGGAACCGTCGCATGGGACGACAGAGGAAATATCGGAAAGCGGTACTACAGCCAAGATGAAATCGGAACCCCCTGGTGCGTTACTGTCGATTATCAGACGCTTAAGGATGATACCGTAACGATTCGAGACCGCGATACCATGGAGCAGCAAAGACTAGCGATCGGAGAATTGAAAAAATATTTCCAAGATAAACTGCAACAATAAACATGTTCAAAAAAACCACATTAGAAAACGGACTTCGGGTAATTACTATCCCCATGGGCGGGGTTACCACGGTTACTATTTTAGTTATGGTGGATACCGGCTCAAATAACGAGACTAAGGATGTAAACGGAATCTCGCATTTTTTGGAGCATATGTTTTTTAAAGGAACTAAAAAGCGTCCGACCGCCAAAATCATCGCTGAAGAGGTGGATAACTTAGGGGGATATACAAATGCTTTTACTTCACGGGAGCATACCGGATATTACCTAAAAGTTCCCGCGCAAAAGTTTGATCAGGCGCTTGACATCATCTCCGACATTTTTTCAAACTCGCTTCTTGACCAACAAGAAACCCAAAAAGAGCGCGGAGTGATTTTACAAGAACTTCGCATGATTCACGATGATCCCCAGCGTCATATCGGTGAGGTATTTGAATCGCTTCTTTACCAAAACCAGCCGGCTGGCTGGGAGATCGCCGGGACACCGGAGACATTAGCCAATATCCAGTCCAAAAATCTCCAGGAATATTTTGGGAGTCAATATACGGCCGACAATACGTTTGTGGTGGTGGCCGGAAATATAAATGAAGAAGAGGCGGCAAAAAAAGTATCCAACGCTTTTAAAGACGTACGTAAAAAAGAAACCAGAGGGCGTCCCAAACTTGTTGAAAATCAAACAACTCCGGCCGTTTCCGCGCTTTTCAAAAAAACCGATCAAACACATTTTATTCTCGGTAATCGCGCCTTTGGAGTGCAGGACCCCAGGCGCGTATCAGCCTGGGTGCTTTCGCATATATTGGGGGGATCAATGGCTTCCCGTCTTTTCGAGGAGTTGAGAGAAAAACACGGGCTCGCTTATGCCGTACAGACCTCGTTTGAAGGTTATACAACTTACGGCTCATTTTCCACTTATGCCGGCGTCGAACACGAGAATCTGGTCAAAGCAATTCTTATTGTCCTCAACGAATACAAAAAGCTTCGTGAAGAAAAAATTTCTTCGCATGAGTTGACCCGCTCCAAAGAAAGCCTAAAGGGTCACTTGGCTTTGTCCTTGGAGGCGTCCAACGCCATGGCTTTTTATATTGGCGGGGAAGAAGTGCTGACCGGCAAACCCATGACTCCCGCCGAAGTTTTTGCTAAAATAGACGCGGTGAGCATAAAAGAGGTCCTTGATGTCGCCCAGGCAATTTTACGTAAAGAAACTTTGAATTTATCAATAATCGGCCCGTTTGAAAACAAAAGCGAATTTGAAAAACTTTTGAAGGAGTCCTAAAGAGTAACAACACCGGCATGTTCAAAGATATACAACATTATTCTATCACGACCGGAACCATGCTTCGGTTCTTGGCAATCCTGCTTTTACTTGTCCTCGTTTACGCGGTAAGGGACGTCGTGATGGCTCTGATATTCGCGGTGATTGTGGCGTCAGCCATAGAACCCGCGGTGGTCTGGCTAAAAGAACGTCGTATCCCAAGAATATTAGGAGTAGTAATGATATACCTGGCGGTAGGAGTATTTTTCTTTTTTGGCGTATTTTTGATAGTGCCCTTGCTTCTTACTGAATTTCAAAATATCTCCTTTACTATTCCCTCACTGCAAGAAAAACTTCTAGCGATTTTAGGAGAAGCAAACCTGCCTTTTGTTCCTCTTCTTGGGGAAGGTAGTCTGCAGCAGTTTTTAGAAGTGCCGCTGACTTATCTCCAGGGGTTAAGTAAGGGGGTCTTTAATTTCGCTTCTGTAGTGTTTGGCGGTGTTTTCTCATTTGTAGTTATAGTCGTACTCTCTTTCTACCTCTTGGCCCAGGAAAAAGGAATTGAAAACTTTTTGCGTATGGTAACTCCGGTTATTTACGAATCATATGTACTGGATCTTTGGCAAAGATCTCAAAAGAAATTAGGCCAGTGGTTTCGGGCGCAGCTTTTGCTCGGAGCAATTGTCGGAGTGCTGATCTTTTTTGGCCTCACTTTCCTTGGCGTGGAGCACGCTCTTGTTTTTGCAATCATTGCGGCAGTTTTCGAAATTATACCTATCGTCGGCCCGATTTTGGCCGCTGTCCCGGCGGTAATCATTGCTCTTCTTAGCTCATCTTTTTTGGGGCTTCTAACCATCGCTCTTTATGTCCTGGTACAGCAGTTGGAATCACATATCATTGTCCCCGTGGTTATTCGCAAGGCCATTGGCATTAGTCCTTTGGTAGTGCTTTTAGCGCTTCTGGTGGGGGCAAAAATTGGCGGAGTTTTTGGAATCATCCTGGCCGTTCCCATTGCGGCAATTTTAACGGAGCTGGTGGGCGACTGGGATAAAAAGAAGCGTTCCTTGGTTACAAGGTAGCTATGAGAGAGCAGAATTTGAGGGGAATTTATTTTTTACTAGTGGTCGGTGGCGCGATAGCGGCGACCGCTTTTATTGTTGGGTTGGTTTTTGCGGAGGAGGCCTGGACAGGTTGGTGGATTGCAAACCTTATGCACTTTGTCGGCGGTTTTTACGCTTTTTTCTTTGTACGTGCCTGTTTTTTATATACGAAATCCAAACACCGAATTGAGGCGCCGCAGGCGACGGAAATAATGCTTTTTATTGCCGGTGCTCTGATCATGGGAGTTTTTTGGGAGTGGTATCAACTTCTGTTTGATCGATACAGGGTGTTTATCGAGATGAAACCAAGCGTTATGACTTACGCGGATAATATCGGGGATTTGATTATTGACACGCTTGGGGCAATGGTTGCGGGGATATACGTCTGGAAAAGAAAACCAAAGTAGCCTTTTTAAAATATGGCCAAAAAATTTTATATAACAACCTCTATTCCTTACGCTACGACAAGACCGCATGTTGGACATATTTTGGATCCGCTTATTGCTGACGTACTTTCGCGTTTTCATCGTATAAAAGGTGAAGAAGTGAGATTTCTTGTCGGCACGGATGAACACGGGGCAAAAATCGCGCGTGCCGCGGAGAAGCTTGGCAAAACCCCCAAAGAGCTTGTAGACGAAGTGTCAGAGGCGTATCGCAAATTTCATATTGTTCTTGGAAACTCTCCCGATGATTTTATACGAACATCTGATCAGAAACGTCATTGGCCGGGGGCGAAGAAAATGTGGCAGACACTCGCGGCCTCTGGGGATTTATATAAAAAGCAGTACAAGGGGTTATATTGCGTGGGCCATGAAGCTTTTATTACTGAAAAAGATTTAGAGAATGGGAAATGCAGAGACCACCTCCACGCACCTGAAGCGATTGAAGAGGAGAATTGGTTTTTTCGGCTCTCAAAATATTCTCAGGAAATCGGAGAAAAAATCAAGGCCGGAAAATTTAGAGTTATCCCCGAATCAAGAAAAAATGAGATCCTCTCGCTTATAAAAGAGGGACTGGAAGATATAAGTTTTTCTCGTCCAAGCAAAGATCTATCTTGGGGAGTACCTGTTCCGGGTGATCCAACCCAGACCATGTATGTATGGTGCGATGCCTTAGTAAACTACATTTCCGCAATCGGTTACGGTCGTGACGGAAGCGCTACTCAAGAGTCATTTAAAAAATGGTGGCCTGCTGATGTACAGGTGGTCGGGAAAGATAACTTGAGATTCCATGCCGCTATTTGGCCGGGGATGCTGCTTTCCGCGGGAGTCGATTTGCCCAAAGCTCTTTTCGTTCATGGCTTTGTAAATGTTGAAGGCCAGAAGATTTCTAAAACTATCGGTAATGTTATTTTGCCTGAAGACGTAGTAGGAAAATACGGAGCTGATCCGGTCCGTTATTATTTTTTGCGGGAATTTCCGTCCGCTGAAGACGGAGATTTTAGTTATAAAAAACTTGAGGATCGCTACAATGGCGATCTTGCCAATGGTCTTGGGAACTTAGTCGCGCGCGTCGCCACACTCGGAGAAAAAATAAGCCCAGTACATTTTGATTTTAAAAAAGATATTGAAAAAGAAATTGATGAGGCGAGTGATCGGGTGTTCAAAGAGTATGAAAATCATATCAACGAGTTTCGCCTCAATGAAGCGCTTGCTGATATTTGGAAGTTGGTCGGAGTCGCCGATCGCTATATAAATGATAAGAAACCGTGGGTAGCTGAAGGAGAAAACCTGCGGCATACCATAGTAAATGCAGGGTATCTCATTGGAACGATCACCAATCTTCTTGAACCGTTTCTGCCAGAAACCTCAAAAAAAATCCGAGAGCAAGTTTGTTTTACCGATTCAAAAATTGAGTTTAAAAAAAGCGGAAGTTTATTTCCGCGATTTGGTGGAAGAGAAAGAAGTTGAATCCTTGCGAGCTTCGCTTATATGGATTTTCGCCGACTGGATGCTTGTAGTAATTATATTTGTGCCACCTGCCTCGATTCTTTTTTGTTGCATCTCTGCTATCCGATGTGCTTCATCCCACTCTTTTACCGGCGTAAATGTCCTAAGCTCTGTTAGTTCCCTATCATCAGGCAGGTCGTAGAAACAGAAAGTTATTAGAAACCCATGTACTATTTTGACCGACGGCATAAATCTTATCCTTTGCAGATCTTACCCATATTTAGCAGTAAAAAAAGTAGATGTCAACTCCGAGACTTTTCGATGTTCATACCCATGTCCAATTCCACGCGTTCAAAAATGACGCTGACTTGGTTGTTAAACGCGCGCTTGATGCTGGAGTTTGGATGATAAATGTAGGAACGCAAGCCGATACTTCGCAGGCGGCGATTCAACTCGCCGAAAAATATGATGAGGGGGTATACGCGACTGTTGGGCTGCATCCGATACACACAGAGAAGTCATACCACGACCCTCAAGAGCTGGGAGTAGGACCCAATCCTTCATTCTCTAATTCGCGCGAATTAGAGAATAAGGAAGGTGAAGGATTTACCAGCCGGGGAGAAAATTTTGATTATGACTACTACAAAAAATTGGCCGAGCATCCAAAAGTTGTCGGCATAGGCGAATGCGGACTTGATTATTATCGTCTGGAGGAACACACAAAAGAAAAACAGAAACGGGCATTCCTGGAACAAATCCAGCTGTCTTATGAAGTGCAAAAACCTTTGATGATTCACTGCCGGAAGGCGTTTGCCGACCTTGTCGATATTCTAAAGTCGGAAAAATCTCTGTTGGGTAATAGGCCGGGGATCGTACATTTTTTTAGTGGAGCGGTGGAGGACGCAAAAAATCTGCTTGACCTCGGATTCTTGTTCTCGTTTGGGGGTGTTATCACCTTTACGCATGACTATGACGAAGTGGTAAAATATATTCCGCTTGAGCGGATTGCCCTTGAAACCGATGCGCCGTATATTACCCCCGTTCCTTATCGGGGAAAGCGAAACGAGCCGTTATATGTCCAAGAAGTCGCAAAAAAACTCGCGGAGTTAAAAGAAGTTGAGTTTGAATACTCGTCATCAAAAACACTTGAAAATACCCGCACGATATTCGGGATTTAAAAAAGCCCATGAGGCTTTTATTTAAATATTCCGTCCATAATGGCAAAGAACCAGTTATTTTCGGCATTAGAAAATCCGAGTACTCGATCATTTTGAGGAACGCTCGGTTTTTTAGGAAGAAAGATCGTAGTTCCCCTTATGGCTATCAGTTTTGGATCTGATTCATCTGACCGGAGATACAGATATGCGTTTATAGCATACCACTGACCCGACTCGTCTGGACCTCTGTCATAGGGTTCTCTTTCGTCCTCCGGGACCTCAATTTTAAACCCGAGCTTTGCAAGCTTGTTTTCGATTTCCCGCAATCTTCGACTAGTGGCGTCCTCTTCGAGTATCTCCATGTATTTGCGAAATAGTTCAAGGTAAATCCTTTTGCGCGCTCGTTTTCTACTCACGCTATTTATCCAATACCTTTTTAAATATTAGCCGTTCCACAACTTCTTTTCAAGGGTGTGAATGGCTTGTCAATGAGTATTTTTGCAGATATCATAAGAAACACCGATGCTTTATTTTCCTAAAAAAATCGAAGAGAAGTGGCGGAAGCGATGGCTGAAAAAGCGAGTTTACGAACCGGACATTAGGCGAGCAAAAAAACCCTACTATAACCTCATGATGTTTCCGTATCCTTCGGCGGAGGGACTTCATATTGGAAGCGTACGTACATTTAGCGGCATTGATATTTACGGGCGTTTTAAACGTATGCAAGGGTATGACGTTTTTGAACCTATCGGTCTTGATGGATTTGGAATTCACTCGGAAAATTACGCGCTGAAAGTCGGTAAACATCCTTTTGAGCATGCCCGAGATTCGGAGAAAAATTTTTATCGCCAGCTTAGTATAATCGGCAACGGGTTTTCTTGGGAAGAAAAATTAGAAACTTATGATCCGGATTACTATAAATGGACACAATGGATTTTTACGCAAATGTTCAAGCATGGTCTGGCTTACCGCAAGAAAGCAGCGGTAAACTGGTGTCCTTCCTGTAAGACTGTTCTTGCCGACGAACAAGTTTTGCAAGGCGAGTGTGAGCGTTGTCAGTCAAAGGTAGTCAAAAAGGACCTTGAACAATGGTTTTTCAAAATCACCGATTATGCTGATCGGCTTTTAAAAAATCTTGAAAAAATAGATTGGCCGGAGCCGATCAAAATCGCGCAAAGAAATTGGATAGGAAAGTCAGAGGGAGCTTTGATCAAGTTTCCTTTGAAACAGAAATATAATTATGTTTTTCTCCACGCCTATAAAGGGTCTCCGGGTGAAGATTTTTGGCCATGGTTAAAAAAAGAGCTTCAAGAAAAAGGCCATAAAATTTATGCGCCTCAACTACCTAATCCCTCGGATCCGAACATTGAGGAACAAGTTGAGTTCGTTCTTAAAAATCATAAATTAAATAAAGATACAATCATCGTTACCCATAGTTTGGGTGGCGTGGTGGCGATGAAACTTCTGCCAAAATTGAAGTCGCGTATTTTCGGTGTAGTTATGATTGCTCCACCTTTGCGCACGGAATTTCTAGACGGCAAGCGGCGACCAACTTTGGAGAAGGCAACCGATTGGAAGTTTGACTTTCCGTCTATACGCGAAAAGGCAGGCTGGATTTCTGTAGTGAAAGATATAAGTGATGATATTGTTCCTGCAAACCACCCAGAGGAAATTGCGTGGAAGCTTAATGCTAAGCTGGTTGAAGTAAATGCATGCAAACCGCACTTCAACTCACCAGAAGAACCAGCCATATTATCGGAGACAACTCCTGATATTCAAGTTTTCACTACCCGCCCCGATACTTTATTTGGGGTTACTTATATGATTCTTGGACCGGAACATCCGCTTTTGCAGAATCTAGAATCTAGAATTCAGAATCTGGATGAAGTACGCGAATATATAAAAAGCGCGAAAGCAAAAACAGATGAGGAGAGAATTGCGGAGGGCAAGGGGAAAACTGGAGTTGAACTAAAAGGAATAAAGGTAATAAATCCGGCAACCAAAGAAGAAATTCCGGTATGGATTGCTGACTACGTACTTGGCAATGTCGGAACCGGGGCGATTATGGCTGTACCGGCACACGACAAGCGGGATTGGGAATTTGCGAAAAGATATGGACTACCGATAAAAGAAGTGGTAAGACCCACTTATGGAAATGAAAAGGATAGTTATGAATACCGCCGAACTATCTCTGCTGTAGTACGCCGTAAAAGCGACGGAAGGTTTTTGGCGCTAAAGTGGAAAAAATACGATTGGATTACTGCGCCCATAGGAGGAATAGATAAAGGAGAGACGCCAATGCAAGCTGCAGAGAGGGAAGTATTCGAGGAAACAGGTTTTAAGGCCAAAGCCATACAGTTGCTGGGAGGCGAAATAGAATCGCATTATTTTGCGGAGCACAAGAACGAATGGAGGAAGCGACTGGACCAGCCGGTTTTCTTGGAAATGATAGATGAAAAACCGGTAGAAATTTCACAGGAGGAGAAAGAGAAGCACGATATCATCTGGCTTTCGCCTGAAGAGGTCGTACAAAAAATAATGTATGACAATAACAAACTTTCCTACGAGAGATATCTGCAAAAAAATTACGCTTTTGTCGGCGAAGGAAAGACTATAAATTCAAATTTCCTGGATAGCTTACCGACGCCAGAAGCTAAGAAAAAAATAGTTGAGTGGCTTGAAAAAAATAATTTTGGGAAAAAGACAATCACCTTCCGCCTCCGCGACTGGCTGATTTCCCGCCAGCGTTATTGGGGGCCGCCTATACCGGTCATTTATTGCGATAAATGTCCGGAAATCCAAAATATCCTGCGTTATGGAGTTGACTACACGAAATTTGATGGAAGGAAATTTATGATCTACGTTGTTCCGGAAAAAGACTTGCCCGTAAAGCTTCCGCGTATTAAAAACTACCGACCAACCGGAACAGGAGTTGCTCCGCTTGCCTCTGAACCCAGCTTCTATAAAGTGAAATGTCCGAAGTGCGGGTCCTCGGCGCGCCGGGAAACCGACGTATCTGACACGTTTTTAGATTCCGCGTGGTACTACCTCGGCTACCTCATGGCGTTTGGAAATTGGAAATTGGGATTTGGAAATTCCGCGTTTGCGAAGCTAACGCGGCGATGGCTTCCGGTTGATAGTTACATCGGCGGAGCGGAACACGCGGTCCTACATCTTTTGTATGTGCGGTTTTTAGCCATAGCACTGCAAGATATCGGGGTATTGCACTTTTCTGTCAAGGGGGGAAAGGAGCCATTCAAACAGTTTCGTACTCACGGCATGATCACTAAAGACGGGGCGAAAATGTCCAAATCCAAAGGAAATGTCGTAAATCCCGACCAGTATATCAACGCTTACGGTAGTGACGCAGTCAGGATGTATCTGGCTTTTCTTGCGCCGCTCGACCAAGGAGGGGATTTTCGAGATACGGGCATAAAGGGAATAACGAGATTTTTGGAAAGAGTTTGGCGTTTTTATCAGCAGTACAAGAGAATAAAAAGAGCGACTCCAATATACGAATTTCATTCGAGTGATTCGAATAATTCGAGTGCATTAGAATATTTGAGTCGCACTGTGCAGCGCACAGTAAAAAAAGTTACGGAGGATATTGAGTCGTTGCAGTATAACACCGCCATTTCCGCTTTGATGATTCTTTTGAATGAGTTTGAAAAAAATCATGAAGCGGTTACTCGCAAAGATATGGAAGTTTTTCTGAAACTTCTCGCGCCTTTTGCGCCGCATATGGCCGAGGAACTCTACTATAGAATCAAGAATCAAGAATTAAGAATCAAGGGTAAAAAATATCGGTCTATACATCTCGAACCATGGCCAAAATACGACCCTAAACTTATTCAAGAAGAAACTTTTGAGTTGATTGTTCAGGTAAATGGCAAAGTGAGGGGCAAAGTAATCATGCCGATTGGAACAAGCGAAGAAGAAGCAAAAAAAGCGGCACTAGCCGAAACTTCAGTTAGACAACATGTGTCAGGCGAGCCGCGCAAAGTAATTTTCGTGCCCGACAAACTTATTAACTTCGTGATATAAAAAAACAACCTAACAATCTGCAGATTGTTCGGTTGTTTAAGGGTTATGAGCGAGTTTTCCGGAGAACGGCGGCCGACTCTTGCCGAAGAAGAAGCCGCTATTAGGGAAATGTTAATGTTCTGCACTCATGCAAAGATTGTCGAGATATGTTCAGAAAATATCTCGCCGAGGAATTTATGCGAGAAGACACCATTCTTTGTTATGTAAATGATGCCAGGAAAGAGCTTAAAATAGAAGAAAGAACGCTTAAAGAACTTCTTGCTTTATATACAGATGGTGAGTAAGTCTATATTTACAATTCTTTCTACATATTATAGATTGTGGGTAGTACCAATTGCTGGAATGATGAATGAAACTGATCGCAACGGTTCTTCTCAAAGTAGAGCCTGACAAGAAAGGTAGTGTGCGAATTATTTTGCGAGATCAAAGGTGGAACCACGGCGTGCTCTCTGGTCCTTGGGACCTTGCGGTGAAAATATATGATTCAAACCTAAATTGTGACGTTCCTGAAAACTACGCGCTTAGCCAGATTATCGATGAGCTTCGCACTGTTCCCGGAGTAGTTGATACCAACGTTTGTACAATAGCACCGGAAGAAATGAGCGAGTGAGCCCTACTGGGCTCTTTTTTATTCATCCCACACATAACTTTGACGGTTGACTATTGCGCTTGCGCAGTCAAAGTTATGTGTGGGATTCAATACTTTTGTTTTTATTCCTGCGTTATAATTAATAAGATGTGCGGCATAGTTGGTTACATCGGCAAGCAAAAAGCCCTGCCAGTTCTTCTGGCAGGCATTAAAAATCTTGAGTATCGCGGATACGACTCCGCCGGCTTTGCCGTTGTTTCCAGCTCCAAAGTAACCAGTGAACGGGCGGTAGGCCGGATTGCCAGTCTTGAAGCAAAAATTTCTTCTCCGGAAAAATATTTCGGGAAAACGGGAATATGCCATAGCCGCTGGGCGACCCATGGGCAAGTTACCGAAGCGAACGCGCATCCGCATGCCGACTGCAAAGGAGAAATATGGCTTGTGCACAACGGCATTATTGAAAACTACAAGGAGTTTAAAAAAAATCTTGAGAAATCCGGGCATATTTTTCGGTCCGAAACGGATACGGAGGTCATAGTTCATTTAATAGAAGAATTTCAAAAAAAGGAAAAAGATTTGCCTCTGGAAGAAGCGGTTCGCCTGGCACTTTTAAGCATTCGCGGAACCTATGGACTTGCTGTGGTTTCTAAACGGGAGCCGGAAAAGCTCGTGGCCGCCCGGATGTTCAGCCCGCTTCTTTTGGGTATAGGGGACAATGAATATTTTGTGGCGTCCGACGCCTCGGCGGTTCTAAAACACACCAAAAATGTAGTTTATTTGGATGACGGCGAGATGGCCGTACTTACTTCCAAAAACCACGCGGTGTACGATCTTAAAAGAAATTTGCGGGAGAAAAAGCTTCACGAATTGGAGTGGTCGCCGGAACAGGCGCAAAAAGGAGGTTTCCCGCATTTTATGCTCAAAGAAATTTTTGAGGAGCCGGAGGCGATTGAAAATTCCATACGCGGGCGCCTGATTCCCAAGGAAGGGTTAGCCAAACTTGGAGGGCTTGCCGAAGTTACTGAAAAATTAAAAAATGCCAAGCGCCTGATTATTGCCGGCTGTGGGACAGCATATCTCGCGGGCAGGGTTGGAGAATACGCTTTGGAAGAATACGGCGGGATTCACACAGAAGTTGACCTTGCCTCTGAATTTCGCTATCGAAAACCCATATTTGAAAAAGACGACCTTTTTCTTGTGGTTTCGCAATCGGGAGAGACTGCCGACACAATCGGTGCTTTGCGCGAGGCAAAAGAAAAAGGAGTAACTACTCTTGGCATCGTAAATGTTGTTGGATCAACCCTTGCCCGCGAAACTGACGCGGGAGTGTACCAGCATGTTGGTCCGGAGATCGGGGTCGCTTCAACCAAAGCTTTTACTTCCCAAGTTGCCATTTTAAATCTTTTAGCACTCATGCTCGGACGCCAGCGCCAGATGTCGCTTGTTACCGGCGAGCGGATAGCAGGAGAACTAAAAAAAATCCCAGAACTCATGAAAAAAGTTCTTGCCCAAAAAGAAACAATAAAAACAATTGCCGAAAAATACCAGAGGTTTAATAATTTTCTTTATCTGGGCAGGAAATATAATATGCCGGTGGCGTATGAGGGAGCCCTGAAACTCAAAGAAATTTCTTATGTGCATGCCGAAGGGTACGGCGCGGGAGAAATGAAGCACGGGCCGATTGCCATGATTGATAAAAATCTGCCGTCAATCTGCATTGCTCCCTCGGATTCTGTTTATGAAAAAATGTCATCAAACATGCAGGAGATTAGAGCTCGCAAAGGGCCGATTATCGCCATTGCCACCGAGGGAAATGAGGAAATAAAAGAGATCGCTGACGATGTAATTTATATACCAAAAACCTTGGAGATGCTTACGCCCCTTTTATCAGTTGTGCCTCTCCAACTTTTCGCGTATTATTTCGGAGTGAAGCGGGGGATAGATGTGGATAAACCTAGAAATTTGGCCAAAAGTGTCACGGTAGAGTAATGAAGTTATACGAATATCAAGGCAAGGAACTTCTCAAAAAATACGGGATTGTATGCCCGAAAAGTATTTTATTGTCTTCAAAAAAAGAAAAAATACCGGTAGCTCTGCCTTTGGTAGTAAAAAGCCAGACGCTTTCCGGTGACCGGCTTAAAGCCGGCGGGATTTATTTTGCATCTTCCCGTCAGGAGCTTAACCGGGGGCTGCAATTTCTGGGAAAGCATATAAGTGGGGAGGAGGTGAAAAATTTATTGATAGAGGAAAGAATAAAAGCGACCAAAGAATATTATGTGAGCTTCAGTTATAGTACGGATACGAGAACTCCGGTACTTGCTCTTTGGGCAAAAGGAGGAAGCGGTATTTCGAAAGCACATGTTGTGCCAATTGATTTGACGGCCGGTTTGCCTGGTTTTCTAATCCGCCAAGCGCTAAAAGACGCGCGCTTTCCCGGGGAAGATATCGGAGGGGTCATACCGGTAGCGCAGAATCTATGGAATTTATTTCTAAACGAACATGCCCTGCTTGCGGAAATAAATCCCTTATTTAAGGATCGCGAGGGAAAATTTATCGCCGGAGACGCCAAGATAGTTTTAGATGATGAAAAAATAAAACCGCAGGCTCGCCGGTTTCTGGAAATGGGAGGAGACATCGCGGTGCTCGCCTCCGGGGGAGGAGCTTCGCTTATCAATGTCGATGCCCTTCTTTATTACGGAGGCAAGCCGGCCAATTACACTGAATATTCCGGCAATCCTCCGAAAGAGGTGGTGAGAGAACTTACCAAACGAGTGCTTGGTCAAAAAAATTTGAAAGGATGTTGGGTAATAGGAGGAACGGCCAACTTCACCGATATTTTTGAAACTATGAAAGGATTTATCGAAGGACTGCGGGAAGTTAAACCAAAAGCCACTTATCCGATAGTGATCCGCCGAGACGGACCGCGCCAGAAAGAAGCTTTTGAAATGCTGCGAAAAATCGCAGCGGACGAAGGATATGATTTTCATCTATACAATTCTGAAACTCCGATGTCCGAAACCGCGCGAATCATGGTTAAACTTGCTTATGCAAAATCAATTAACCCAGCTCTTGTCAAAGGGCGTAAGGACGGGACAAGAAAACCGCATGTCTATATTCGTTGATGGAAAAACACGGATACTTATACAGGGAATTTCCGGAAATGAAGGGTCACGGGCTTGTCGAGAGATGCTTGCCTTTGGCACGAAAGTTCTTGCCGGAGTAACTCCCGGCAGAGGCGGGCAAAAAGTCGAGAAAGTTCCGGTTTATGATACGGTGGCAGAGGCAATAAGACGGCATCCGGAAATTAACGCAACCCTTATTTCCGTTCCGGCGGTTTTTGCCCGTGAGGCCGCGGAGGAGGCCATTTTAGCAGGCATTTCCTTAATAAATATTTTAACCGAACATATCCCTACTCAAGATAGCGCTCGTATAGTGGCCCTCGCACGATCCAGAGGTGTTACAATAGTAGGACCGTCGTCAGTTGGTATTATATCTCCCGGCAAAGGAAAAATAGGAAGTGTCGGAAGCTCGGAGAGCGCTAAAGTATTTACTAAAGGGCATATTGGTGTAATATCCAAAAGCGGCGGCATGACTTCGGAGATTGCCTCGGTGCTGACCAGGGCAGGTCTTGGACAAAGTACCGCTGTTGGTATCGGGGGAGATCAAATCATCGGATCTGACTTTGTGGATATATTACGTATGTTTCGGGAAGATAAAGAGACAAAAGCAGTAGTTCTTTTTGGAGAGGTAGGCGGAACCTACGAGGAACAGGCGGCGGAATATATTGCCCGGGAAAAATTCTCAAAACCCGTGGTGGCCATAATCGCGGGAAGGTTTTCATTGCATCTGCCGCCGGAAACCGTGCTGGGACATGCGGGGGCAATTGTATCGGGTGGTCGCGGGGGATACGAATCTAAAATTAAATCTTTAAAAAAAGCGGGGGTTTTGCTTGCTAATACGGTTGAAGAAATTCCGGAGTTGTTAAAGAAAAAAATATAGCATGGAAAAGTGGAAAACCGCGATAAGTACTCGCCAAAACGGCGAACTATATATAAGAGGATATAGGTTTCTTGGTCTCTTGAAAAAAAGAGACTTTATTGAAATAGTTTTTTTACTTTGGAGGGGAAAATTTCCAAGCCGTAACGAGACTAAAATGTTTAATGCCATGCTGGTTTCCGCTGCCGAGCATGGAGTTGAGGCGCCCTCGACTTTTGTATCAAGGACGGTAGCTTCCTGCGGCACGTCGTTCTCGGCAGCAATTGCCGCCGGGGTTCTCGCCATTGGTGAGCGGCACGGCGGAGCCGTTGAAAAAATAGCCTTTCATCTGCAATCGGGGTCAAGCGCCAAAGAAATTGTCAGTAGTGCTCTAAAAAGAAAAGAATATCTGGCCGGATTCGGACATAAAGTTTACAAAACAGGAGATCCGCGGGTGAGTATGCTTTTTTCACAAGCAAAAAAATATAAACTTGCCGGCAAATATATAAAGAAATTGCTGGATATTGAAATAGAACTGAAAAGACAGAGCGGAAAATTGATCCCGATAAATATTGACGGTGCTTTAGGGGCATTGCTTTGTGAACTTGGGTTTGACTGGCGGCTCGGGAAAGCGGTTTTTATTTTGTCGAGGATTGCGGGTATTTCCACCCATGTTTTAGAAGAAATAAAAAATGAAAAATCTTATCGCCGCCTATCCGAAAAGGATGTGGAGTATATCGGTATTAAACCAAAAAAATAATGATTACCCTCAAGCGAGTGAAGAGAGCCGATAAAAAAATACTGGCGGTCGTCAATCGTCTTCTGCCTCAACTGTCCCGAACCGCGAAAAGTTTATCTTGGCGGCAATTCCGCGAAATGGTTACGGACAAAAATAATTTTTTCGTCGGAGTGTGGGATGGAAGAAATATGATTGGTATGGGGCTAGTCGTATTTATCCTGACCCCCATAGGACTTAGGGCGAGACTTGAGGATATGGTTATTGATGAAAAGTATCGGGGCAAAGGCCTCGGGAGCATACTTACCCGCCAGCTTATTTCTGAAGCAAAAAAAAGGAAAGCGCGGTGGATAGAATTTACCAGTAGAAAAGACCGGGTAGCCACGAACAATTTTTATAAGAAATTTGGGTTCAAGCCACGAGATACCAATGTATATCGCCTTTCGTTATAAAGGTGATATCCTCTAATATGCGTCGCTCGCTCGAAAATGCTAATATCTTCGCATTTTACTTACTCGCTAGCATATAAATATGATCAGTTTAAGTAAAAGGCAGCTCAAAGGAGTCCGTGGAATAATTGTCTGGGATTTTGATCGAGTCCTGTTTGATACGGAAAAGTTTTATCTGGGTGCCGAGAAGATTTTTAAGAAATTTGGAGTATTGCCGGAGGATCTCTGGGACGCGGTACTTAAAATAAGGCGAGATGGCGATAACTTTTCCGTAGCGCTTGTCTTGAAGATTCTTAGTGAGCGGGGGTACAAAATTCCTAATAAGAAAATAAGAGAGGAAATTCATAGCCATCTGCGCGATACCAAGTATTTTCCGAAATCCACCGATTCTTTGCTTCACCGGCTCCGGAAAAAGGGGATTCTTCATATAATTCTTAGCCACAGCACCTCCGCGTATTTGCATAAAAAAGTAAAAGTTGGATGCGGTGAGGATTTTGTACGTCATTTCGTCAAAATTTGCGCGACCAGTACTCCCAAATACGTTTTTATAAAAAAGCTTTCTAACCGTTTTTCCTTGCCAGTATTTTTTGTTGACGATATGGATAAGCATATAGAACTTGTAAAAAAACATGTGCCTAAGATTCAAACTCTGCATTACACTAAGGGATGGACATTAAGAAAAGTAGAGCAAAAGATTCTTTCCTCAATTAAAAAATGAAAGTGAAAAATAAAAATCCAAAAGTAGTAGTAATCGGCGGAGGGACCGGCGGTTTTACCGTCCTTTCCGGCCTGCGCAAATATCCGGTAGACCTGGCAGCCATAGTTACTATGGCTGACGACGGAGGATCGACCGGGGTCATCCGTGAGGAATTCGGCATCCTTCCTCCGGGCGATGTGCGCCGGGTTTTGGTGGCACTTTCCCGTTCGGACAACAAAGTGCTCTCCGATCTTTTTAATTACCGTTTTGCCGAGGGAGGACTAAAAGGACACGCTTTCGGCAATATTATGCTTACCGCCCTTGAGCGCCTTACTGGGAGCTTTGAGGAAGCAATCGAAGAAGCGGGAAGAATTCTGGGAGTTGAGGGTGCCGTACTGCCGGTAACTTTTGATCAAGTGCGCCTCCACGCCAAACTTTCCGACGGGTCAATCATAAAAGGAGAAGACAATATTTACATCCCAAAACATGACCGGTCGCTCACCGTCAAAGAGGTTCATCTGGACAGGGGAGCCAGGGCAAACAAAAAAGCCGTGGCGGCTATTCTTGAGGCCGATCTGGTGGTACTCGGGCCGGGCGATTTTTACGCAAGTATAATTCCCAACCTCCTTGTCTCCGGTATACCTCAAGCTTTGAAGAGGACCAAAGCCAAAATAGCGTATATAGTAAACCTGACCAGCAAAAAAGGGGTGAGCAATGGTTTTAACGCGCCGGACTTTATTCACGCGATAGAAAAGTATCTTGGAAAGTCGGTGCTTGATTACGCGATCATCAACACCAAACGCCCCAGTGAAGAACGCCTCCATAAATATGAGCAGGAGGGAGCGGCTTTTGTAAGTCTGCCTTCGGGGTTCAACCTTAAAAGACCGACTCCTGTTACCGGCGATCTCTTGAGAAGTCAAGGGTTTGTGCGCCATGATCCGGACCGCTTGGCAAAAGTTCTCGTCTCTTTACTATAGAGGCTAAACCTCTATAGTCGTGAGGTTTAGCCTCTATAGTAGCTATGAAAGTTATCAAGCTCACAGAAAAAAATGTGGAAAAAGTTCTCTCCCAGACCGAGAGAATTTTGCGATCCGGAGGTATTGCAGTTATACCGACAGATACCGTGTATGGAATTATAGGCGACGCGACCAAAGCTGAAGTAATCAAGAAAATATTTGCTATAAAGCGGCGTTCACAGGAAAAAGTTTTCCCAATTTTTGTAAAAAATGTGAATGAGGCGAGAAAGCTTGCCTATGTTGCCGATGCTAAAGCCAAATTTCTTGAGCGCATCTGGCCTGGGCCGCTTACAGTAATTTTCCAACATAAAGAAAGGCTGCCTAAAATTCTTACTGGAGGCAAAGTCCCTAAGCCCTTCGGGCCGGGATCCCGGCCGACTGAAGTCGGCCTAGGGAATACTATTGGCATGCGCATTCCGAATCATCCGTTTTTGCTTGAACTGCTCTCCAGGCTAGACTTTCCGCTTGTTCAAACCTCGGCCAATATTTCCGAAAAATCTCCGGCAAAAAATATCAAAGAGATTAAAGAGTATTTTGGCGGGGCAGAAGCAAAACCGGATTTAATAATTGACGAGGGCGAGATTGCGGGAAAATCTTCTACGGTTATTGATTACACAGGCAAAGAACCGATGATTTTACGTACGGGCGCCGTCACCCGGGAAGAGCTTGACCGGATGTTGGATTCCATGCAATGATGCACTCAGTCCTAAAGAGAAATAAAATGTTAGATGTGTTAGTTTATTTTGGTGGTGCTATTCGTGGTGATAGAGTGGTAGCTCGAGAGATGCGGGAGTTGATAAGGTTTATTCAAAGTCTCGGAGTGCCGGTATTAACAGAACATATTGCAAGTGACGATCCTATTGAGACGTTTGCTGGAAAGATAGGAAAGTCAAAGGAAGCGCTAACTGCCGAAGATATCGAATTACAAGACATAACCTGGCTAGATAGCGCGACTCACGTTATCGCGGAGATATCCGGCGCTAGTACAGAAACCGGACGGGAAATCGAATACGCTAGAACAAAGCATGTTTTTAATAAAGTTCCGTGCAAAGTCCTTTGTTTGTATAGAGAAGATAGAGAATGGTATGCGTCTCCAATGATTCGCGGCATGACCCCGGATAGATATCCAAATGTTTCTGTCAGAAGCTACACAAATATCGATGAGGCCAAAAAATTAGCAGCCATATTTCTTTTAGGATGATCCGACTGTCTCGGATTTTTTTTTCCACAATCGTGGATAACTTTCCCTTGCTCTAATAAAGCAGGTGGTCTAATATAGCAATCACCATGTTATTATCTCGCGACGCCATTGAACGCCATTACAAAGAGGGGAATATTGTCATCGACCCTTTTGACGAGCGGAAATTAAAGACCGTTAGCTATGATGTCTCGCTTGGCGAGTGGTTTTGGCGAGAGGGACATCCGGAAGGGCGGGCGACACTTCACAATTTATACGATGAGTCTTCCACTAAAAAAGTGTGGAAAGGGCCATATCAGGCCGAGGGGGCCTGGGATGTCAGCCAGCGACTGGGAACTGATCTTAAAAACATAAAACCCGATGACAAAATTATTTTATTACGTCCCGGAGAAACAGTTTTGGGGCACACGGAGGAGTTTATCGGCGGCAGGAACAAAGTAGTTGCCAAAATGTACGCGCGCTCCTCCATGGGCAGAAATTTTATTGAAGTCTGCAAAGATGCGGGCTGGGGAGACGTAGGATATTTCAACCGCTGGACTATGGAAGTCACCAACAATTCGCAGTATTTTACTATCCCCCTGGTGGTGGGGCGGAGAGTAGGCCAAATGGTTTTTTACGAAATTGAGCCTCTTAAACAAGCGCCTGATTATGTGGGTGAGGGCGGAAAATATCAGAAATCTCAGGAAATAGAGGAGGTAAAGAGAACTTGGCATCCGGATATGATGATTCCCAGTATGCACTTGGATTGGGAGGTAAAAAGTTTATAGCTCGTCTTGAATGGTAGAGCCGCTACATCTCTTCACTCATTCTCGCCGCTCCAGCGGCGGCTCCGAGGTGTTCGGCCTTTTGTCCCGCTTTCAGCGGGAACCAAGCCAAAAGGCCTCACAATCCGTTCAGAGACGCAGCGGCTCTCCCATTTATGCTCGCTTAAAAACTTTTTAAGGGAGAGGGGAAGTTCAGGGCCGCAGAAAGCTTCGAGCCGCTTTGCTTACTTAGTAAACTTTTACTGGGGGAAGAAGGGGTTTACAATATCACAAAATAGTTTATGAAGCAGTTAACATTTCGCTTAAAATCTGGTCAGCTTCTCAAGGAAGAGATAGAAAGTCGAGCCAAAAATATTAAAGCGGGTGTTTTGTTATGCATTGTTGGCGCTTTAGAAAATGCTAACTTGAGAATGCCTGGGGCTACTCCTGAAAATCAGGTAGTTAAAAATTTAGCTGGACCGTTTGAGATTGTTTCCGGGATTGGGACTATTTCCAGTAACGGTTGTCACCTTCATATCTCCCTATCGGACCGGAATGGCGATGTAATAGGTGGCCATCTGAAAGACGGCTGTAGAGTTAGAGTCACAGCAGAGATCGTTATAGGACTATTTGACGATGTTTTATATACTAGAGTTTATGACGAAGACACGGGATTCAACGAGTTGAGAGTTGTTAGTAATTTGAAGAAATAGATCAATGAGCAAGCCAACTCTTAAAAAATCTGACTCGCAAATTTATGAGTTGATTTTAGCCGAAAGAAAACGTCAACGCGAGACGCTTGATTTGATTCCCTTGAAGAATCATTATAACCTCTTGCCGTTTTGGTAGCTCGATGATATAGTGGATCTATTATGCGCATACAAGATCGCGTGCAAAAACTAGAAAAAGAGATTGGAGCGCTTTGGCGAGTAATAGATGACGAACGGTTGTGGCATCCATCAATAGTCAAGGAAATTCGCAATCGTTCTCTCCATGCCCGCCGTGAATTTGCAAGGGGCAAACTACGGAAAGCGGGAGTGTCTTGATATATGGCACAAATATTTTTTGCGTCTTCTGCGGAGCGCGATTTGAAAAAGTTGCCAGAACAGGCGCGGGAGATGTTACATAACACACACCTTGGCGAACTTGCCCAAAATCCTCGAATAGGAAAATCGCTCCACGGCCCGCTCCGTGGATATTTTTCGTACGAGTTTTGGTCCGGAGGAGTATCATACCGTATTGCATATGAAATTATTGAGAGGACTATTGTTATTCTCATGGTTGATACCCGTGACAACTTTTATAAAAAGTTTTCCAAAAGAAACCGATAAATTATGCAGTTAGCAAAGACAGATTCGCAAATCGCAAAATTGATTCAGGCAGAGATAAAACGTCAACGCGAGACGCTTGATTTGATTCCTTCGGAAAATATCGTGTCCCGGGCGGTGATGGAGGCGCTCGGATCGGAGCTTACCAATAAATACTCGGAAGGATATCCCGGGAGAAGATATTATGGCGGGAATGAGGTGATTGATCAGGTGGAAGTCTTGGCGCAGGAGCGCGCGCGTAAGGTGTTTCGACTCGGGAAAAATTGGCACGTAAATGTACAGCCATACTCGGGTTCGCCGGCAAATTTAGCGGTTTATTTGGGACTACTACAACCGGGAGAAAAAATTATGGGAATGTCCCTTCCTTTTGGTGGGCATTTGACGCATGGCTGGAAAGTAAGTGCGACCGGAAAATATTACACGTCGACGCAATATACTGTCGGGCGCGATGGGTATCTTGATTACAATGAGATACGTAAACTTGCCAGAAAAGAACGGCCAAAGATTATTGTGGCCGGAGCAACGGCTTACTCCCGTATCATAGATTTTAAAAAATTCCGCAAAATTGCGGATGAGATTAGAGCGTATTTAATGGTAGATATGGCCCATATCGCCGGACTCATTGCCGCTGGTGCGCATTCTTCGCCTTTTCCATACGCGGACATAGTTACTACCACAACTCACAAAACCTTGCGCGGGCCTCGAGGCGCGCTTATTTTTGCAAACAGGAATTCAAAAATCGGGGCAAAAAATAAAGTTGATATTGCTGTCGCCATTGATAAGGCCGTGTTTCCGGGACTACAGGGAGGCCCGCACGACAACCAAACAGCGGCAATTGCGGTGGCTCTGGGCGAGGCGCTAAAACCATCTTTTAAAAAATACGGGCGGCAGATCGTAAAAAATGCCAGAATTCTTGCCAAAGAACTTAAAAAACTGGGACTATCTGTTGTGTCCGGCGGCACGGATAATCATCTCATGCTTATTGATTTAACCGGTCTTGGAATTTCCGGACGGGAAGGGCAGGATCGTCTTGAGAAAGTCGGCATCATTGTCAACCGCAATACGGTACCTTATGATACCCGCTCTCCGTTTGATCCTTCGGGCATACGACTTGGCACTCCTTCCATAACCACCAGAGGCATGAAAGAAAAAGAGATGAAAATCGTTGCGGGTCTTATCCATACCACACTGACCGCCGGAAACGCTGTTTTTATAAGGAGGTCAGTACAAGCATTGTGTAAAAAATTCAAAGTGTATGGTATTGCTTGATGGAAAAAAACTTGCGGACAAGATTCTTGCGGAAATAAAACAAGGGTTGGTCAAAGAAAAACACTCACCGCGGCTCGCGGTGGTAGTGGTTGGCGAGGATCCGGTAATTCGCAAGTTCATAGAGCAGAAAAAGAAAGTTGCCCATTCGGTGGATATTGATGTTCGCGTCCATCCTTTTGAGGAGTCAGTTACCACTAACGAGCTTCGCAGAAGAATTGCCGAAATCGTGCATGAAGAAAAAAATTCAGGAGTAATTATTCAGCTTCCACTGCCGAACCATATAAATACTCAATATATTCTCAATTCGGTTCCTCCGGAAAAGGACGTAGATATGCTTTCAGCCCGCGCTCTAGGGAACTTTATCACCGGCAAAAGTCAGACTTTATCCCCTGTGGCCGGCGCCGTAAAAGCATTTTTTGAAGAATATAAAATTGAATATAAAAATAAACATATTGTGGTTGCCGGATTAGGGAATTTGGTGGGCCGGCCGGTGGCGCTCTGGCTTTTTTCAGAGCACGCGAGTTTCAGTGTAATAAATCAGGATACTCCGAATCCTGAAAATTTTCTTCGCGGGTCTGATATTATTATTTCCGGTATCGGCAAGCCGAAATTTATAACCGAAGACAAAGTAAAGGAAGGAGTAATTGTTATTGACGCGGGAACCTCGGAGTCGGAAGGAAAACTTGCCGGGGATGTTGATTTTGAGTCGGTCTCCAAAAAGGCGTCGTATATTACTCCAGTACCCGGTGGAGTAGGACCGGTGACTATTGCCCTGCTTTTGAAAAATTTAGTAACTCTCTCGAAGCGAAAATGATGGATTTTGACTTAAACCTTCTTCGTTGGTTCAACTCGTTGGCTGGAATAAACGAAGAGATAGATACGCTAATAATTTTTTTAGCCATTTTTTTGTGGTACTGGATGATGGCTGGAGTTTTGGCTTTTGCGGCAGTTTCTTTATATCCAAAATTTAGAGACAAATTGCGGAAAAATATCGAGCTTTTGGTAATTGCAACCGTTTCAGCTTTTTTGGCGCGATTTGCGGTAACCGAGCTTATCCGTTTTCTTTACAACCGGGCCCGGCCTTTTGAAATATTCTGGCAGGAAAATAATTTTATACAACTTGTTGACCATGCGGCTGGAGGATCATTCCCTTCCGGACATGCTTCTCTTGCCTTTGCCGTGGCCGCCGCGGTTTATTTTTATTATCCCAAGACAAGCATTTTATTTTTTGTTGCAGCGCTCTTAATTGGGTTTGGCCGGGTGGCGGCCGGAGTTCATTGGCCGAGTGATATTTTAGGAGGAGCGATGGTTGGAGTAGGAACCGCGTGGCTTTTTCGGCTGCTTTTTCTACAATATAAAAAAAGACGGGCAATGCCGTCTGTAGATGTATAATTATTGAAACAGAAAACCGAGAAAGGATAAGATTCCTACTACTAGCGCAATTAAGGGAATGGCCGCCAGGAACAGGGGAATAATAACCATCGCCCCCAACACCGAAACATAATGCCATATAGTAAGGTTTGCTACTGGTCCTTTGCCGTGGAGTAGATAGAGTATGAAAAGCGGTGATTGCGTGAGAACTTCGAAGACGGTTAGGATCAAAAAAAGTCCTTTCCAGCTCCAGATTTCCCATTCAGCAAGCATACGCTTACATCCACTTTTTGCGGGAACGTCGTTCGTAGCCGCATGTTGAGTAATCTTGCCGCTTCCTTCACACTGTTCACATTTTACGGCTTGCAAGTCCGCAGAATCATACGCTTGTTCCTGTTGTTTCCCGCTACCTTGGCAGGAGAGGCATACTCCAAAACTAACCATTTCTTTCCTCCGGTCGAATAAAACAACAGCCGGTCCCGTTCGTTTCTTTTGGCTTGCTTTCTGGAAAAAATTGGCAATCA
>CAYJWH010000004.1:3714-38595 GCA_964373875.1 uncultured Candidatus Saccharibacteria bacterium | reverse complement strand
GTAGTCGCGTTTATAGGCGGCCGCAAGCGCCAATTCGATAGTCTCCAATATTTTTTCCTTGGAGATGCCCTTTTCGTCCGCGATCTGCTGAATAGCTTGGGTAAATGATTTTAGATCCATCATAAAAAATCTCTAATCTCGAAACCCTAATCTCTAAAACCGGAGTCTTTGGAATTTTTAGCTTTGAGCTTGTTTAGAAATTAGAGATTAGCATTTAGAGATTTTTAAATAAATTGGTCCGTTCCCACGGACCATCAGGTAAATACAATCGGCATGATAAGCATACTTCGCACAAGAGGAAGTGTCAATAGTGCTATGGCGCTTCACTTTTTGAGCGCATCCTGATAGCGTAAGACCAGAATACACAAGGTCTTTTAAAATGAACACTGAAAGAGTATCGCGCACGATTGAAAGGGCTACGCTAGATAATGGAACTAGAATACTTTCTTCCTATTATCCGGTACGAACCATAGGTATTGGCTTTGGTTTTGACCACGGATCGGTATTTGATCCTCCCGGACTTGAAGGTCTTCGGCATGGAGCCGAGCATCTTTTGGTAAAAGGCGCTCCTGGTTATCCGTTTCGCCGCGCCGCACGACTCCTCGAACGTCACGGGGCATTTAGCGCCCATACTACTTTATTCCAAATTCTTGTACCTTATGTCATGCCGGCAGCCAGACGATTCCGTCAAGACTTTGGACAAACATTTCGAGTCTTGGCAAAACTTGTGGCACTGCCGACATTCAACGAAAATGATTTCATGTTGGAGAGAGAAGCAATCCTTCGGGAAATTGAAAACTATGACGCAGACCCCTCGGAGCATGCTCGTGAACATCTTTGCCAAACAATTTTCGGACCGGATCATCCGCTGGCAAGAAACGTTCTTGGCAGTAAAGAAACGATCAACGGACTCAACCGAGAAGCCATGACATCTTATTGCCAAAACCTTTTTGACTCAAGACATTTAGTAATACTAAGCCACGGCCACCTTACGCACGGAAGTCTTATACGCGAAGTCGAGCGATTTTTTGGGAGATATGAAAAATACCTAAAGAAAAACCCTTCCACCCCTTCCCCCTACGACTCGCGACCGGAGGACTACGAAGCGATAAAACTTCTCTTGGGGAAAAGTCGACAAGACGTGGAACTTCGTCCCGAGCCACTGCATCTCCGTCAGCTTCCTGAAGAACTAGGAGGAGTAGCCATTGGATGTAAAACCCATCCATTTTCTGCTGAAAAGCGATATGCAATAGATGTAGTAAGGTATCTTTTGGGTGGTCCTCTTGTAGATCGATATGACTTTATGTCGGGCGACCTTTTTTACGAACTACGGGAAAAACGAGGATTAATATACCATGTTGATGAAGTTGAATACGATGTATCCCCATGGTCTGGTTTTTTCTACCTTTGCTTTAAGACAAATCGGGAATATTTGGAACGGGCGGAAGAAGCGGTATTAAATATTTTCCGAGGATATCGTAAAGATGGTATTCCCCGCGGACGTCTGGAAGATATTAAGCGAATGGTAGATGCCCACTACGTGATCCTTCGTGAAAACGAGGACTTTCAGTTCTTATCCTGGATGCTTGACGCAGAAATTTGCGGAGATCCTGGCGAACCGGATGAATATGTGAAAAGAATAAAAGCGGTAACCCGCAAACAGGTAATGGAAGCAGTTGAAGAATTTTTTGACCCTGATCGCACTTTGGTGCGTGCACTAGTTTACCCATCTTCCTAATAAAATACGACCTCCCAGACGGGGAAGGTCGCTTTTTGTTTATGGAAAGCAAATGCTCTATACTAAAACCATGCCGTTCTCGCGAAAACAACTGAATCCCCTGGCGGAATGCCGAGAACTCCACTGGAAAACCTGGCAGTGCCCACCCTTTTTATTTCTAGTCATGGGGTTTATAACCATAATTTCCATGATCGCCACTTATGCTTTGGCTTCCCGCTACATTGATGAGCCGGAACTGGCGGCGCTTGTGGTTATCTTTATCACTGTTCTCTTTTTGGTCATCGGCAACATTATAATCACCGGCTTCAACCGCATTGCCGAAACCAACCGCCTGAAGTCCGAATTTATCTCTCTGGTATCGCACCAACTGCGCTCTCCTCTTTCCATATTTAAATGGACTCTGGAGGCGGTAGAACGAGATATGTCGGCAGAAAAAAATTCCACCAACAACGCGAATTTTTTTCAGACCCTGCAAAACACTAACGAAAATATGATTTCTCTCGTGAACTCTCTCCTGGAAGTATCTCGGATCGAGGCCCAAACTTTTGTTCTCCGCGAAGAAATATTCTCGCTTGAAGACGCAGCCAAAGCGGTAATAGAAAATTTCCGCAAATACGCCGAGGCCTCCAATATCAGATTAGAACTGGTTGTTGAGCCAAACCTCCCTCTTGTTAAAGCAGACCGCGAGCGTATTGCCATAGTAGTGCAGAACTTGGTGGACAACGCTATCCGTTATACGGCCAAAGCCGGTCTAGTTAAAATTAGGGTCGGAAAAAAGGATAATAGTCTTTTGTTTTCAGTAGAGGATCAAGGCATCGGAATTCCCAAAAATTCACAAAAGAGGATTTTTGAAAAATTTTTCCGAGTGGGAAATCTAAATAAATCCGACAAACAGACTCATGGCTCCGGAATCGGCCTTTATATCACCAAGGAGATAATACAGGCCTCCGGCGGCGAGATAGGTTTTAGCTCCGAGGAGGGCAAGGGAAGCACTTTTTGGTTCGCGTTACCAATTAAAAATAACAAAACACACAACACATAACACGACTCACGAAATAATCGTGCTCGTGCTACGTGCTGCGTGCTGCGTGCATCATGAATAAAATACTATTTATCGAAGACGAGTCGGCTCTGCAAAAAGCCGCCTCACAAGTTTTAACCGAGGAAGGTTTTGAAGTTCTCTCCGCGCTTGACGGAGAAACCGGACTTGAACTTGCCAAAAGAGAGATGCCGGATTTAATTTTGCTTGATCTGATAATTCCCCAAAAGGACGGATTTGAAGTATTGCATGATCTCAAGACCACCGATGCCACCAAGAAGATTCCAGTTATCATCCTTTCTAATCTTGAAGGAAGTACGGATGTGCAGAGAGCTATTGAACTTGGCGCCACTACTTATCTTGTCAAAACAAACTACCGGCTCGAGGAGGTAGTGGAGAAAATAAAACAAATCATAGGAAAATAAAAAAGTATCGACGCGAATATGCTAATTTACCAATGATGCGAATAATTCGTATAATTGGCATTCATTCGTATATTGGCATCGAAACCGCATGCGTATTGAAGAAAACCAGCTAAAGGCCTTTATTCTTGATTCCGGTTTAGTAGGGCCGGAGAAAATGAAAAAGGCCGAGGAGGAGTCGAAACAGACTGGAAAACCTCTCCGAGATATTTTGCTTGCCCGGGAACTCCTCAAGGAAGAGGAGTTGAACCGTCTGCAGGCCTATATTCTTGGCATTCCATATGTTGACCTTTCCAAAATAAATATCAGTCCAGAGATACTTCGCATTATTCCCGAGTCGATCGCCCGCAAACACAGCATTGTGGCGTTTAAAAAAACCGCAAACGATTTAGAGGTGGCCATGCTTGACCCCGAAGACCTTCCCACCATTGAGTTTATCAAAAAGACGGCTTCTTTAAGAATTTTGCCGCGGATTACCACCGTTGATTCGATAAAAAACGTTCTCAAGCAATATCAGAAGTCTTTAGAAGCGGAATTCGGAGAGATTTTAAAAACAGAGACCACCTCCTTAAAAGTCCTGAAAGAAGGAGATGGAGAGATTGAGGCCGAAGATCTTAAAAAACTTGCCGAAGATCTTCCGGTAATTAAGATCGTGGATACTTTAATAAGACATGCTATTTTGCAACTCGCTTCGGATATTCATATTGAACCTACCGAAAAGGAGGTAATGGTGCGCTACAGAGTCGACGGCATACTGCGCGACGCGATGACTCTGCCCAGGCAAATTACCACCGGCATTGTCGCTCGCATCAAAGTAATGTCAAACCTCAAATTGGACGAGCACCGCCTGCCTCAAGACGGACGATTTAAAATTGAGACAGCGGAATACAAAATCTCTTTCCGAGTTTCCATCCTGCCAGTTTTTGACGGGGAGAAAATTGTCATGCGCCTGCTCCCGGAAAGCGTTAAAGGATATTCTCTGGAAGAACTGGGATTTTGGGGAGACAATCTTGAGCGAGTACATCGGGCTATCAGGAGACCTACTGGAATTATTCTGGCCACCGGCCCTACCGGTTCCGGGAAAACCACCACCCTCTACACTATTTTGGAAATGCTCAATACGCCGGCTGTTAATATCTCCACGGTTGAAGATCCGATCGAATATAGAATTCCAAGAATCAATCAAACGCAGGTGCGTCCTGACATCGGATTTTCTTTTGCCAACGGCCTGCGCTCGCTCCTGCGCCAAGACCCCAACATCATTATGGTGGGAGAGATCCGAGACAATGAAACGGCGGGTCTCGCGATTAATGCCGCGCTTACCGGACATCTGGTGCTTTCTACTTTGCACACCAATTCAGCCGCCGGTGCTCTGCCGCGCCTTCTTGATATGAAAGTTGAGCCATTTTTGATCGCCTCGACAGTAACTGCCATTATTTCGCAGCGGCTTGTCAGGCGCCTGTGTCCGGAACATGAGACCTATAAACTTACCTCTCCGGAAATTTCCAGTTTCAAAAAAGATCTTAACTTTGACCGAATGATAGAAGTCGTGAAAGAAGCAAAAATCGCAGACCCCAACAAAACCGCCGAGAAAATGGAGTGGGGGAGACCAAAGAAAGGAGGAGAATGTCCGGAAGGATACAAAGGCCGTATCGGAATTCATGAGGTGTTGGAAATGTCCGAAACCATTAAAGAACTAGTAATGAAAAATGCCACGTCGGATCAAATTGAAAAGCAGGCGCGAGCCGAGGGCATGCTCACTATGCTGGAAGAGGGATTTATCCGCGCGGCGCAAAGAACTACGTCTATTGAGGAGATATTGAGAGTGACGAGTGAGTGATTTGCTCGCTTGTCTGGTATCCTCGGTATTTTGCTTCTCGCGGCACGGCTCGCTCGTCCAGCGACTCGCTCCCTAAGAGAATTCGCGACATTCGCCTTCGGCGAAACCATGCTGTCGCGAATTCTATTACCGCGAGAAGCAAAATTACCTCGACCAGACTGCTCGCTTTTGGATTAAACCTCGCCTCCGCAGTTCGCGTACGAGCAGGATAGCTCGAACCACTTCGCTCGCTTTGGGAGTTTTACTAGGCAAGTTCGCCTACAAGCAAGGAGGCTCGCTTTTGAAATATAAATCTCATACACGCCACTTTTTATTTATAAAAAATTGACTGAACAACTCAAAATTGTTTTACTAGAGTAAGTACTTATGGAGATTGAGGATGACAAATGTAATATACTTTGTGATAGTTGGACTACTTGGGACCTTTAGTATAGTGACAATCGCTTTTCCTCTGCTAAAACATCCCTGGAGCCCTACCAAAAAGTACATCATAATTTTCGGTATGCTGATGGCGGGCTGGCTTGGTGCAGGTATTACGGGATTCTGGATGGAACTTAACGAGAAGCAAAAGGATCTTCAAGAAACCAATTTGCTGTCAGCAGGCTTGATGTTATTCGTTTGGCTTTTCTACGTCATAACTGCCAGCCGCAGGAGAAAGCCCACCTTAGAAGAGGAGTAGCATATGGCTGAAGTTGATACCGCTGAGCTTCTGTCCATACTCGAGGCAGAGAGACAAAAAGAAGTATGGGGAGTAATTGTAAGAGTCGGCGATGAAAGAGCATCTGAAGATCTTGCCCAGTACATTCAGGAGCTTGGTTTTTCGGTCAGATATTTTCATGAAGAAATTGCGCCGCTATACCGGCTTGAAATAATCACCGATTTTACCTTTGGCCAAACTAGAGTACTAGTAGCACCCCGACAATCAAGGTTTTTACGGCAACCTCACCATAGAGAAATATTTTTCAGATAGAAACCGCAGAATTTTCGGCGGTTTTTTAATGGGCTACGGTCATTACATATATTCTTTTGGCTCCGGCTTCTTTTAAAACTCTCGCCGCTTCTTCGAGGGTGGCTCCGGTGGTTTTTACGTCATCCAATAAAAGGATTTGTTTACCTTTTACGGCGTTGGGATCGGAAACGGCAAAAGCACCAACGATGTTTTGACGGCGCTTTTCTCCGGAAAGCTCCACTTGAGGAACGGTATTTTTGGCGCGGATTAGAAGCTTTGGCCGAAGCCGAACGTCAGGCAAATTCGCCGCCGATATAAATCCGGCCGAGATAAGTTCGGCTTGATTAAAACCCCTAATTCTTTTCCTACTTTTATGCAAAGGTAGAGGAACTACCATTAAATCTTCTGGAAAAACGACTTTGAATGTTCGGCAATATTCCACAAGCAATTCGCCTAAAAGCGCGCCGATATTTCGGATTCGTCTATATTTTAAGGCGTGTACCAATTCGCGTACTACTTCCTGATCAAAAGCAAAAGGAGATAAAAACGCGTATACAGAAGTTGAACTTTGGCATAATTCGCAGGTTCGTCCCGGATTTACCCTTAAAGTCTCCGGAACCCATTTTTTACATACAAAACAAGACGGAGGAATTGTCGCCAAAGAGCCCTTGCAGGAAGAACACAAAAGATTCCCTTCATTGCCACAGCCAAGACAATAAGGAGGAAACAAAAGATCAAGAACCCAGTTTTTGATTAGATCAACTCGTGGGGACAAACTCATACTCACTTTCTGCCAGATTGCTGTTATAATGTAAAGAGTCACAAAAATGGTAGATATTTCCTTTTTAAAAAAACTCAACCCCCTCTCGAATCTTTCCCTAAATATGTTTGGCGGTAAACCCAGCCATGTTGTGGGTATTGACGTTGGCACCTACTCAACCAAGGTGGTACAATTAAAATACGAGAAAGAGAGAGGAATTTTAGAAACCTACGGAGAACTTTTAAATAATATATATTTTAAGGGAGAGAGTCCGGAGACAAATATTCTCCATCGTACTGATCAGGAAGTTTCTTCGCTTTTAAGGGATTTGCTTCGTGAGGCCAACGTCAGCTCTACCGAGGTGGTACTGGCGATTCCCGCTTCGGCAAGCTTTATTACTACCGTATCTTTTCCGCCTGTTCCCCAAAAAGAGCTTAGTGAAGCGATTCCCTTTGAAGCCAGACGCTATATTCCTGTTCCTATTTCCGAGGTTGAACTCGATTGGGAGATACTTGGCCTAAACGAAAATCGGGAAAAGATTGAAGTTATTCTTATCGCCGTCCCTAAAGAAATTATTGATAAACTCAAAAGAGTCTCGGCTCTGGCGGGCTTAAATCTTCGGGCTCTAGAGGTGGAGACTTTCAGTATGGCCAGATCCTTAAAAGCAGGCGACCTTCTTCCTACAAGCTTCATTAACTTCGGCCACAAAACTACGACGCTCGCCATAACCGACAGGGGAAAGCTTCGAGTGTCTCACAACTTCGGCAAGGGATCGTTTGAGCTCACCAAAACTCTTGAACGCGGCCTCGGGATCAGCCAAGATCGCGCCGAGTCATTAAAGCATGAAGTAGGACTTTCCGAAAAAGTAGAAGAAAAAGAAATAGCATCAGTCATAACCCCTTTTATTGAAACCCAATTCAGTGAAATAGAAAGATTCATTTCCATATATAATCGCAAGGCCCCCCGTTCCGTTCAAAAAATTAATTTGACCGGGGGCGGATCCAACCTTAAGGGTTTGGTGGAATATACAGTATCAAAGTTTGGAGTAGAGGTGGCAAAAGGCAATCCTTTCGCGAGAACCGTGGCCCCCGCCTTTATGCAACCTATACTGCGGGAACTCGGTCCAAGTTTCTCGGTGGCTACGGGACTCGCCCTTCACGAATTAACCGACAGATAAATCACAAATTACAAACACCAAATAATAAACAATAGCCAATGACTAAAATTCTAAATACAAAACACGTTTGGAATTTCGATTATTTGAATTTAGTGTTTGTTTGTGATTTGAAACTTGTGTTTTGTGATTTTTGTTAATTATGGCTGACCTACTCGCTAGAAGACAACCAATAATCTCTCCGGTTCAAATTGAACGAGGAGGATCATTTCTTTTCTATTTGAGTTTGGCGGCGTTTTTATTTGTTGCTTCGGCGTCCGGAGGGCTTGCCCTGCTTAATCGCGCCCAAGAAGAGGCGCTGGCCGTCTTAACCGAAGAGGTGCAAGACAAAGATAAAGGACTGCGCACTGATCTGGTAAATCAAATTTTTCTGGTAGACCAGCGGTTGAAGAACTTGCGGCAGCTGTTATCCGAGCATACGGCAAGCTCAAATGTTTTTGTCCTTCTTGAAAGAAACACTCTTCCTCAAGTACGATTTTTAAATTTCAACTTCGACGTCTCTGCCAGAAAATTGGATATGTCGGGCGAGGCGGCAAGCTACTCGGCTATCGCCCGGCAGATTGGAGTTTTTGAACGAGACCCCAACATTGAACGGGTGGAATTTGGAGGATTATCTTTGAGCGGAAACAATGCTGGATTTAAAGTCGCGCTTATTTTCAAAAGATCATTTTTAGGATTCAGACTATAATATGCCCGCCCAAATTTTTGCACATATTATTACGTATTCATTAAAGTTCAAGACACCAATGAATACAAACGAGGGAAAATTTTTAAAAACAAAAACTTAGACGGGTATGCCCAAACTTTTTATAACAATTATCCTCTTTTTCGGAAGCCTCGTAATCGGCTTATTTTATCTGCGCCCCCAATGGCAGCAATTTACGAGCGTGCGCGAAGAAACCGAAAATATGCGAAATATAAGCGCGGAACTGGACGAACTTATACAGAACCGCGACGCGCTTACCAAAACCGTCAATACTGTATCCAGGACCGACCTTCAAAAAATTGACTCGGCTCTTCCCGAAGGACCCCGCTCTGCAGATTTTTTGGTACTACTTGAAGCTTTGGCACAAAAAAATAAAGTTGTGATGAGACAAATTAATTTAAGCGGGCCTACTTCGCAAGCAGGTAGCTTGCCTAGACCCGGAGGGACTGTTTCACTTCCTTCTTCAAATACTTTTCAAGAACTCCCCATAGTGCTAAACGTGGGCGGCTCTTACGAATCTTTCAAATCCTTTCTGCGGGACCTTGAAAAAAATTTGAGGGTTGTGGATATACAAAGTATTTCTTTCTCCGGTAGCGGAATCAATCAATTTGAGTTCAACATTAGGGGTAAAACTTACTATCAATGAAACAGATTATTTTTATAGTGATTTTAGCGGCGCTGATCTTGGGAACGGGTTATTTATGGTATAATTATTCTTCCGACAAGCCCGCCGCGGAAAAGATACGTCCTGAATTTTCCAGAGCGCGCTTGACCGAATTACAACGGCTAAAAACTCTACGGCTTGACGTCTCCATCCTCAAAGATCCTCTTTTTGGCTCGCTCGTATCTCCTTCAGAAATACTCGGAACAGAGGCAACTCAAATACAAGCCGGCCGGGTTAATCCCTTTCTTCCGTTTTAGTTTTAAACAACCTCGGCATGCCCAAATCCATTCTCGATGTTCTCGCCTCAAAAAATATGATCAATTTGAGCGAGACCGCGCAAATTAGAAAAGAAGCCAAAGAAAAAGGCATCTCTATTGAAGACGTTCTTTATACTCACGGGGTTTCCGAGATAGATGTGGCAAATGCTAAAAGCGAATTGACAAACTTCCCGGTCAAATTCCTGCAAGGAACCCAAGTCCCTTTTGACGTATTAAGAGATGTTTCCGAGGACTCTGCCCGCCATTACAAGATGGTACCTTTGGGCAGAAACGAGGGCTATATAGATATCGGAATATTAAATCCCGAAGATGTCGCTTCCGAGGAGGCAGTGAAATTTATTTCCGCGAGAGTAGACTTGCCCGCTCGTGTTTTTGTTATTACTCCTTCCGACTTTCAGACCATAATGAACGAGTACCAAAATCTTTCGGGGGAAGTCACTAAAGCGCTGGGGGAATTTGAAAAAGAATATGAAGCCCTTGGTCCGGAAGTTCAATATAAAAAAGAAGGTCTTATCAAGATAGTGGAGGATGCCCCGGTTACCAAAGTGATGGGGGTTATTTTACGGCACGCCGTAGAGGGTGGAGCTTCAGACATCCACATCGAGCCCGGGCGAGATAGGCTCCGGGTGCGTTTTAGAGTCGATGGAGTATTGCACACCAGTTTAATGCTGCCAAGCGATGTCCACCCGTCTTTGGTTAGTCGAGTTAAAATTATGACCAACCTTAAAATAGACGAAACTCGGGTGCCCCAAGACGGAAGGTTCCATGCTGAAGTCAGCGGACGCCCCATAGACTTTCGGGTATCCACTTTTCCAACCATAGCTGGAGAGAAAGTCGCCATCCGTATCCTCGATCCAACGGCCGGGGTTAAAACTTTGGCCGATCTCGGGATTGAAGGCAAGAGTCTTGAGAAAGTTATCGAAAAGCTTAAAAGACCTTACGGCCTTATCTTGATCACCGGCCCTACCGGATCCGGAAAGTCCACGACACTTTATGCTATGCTCCAGATTCTAAATAAAGAAGGCACGAATATCGTAAGTCTTGAAGATCCGATCGAATACAACGTAGAAGGAGTCAATCAGTCTCAAATACATCCAGAGATTGGATACGATTTTGCTACTGGCCTCCGCCATATTTTGCGCCAAGATCCGGATATTATCATGGTAGGAGAAATACGAGACAAAGAAACGGCAAAACTTGCGATACACGCCGCGCTTACCGGGCATCTGGTTCTTTCCACTCTGCATACCAACAACGCCATTGGAGTAATACCTCGGCTTCTAGACATGGGGGTCGATCCATTCCTTCTTTCGCCAACTTTAATTATGGCTATAGGACAGCGGCTGGTCCGGAGATTGTGTCCGGATTCACGCAAAAAAGCAAAAGTTTTAGGCAAAATAAAAGAAGTTATCGCCAAAGAAACGGCCTCCATGCCGGAATCCGCCCAAATTGAGCTAAAAACACTTCCCGCGGATGTATATCAGGCCGAACCCTCCGCTTCCTGTCCCAAAGGTACTAGGGGACGACTCGGCGTATTTGAGGTGCTCTCCATGACTCCGGAACTTGAAAAAATAATTCTTACCGGTCCGTCCGAGTCAAAAATCCAAGAGGAGGCCAAACGCCAGGGCATGGTTACCATGCGCCAAGACGGCATACTGAAGGTATTAAAGGGCGCCATCTCGCTTGAGGAGTTATTTGAAGTGGTATAAGATCTAATTACAAATGACAAATTACAAATTACAAAGTCGGGGCTTCAGCATAATCGAACTTTTGGTGGTGATCGCCATCATTGGTTTTATAGGATCGATTATCTTCGTACAGCTCCAGCAGTCTCGCGCGAGATCCCGCGACGCGGAGAGAGAACAGGAAATTAAATCTTTGCAAAATGCTTTTTCGCTTTACGTTGTAAATAGAAGAAACTATCCGGTCTGGTCGTCAAATCCGACCACTTTTCAAACACTTACCTGTTCCGTATCTGATCAGATTTTTTCCCTGCTTATAACCGAAAACGCCATACCAAGCCCTATCTGCGATCCCCAAAATGCTTCGCCTTTTGTATACGAGTACAGAACCACTGACGCTAGCGGTTTCTCTTACGAGCTTCGCTATTCTTTAGAAACCAATAGTATTTCCGGAAAAGCGCCGGGACAGCATATAGCAACACCATGACCCTTCGACTCCGCTCAGGGCGAGCCCAGAATAAAAATAATTTCAAACTCCACTGCCCTCAAGAAAAAAAGGATTGTGGTGAGTTTATCGAACTATGACCAAAATTCTTCTTGTAGACGACGACCCATTTATCTTGGACATGTACGTCCTTAAATTAAAGGCGTCCGGTTTCAGTATAGATTCGGCCCCTAGCGGTAAAGACGGCCTTTCTAAAATTAAGAGCTTTGAGCCCGATCTTCTACTGCTGGACATAGTCATGCCAGCCATGGATGGTTTTGATCTTCTGCAAGAACTCAAAAAAAATCCTCCCGCCCATCCTCTCAAAATTATCCTGCTTTCAAACCTCGGCCAAAAAGAAGACGTAGAGAGGGGTTTAGAACTTGGCGCCGACGACTATCTGGTAAAAGCGAGCTTTACTCCCGGGGAAGTGCTGCAGAAAATCCAAGAAGTTTTATCAAAAAAGTAAGGGCTTTGCCCAAGAATTCGAGCGCATCGCGAAGAATTCTTGGTTGCAAAACTGCGAAACTTTAATTTAAACAACATTGACATGCCTGACGCCACATCTAAAATCGAAGGGCTTCTGTCCCAAGTAGTCAAACAAGACGCGTCTGACCTTCATATAAGTGTTGGCAGACATCCGACACTTCGCGTGGACGGATCCTTAGTGCCTCTTCTCAAAGAAGAAGTTATCACTCCCGACACGGCCAAAGATTTTATATTTTCCTTGACAAACGAAGAGCAAAGAAATCGTTTTCTCAAAGAAAAGGACTTGGACTTTTCTTATGACTTCCGAGGGAGGGCTCGTTTCCGGATAAATGTATTTTACCAACGAGGATTTATGAGTGCGGCTCTCCGTTTGATCCCGGCCAAGATTCGATCCATACAAGAGCTAAATCTTCCGCCAGTTATAGAAGAATTTTCCTCCAAACAACAAGGATTTCTTTTGGTAGTAGGCCCGACCGGTCATGGCAAATCGACGACCATGGCAGCAATTATAGACAGAATAAACAGAACCAGAGCGGATCACATCATAACTATCGAAGATCCAATTGAATATTTATTCACTTCGGAACAGGCCATAGTAGACCAGAGAGAAATTGGTATTGATACGCCGGACTTTCCTAGAGCCCTGCGATCTTTATTTAGAGAAGATGTTGATGTCGCCATGATCGGGGAGATGCGTGACGCAAATACCATGTCCATGGCAGTAACCGCGGCAGAAACCGGACATCTGGTTCTATCTACCCTGCATACCAACAATGCCGCCCAAACTATAGATCGGATCATTGATACCTTTCCTTCGGTCCAGCAGAACCAAATCAGAGCGCAACTCGCCTCAACCCTAATCGGCATTATTTCACAAAGGCTTGTTCCAAGAGTTTCGGGCGGGCTAGTACCCGCAGTAGAGGTTATGCTTGCCAACCCCGCCGTTCGCAACCTTATACGTGAAAACAAAATCCATGAACTTGACTTGGTAATTGAAACGAGCTCGGATCAAAATATGATAAGCTTAAATAGATCTCTCGCGGAACTAATTCGTAAAGGAGAAATTACTCTGGAAAGTGCTCTTAGCTACTCCTTAAATTCAGACGAACTGCAGGCCCTATTAGGAAGCTAGCCACTAGCCGTTAGCCACTAGCATGAGACGCTAATGGCTAGGCACTAGTGGCTATGAACTAGAACATGTCTACTTTCGAATACAAAGCCAGAACCAAAGAGGGCGAAGAGCGAACCGGGGTTATAGAAACTTCCTCGAGAGACGCGGCTCTCGATACTCTGCACCAAAAAGACTTAATAGTTGTTTCTCTGGCGGAACACCGGAAACCGTTTAAGTTAATATCTTCCCTTCCTTTTTTTCCGTCAGTCAGCCAAAAGGACATAGTTGTTTTTTCTAGACAGCTCGCGACTCTTTTTGAAGCTCGTATACCGGTAGTCGAGGCCTTGAAAACTCTTATCGGCGAGACCACTAGGCCGACGCTTAGGGACGCGGTTGCTCAAGTTTTGGATGACGTAGTGGGAGGATTGGCCATTAGCCAATCCCTGGCCAAACATCCAAAAATATTCTCAAGCTTTTACATAAACCTCGTACGCTCGGGCGAAGAATCAGGTAAACTGCAGGAGGTTTTTACTTATCTTGCTGATTATTTGGAACGCTCCTACTATTTGACGAGAAAAGCAAAGAACGCCACAATATATCCCGCTTTTGTCATGGTAACTTTCTTGGGCGTGCTTGTGATAATGCTAGTAGCGGTCGTACCGCGGCTTATAAGTATTTTTGAGGAAACTGGCCAGAGTGTGCCTTTTTACACGCAAATTATTATTTATTTATCAATTTTTCTGCGCCAATGGGGAATTGGTCTTGTGCTTTTATTTGTCGCCACGGCCGTTGGTCTCTGGAGATGGAGTTTAACTCCAGCAGGTGAAATTTTTTTCCACCGGCTGCAAATAAACATTCCCGTATTTGGCGAACTTTATCGAAAACTTTACATGGCTCGCGTTACTGACAACCTCCGAACTCTTATTGTCGGCGGTATACCGATATTACGCGCCCTGCAAATCACCAGAGACGTAGTTGAAAATTCCGTATATAAAAAATCTCTGCTTGATGCCGAGGAATCCATAAAAGGAGGAGGAACCATATCAGCGGCTTTTGAGCGAACCCCGGAAATCCCGGTGCTTGTCACTCAAATGATAAGAATCGGGGAAACCTCCGGAAAACTTGATTTTACTCTGGGCAGTATTTCCCGACACTATCAAAGGGACGTGGACTCAACACTGGAAAACTTGGTTGCCTTAATTGAACCCGCCCTTATAATTTTCCTGGGGATAGGGGTAGGAGTAGTAGTTGCCGCTATTATGGTGCCCTTGTATAGTTTGGTCGGCTCTTTATAAAGGGCTTGGCCTGCAATTTTGAACATCTCGCGAAAAAATTGCAGTTGCCAAACTGCGAAACTTTAATTTAGACAACATTGACATGTGGATAAGTCCACAGGGTATCTTCTGACAGCATAACTGCTATATCTATCCGTGCTATAGCACGGATAGATTACGATGACGAAGTCACTTATGTTGTAATGGGATAGGTGTGGATAAGTCGCTTGTTAGAAATAGGTTTATTCAAGTACAATTAAAAAGGTCGGAAACTCATATAATTTTTAAGTTTCTAAATTATAAAATGTCTATTTTAAAAAATAATAAATTGGCTAAATCGGGTTTTACCCAGCCCTTGAGAATGTCAAAGGCGGGGTTTACTTTAATTGAGCTTTTGGTTGTTATAGCCATCATTGGAGTGCTTGCCTCTATTGTTCTTGCCTCCTTAAACAACGCCAGGCGAAAGTCTCGTGATGCTCGACGCATAACTGATATTAAGCAAATACAACTAGCGCTCGAGCTTTATTTTGACGGCGAGCAAAATACTTATCCTGCCGCCTCTATCACCTGTAATGCCACCACCAACTACGGTCTGGAGGTTGTTAAGACCAAAGGCTACATACCGCAAATTCCTCGGGATCCTTTGTCCAATGGTAGTGACAAATGCTATAACTACGCCACTACCGGATCCGCGCCTTTTACCACCTATCACTTGGGAGCAACGATTGAAGATATCGGAACTTCCGCGTTGACCGGGGATTCTGATTTCAACAGCACCGGCTATACCAATGCCTTTCACGGCTTGTCTAACGCTTCTTCTGCTCCCTGCGGTACCACCGCGGGAACCGCTCAGCCTGGCGGCACTGAAACCTGCTACGACGTACGTCCGTAGGTTGAAGATTTTGCTCCAATGGAAATAACTACCATAATCCTCCTGGTATGCGCCGGAGCGACCGGGGCGATTATCGGCAGTTTTCTTAACGTAGTTATTATCAGGGGATTTCGGGACCAAACCCTTACCGGTCGATCTCGTTGCGAGTCTTGCCGAAAAATTCTATCTCCTCTTGAGCTTATCCCTATTGCGAGCTTTATAATCCAAAAAGGACGGTGCCGTGGGTGCGGAAGCCGTCTTTTTTGGCAGTATCCGTTAGTGGAGGCAAGTGCCGCTCTGCTTTTTACTCTTGTTATCTGGATATTGCTTCAAAACTTATCCACAGGTCCTTGGTTTTTCTTTTGGACTTTAATATCTTTCATCGGAATAGGGGCAAGTTTAGTAATTATCGTATCTGACGCTAAATACTACCTAGTTCCGGATGGCGCGGTGCTCCTGCTTGTTACTGTTGGAACCGCTATGTCAATATCGCGAAGTCTATCTTCATCTTGGAACTCAAGTTTTTACGATCTAGGATACGCTTTATTTTTCGCTATAATCCCGGCCTCACTTTGGTTAGTTTCAAGAGGAAAATGGATGGGACTGGGGGATGCCAAGTTATTTTTTGCCGTATCTCTTATCGTTGGTTTCCCGGGGGCACTCGCGTCCTTCCTATTTTCTTTTTGGACTGCGGCTATATTTGCGGGAGCAATGCTCGCATCGCGCAAAAAATCCTTGAAAGAACGTCTGCCTTTTGCCCCTTTTATCTTATTGGGAACCGCCCTCTCTTTATTTTGGGGAGAAAAATTCTTAAATCTCTTGGGTATCACCGAACTGCTCCGTCTTATGCTATAATTTAATAATGGAAACGGGGAGGTTCACCCCCACACCAAGACGAGCACTAACTATTCATCACGCAAGGCGCGGTGCTTGTTTGGTGTGGGGGTACACCATGGTGGAAATGGTAGTAATACTCGCGATAGTAACCGCGGTAAGCTCTGTGGTGCTTTTCAGCTTTACCGGCTTGAGCGAGGGCGCGGCATTAAATAGATCCGCAAGAGAACTCGCCCTTGCCATTCGTCAGGCCCAAAATATGTCTTTGGCCGTCACTCAAATCAGCATTGGCTCGCCTCCAGTAGCACAGATTCCGCCCGCGGTGGGAATACGTTTAAATACCGGCGAGCCGAATATCTATTTTCTTTTTGCCGACCTGCCAAATGTAGACAATAAATATTCCGGCGAATCTGAAAAAATACCGGGGACTCAAATTACTTTTGAGCGCAGAGTAAAAATAAACAGAATACTCGACGAATCCGGGACATCCAAACCGCTTGTTCATATTATCTTTGCCGCGCCAGAGGCAACGGAAGTTATTACCGATTCTGCCGGATCGGCAACCTTGGGAGAGAAAGTAAATATAGAGCTCGTCGGTTCTTCCGGAATATTGAAAAAAACTATCACCGTAAGAATAAGCGGGCAAGTAGGTATTAAATAACTCGCTACCATGTTTTTTGCTTCAAGGTTTCGGCTTCGGACAAAGGGACGCTCACTTGTCTGGTGCCCTCGGTATTTTGCTTTCGCGGCACAGCTCGCTCGTCCAGCGACTCGCTCCCTAAGTAAAATCTCGGCACTCCGACTTTTAAGTCGGAGACCATGCTGCCTCGATTTTGATTACCGCGAGAAGCAAAATTACCTCGACCAGACTACTCGCTTGAGTATTAAATCTGACCTCCACAATTCCGCAAAGAAGCATAGTAACGAGTTAGGAGCGAGGGGGGGGTTTACATTGGTAGAAACTTTGGTGGCTCTGGCGGTTATTCTTGCGGCAACTGTCGGACCGGTTTCTTTAATTACCCGCGGTCTGTCGGATTTCTCTTTCTCAAAAAACAAACTTATCGCCACAAATCTCGCCCAAGAAGGAATAGAGTTGATTCGTGCCGTTCGAGAAACTAACATCGTTTGCGACATACTTAACGGTCCGACAGTTTGGCCTTGGAATGAAAATCCGGAACTTCCCAATCCGCCGAGCGGCAATACTTTTTCAACCGCGACCGCGGGGATCGCCGTAGATCTTGTAACTACCACTAATTGCAACGTTGGAGGAGGTGTTTCAATAGTTGTACCGATTTTATCAGCTTCTTGTTTGGAAAAATTGCGCTTTGATCCGGCCACCGGAATTTACGGCAATAGCGGCCCCGAGCAAACTATTTTTACCAGATGTGTTTCTATACAAGTACCATCTAATTCTCCGGACAGCGGAATCCCCGCGGCAGATCAAATGGACATAATTTCTACGGTCACTTGGAACGAAAAAGGAAATTCAAAATCTATGATTTTGCAGGAAAGACTTTATAATTGGAGATAAAATGACAAAGCACAAAACTATTTTGGATTTTGGATTTTGGATTTTGGATTTAAAACGAGGGTTTACCCCGCCTTTGAAATTCTCAAAGATACTTTCTTTACTGTTTTCTAGTATAGAAAATTTATTTTTTGAAAATTTGCTAAGTTCACTATGGTTTGTTGCGGCAAAGCCGCAGAGAATTTCAAGGGCGGGGTTTACTCTTTTTGAAATGGTAATTTCCATTGGCCTTTTTTCTATTCTCATCGTCTCGGCTTCCAGCATTACCATCGCAGTCTCCAACGCCCAAATCAAAGCCCAAAATATCCAGGCCAATCTTGACAACATCCGCTTTTCACTTGAGCTTATAACCAAAGAAATGAGAACCGGGACAAACTGGTCGCTCTCTTCCATATGCTCGCCTTTGGGATCGGAGATAAGTTTCACTACTTCACTAAACGAAAAGCGCGTATATTTTTTAAACTCCACTACCGGAATAATTATGCGTGCAAAAGTACCAATATCCGGCGCCGACTGCTCGGATTTGAGCAAGGTTAAACCATTTACCGCCGAGGAAGTTTTAGTGAATCGTTTGAATTTTTCATTTATGTATGGCGCGCTCGCGGGCCCCGCGGACGGCCAGCCACGCGCCACCATAACCTTAAAAGTCACTTCCCGCAGTCCCAAAGAACAATTGAAATCTTCTATGGATCTGCAAACCACTATAGTGCAAAGATTTAGAGATCTGTAACGATGAAAACACAAAACACAAAACACAAAACACAAACAAACCGAGGTACTTCCTTGCTTTTGGTGGTAGTGCTTCTTTCCGCCATGCTTTCCATAAGTCTTGGAATTTTTAACGTTGTCTTCGGCCAGTTACGGCTTTCCGGGGAAGTGGCTGATTCTTTTGTTGCTTTCTTTTCGGCGGATCAGGGCATTGAAAAGACTCTTTACCGTGATCGGGTACTTGAAAATATCTGTGCCACCAAGGGGACAAACTGCTTTGCAGAAGGACCCACAAATACTTCTTCGGGCGGATGTTATTCTATCAGGGTCAATAAAACCGGAGGAAACACTGAAATCATTACTGTCGGCCAATATCGCTGCGGGGCAGAACCCAGCCGTGTCGTAAAAAGAGGATTCCAAGTGAATTATTAACAACCTTGGCATGTTATTTTCTAAACTTGCGCGCTACCTTGCGGAACTTGAAAAAACTTCATCCAGAAACGAGATGACTAAAATACTCGCGGATGTTTTTAAAGAAGCCGGCAAAGAAGAGGTTCGCAAGATAAGCTATCTTCTGTCCGGTGAACTTCTCCCGGCCTACATGGGGACAGAAATCAACATCGCGGAAAAAATGATGATTCAAGTTCTATCCAGAACTTACGAAAAAACTCCGCAAGAAGTCGTACGCGTTTATAAAGTAAAGGGTGATCTTGGAGACACAAGCTTCGAGCTTGCTCAAAAAAATAGGGCTCCGAGGTCATCTTTAGAGGTGGGAGAAGTTTATGATAAACTTTTGGAACTTGCTACGCACGTAGGAGGAGGCAGTCAAGGAAAAAAAATAGCGGCATTGGCCGAGCTTCTCGCCGGCCTTGATTCCCTCTCGGTAAAATTCGTAACTCGCATACCTGTCGGGAAATTACGTCTTGGTTTTTCCGAAGCAACTCTGCTTGACGCGCTTTCATACATGGAAAGGGGAGATAAGTCCACCCGGCCCCAAATCGAAAGGGCTTTTAACGTCACTGCCGACATTGGTGAAATTGCCGAGCGCATAAAAAAGCACGGACTTGATTCTCTAAAACGTATAGAACCAAAACCGGGTATTCCTATTCGACCATCCCTTGCCGAACGCCTGCAGAGTTTGGAGGAGGTGATCAGCAAGGCCGGGCCGATTGTGGGAGTTGAACAAAAACTTGACGGCTTTCGTACTCAAGTTCATGTTTGGCACGAAAATGGTAAAAAACAGGTGGCTCTTTTCTCGCGCAATTTGGAAAATACCACCCCTATGTTTCCGGAGATCGTGAAAGCCGCTCAAAAGTTACCGGTAAAGTCAATAATTCTTGACGGAGAAACCATCGGCTACAACCCTAAAAACGAGAAATTCAGGTCCTTCCAGGAAACGGTACAGCGCAAACGAAAACACGACATTGAAAAATTCTCCAAAAAAATCCCGCTGGCTATTTTTATCTTTGATATATTGTATCTGGACGGGAAGTCGCTCCTTCACTTTTCGGCCAGGGAAAGGCACGAGATTCTTGAAAAATCCCTCCGAGGAGTAAACGGCACAATGAGAGTCGTTAAACAAAAACTCACTGACGACTATAAAGTTATTGCCGGAGAACTTAAAAACTCCCTTAAACTGGGCCTGGAAGGATTAGTAGTAAAAAATCTTGAAGTGCCGTATCAGGCCGGATCCAGAGGTTTTCACTGGATAAAGATAAAAGCTAGTTCGGGTACTCTAGGGAAACTCCGACGCTCCGGCCTTGCGCCGGAGGTCGGAGTCCAGACCAAAGCGTCGGGACTTCCCGATACCATCGATTGTATCATCATGGGCGCCTGGCGCGGACGCGGAAAACGCGCTACTTTCGGGGTAGGAGGTTTTCTGCTTGGAGTGCGCGGACCGGATGACAAATACTATACGATCTCGCGCTTGGGAACCGGTCTTTCCGATGAGCAATTTAGAGAAGCAAAAAAAAGAATAGAAAAGTTCAAATCCAAAGAAAAACCAAAAGAGTACGTAGCGGATAAGGAAATAAAACCGGATCTTTGGGTTTCGCCTTCGTTAGTTGCCGAAATCCTGTCAGACGAAATTTCGAGATCCTCGCGCCATACCGCCGGCCGCCAGGGAGGAAAAAGAGGTTATTCTCTGCGCTTTCCACGATTGGTAAGATTCCGTGACGATAAAAATCCGAAGGACGCGACGACGATAAAAGAAATTGCCGATATGTATAAAAAACAAAGCCAAGCGGGCCTGTAAAGGGCTTGGCCTCCGACGTAACGTCGGAGCCGCCAAACCTTTACCCCCTCCTTTTGCGCTCCACGCGCGAAAAGAAGGGGGTGCACATTTTGTGGTGAAAGTTTGTTCGCCGCAAAATTGGCTCCAAACTTTCAACAAAATGAGCATTTCCCAAAAAGACGTAGAACACATCGCCAATCTTGCTCGGATAAAATTGTCCGAGGAAGAAAAAATAAAATTTACGAGTGAGCTCTCGGATATTTTGAATTTTGTGGAAAAACTAAATGAAGTTGATACCTCCGCCGTCGAACCCATGGCGGGGGGAACACTACTGCAAAATGAAACACGCCCTGACAAGCAAATAGATATTTCCCTAGAGAACAAACAAGCCGAAATGCTGGCGGCTGTACCTGATAAAAAAGGAGAGTGGGTCAGAGTAAAGGCAATACTCAAGTAAATTTCTAATTATGCGGCTCAACGAACTAACTATAAAGCAAGCTGCCATTGGCCTCCGCAAACGCGAATTTTCAGCTACGGAGCTTGTTTCGGACTGCCTGGAGGCAATTAAAAATAAAGACAACGAGCTTCACGCTTACTTAGAAGTGTTTGATGACGCGCTGGAAGAAGCAAAAAAAGCCGACCAAATAATAGCAAACTCTTCTCCCGAAAGATTACCGGCACTTTTTGGTATACCCATGGCCATAAAAGACAATATTTTAGTTGAAGGAAAACGATGCACTGCCGGTTCCAAGATTCTTGAAAATTATATTGCCTCCTACGACGCTACGGTTACTAAAAAATTAAAAGCCCAAGGAGTAATAATCCTCGGCAAAACCAACTTGGACGAATTTGCCATGGGGGCATCAACCGAAAATTCGGCGTTTGGCCCGACGGCCAATCCCCATGATACTTCCCGGGTTCCGGGAGGATCTTCGGGGGGCTCGGCAGCAGCTGTCGCGGCCAATCTTTGTACGGCCGCTCTAGGATCGGATACCGGGGGCTCAATACGTCAGCCGGCGGCCTTCTGTGGAGTTGTCGGTCTCAAGCCGACTTACGGTAGCGTTTCCCGGCACGGACTTATTGCTATGGCTTCCTCCCTTGATCAAATCGGCCCATTTGCCAAAAACGTCGACGACGCGGCCGTGCTTATGCACGCCATCTCCGGTAAAGATTCTTTTGACGCGACTGTTGTCAAAAATTCGCAACTGGAAAATTTTAATTTGGAAGTTCCCAAAAGCCCCCATACTCTGCGGGTCGGCGTGCCCAAAGAATATTTCGGAGCCGGACTTGACCCGCAAGTAAAAAAGATCGTGGAATCCGCTATGGCAAAATTGGAAAAAGCCGGTTCAAAAATTGAAGAGGTAAGCTTGCCGCATACCGAATACTCCCTGCCTACTTATTACATCGTGGTGCCTTCGGAAGTGTCTTCAAACATGGCAAGATACGATGGAATTAGATACGGTAGCCAGAAAAAAGAAGACAACCTTTTGAATGCCTATCTTGAGACCAGGGCTTCCGGATTGGGAGCTGAAGTAAAACGGAGGATTATGCTTGGTACCTATGCTCTTTCGGCGGGGTATTATGACGCTTATTACGCCAAGGCCCAAAAAGTTCGCCGGCTTATTCGGCAAGATTTTGAAGATGCTTTTAAAAAGGTGGATATACTCATCGGCCCCATAACTCCCTCTCCCGCCTTCAAACTGGGGGAGAAAACTGACGACCCCTTAAAAATGTATCTTGAAGATATTTACACTGCTCCGCTGAATCTTGCCGGTCTTCCGGGGATTTCCATTCCGGCAGATATGGTTACCCGCGAAGAAAAATCATTGCCGGTGGGAGTACAGCTTATTGCCCCCTGGTTTCAAGAAAAAAAACTACTGGAAGTCGCCAAATTCTTGGAGACTTTACTTAAAACAAAAGTTTAATTTTATCTTTTATCCTTTTACTTTTATCTTATAAGTATGGCCGAAGAGGAGAAATCAATGACCAATATTTCTACCGATATAACCATTGTGGCGGTAGTTCTTTTAATAGTTTTGGCGGTAGTCGGCGTATATCTAGAAAATATCCTGGACTGGATATACGCGTTTTGGATATGGTTTCTTTCAAGAAACTGGAATTTGCTTTATCTTCTGCTGGTCATTATCTTTGGAATTTTAGACATAGTACTTTTGGCTTTTATAATCATGGTCATGCGCAAACACGACAAGCTCGACGAACTTCTACCGCACGAACAGCCCCCGAATGTGCATATTGTATCTCCCCAGGAAATAGTCAATAAAAACTGGGAAGAAATTCGCGATCTGGCCAACTCCAAAAATCCTTCCGATTGGAATATGGCCATTATTCGAGCTGATGGCCTACTTAACGACACGCTGCTTAAATTGGGATACGAGGGAGAAACCATGGCCGACCGTCTAAAAATAATTGATCGGGCACACCTTCCCTCACTTGATAACATCTGGTCGGCGCATCGCCTACGGAATAATATTGTCCACGGACCGCCGCAAGATTATCCACGAGAAACAGCCATTCAGGCCCTTCGATCCTACGAACAGGGCTTGAAAGAATTGGGAATGCTATAAAAATAAATCGCCTCACGTAGGCGATAGTTCTAGATGAATGCCGGAACTAATTTTTGCAGAGCCCTTTTATTTTGCAAATAGCGATCTACTACCGTTTCTAGCCCTTCCGTAGAATGGATATCAGGTATTTCTTCAAAGAGCAGTTTGGCCAATCCAATGAGCTCAGCGACTTTATGTGGGATAGCTGCAGTATCTTCTGCCTTGGATTTTTCCATTGCCACCCCTATCGCAGTTAAGATTTTATCTGCCAGAGCAACCAAATTATCTGCCGCCATATCTAAACTCCTGTCTTCCACCTGATGCCTGACAAATTCATGGCATTGATGTGCTGGAAAGAAATGCGTTCCTCCCAACGGCTCGGAAAAACTGCCATAAGGGGTTCTGGAATCTGTTCTGTACCCCACCACGGGTTTGCCCATCAAAAATGAATAAGTGGCTTCGACATCGACCCCTGAATCAAGCGGTTCATCATATCGTGCAACCACCGCATCGCTTTTTGGTATAAAAATTCCCATATCAAGTAGATAGATTAGGACGCGAATCGCACCCTCTGCTTCACCTGGCGACAACTTCTTTTGCAAGGTCCTGGTAAGATTAGTGAATTCATAACCGTCCCTTTGTGGCAGAACTACAATGTGCCCCCGCGCCTCAAAGATGGTCGTCATGTTGATATTCAACCATCGATCCGACAATGAAGACAGTCCAGCCGCAAAATAAATAGTCAGCTTTTTCTTCGGCATAATATCTACACCTGTAAAGTCCTGACCTACTTATAGCGAGCGAGCAAGTAAAATGCAAATACACTTGCCTAAAAACTGGTTTTCTCCTACTAGTAGAATCAGTACCTTAATGGAGAGAACCATTGAGAGGATTTATCACCTATTGTTTTAGTGATTGGCAATCGGAACAATTCCAGCGAGGAATAATGAAAATCCTAAAAAGGAAAAAGACCAGTGAGCCGATCCGCCGTCCTTTAAGAATAAGCGAACATGAGGGCAAAGATTTCTATGTAAAGCCTGACCCGGATTTTACTATTGGAACGTATAGTGTTTGTCATCGACAGCTACGGAAAATTATCAGTCCCGGAGATATTCTTTTTTTTAGAACGCTTTGGAGAGGACGGCAGTATTTCATCGGTTTCTTTGTGATCAAGGGCAAGAGGGGGCCGTCAGAAAATCCGACCCTATTTGCTGATTTAGAGAAATCCATGCTCATTCATTTCCGTCTTCCAATTTCACTTGACTTGGCCCGTTTGATAAATCCCGAAACTGATCTTAGGGGGGGTGTTCACGCTAACTCTACTCTAAATGGCCGTCTGGGAAGAAATTATAAACGCATTGACACAGAAGTAACACGCGTACTTATTGAACTTATTGAAGCGAATAAAACCACTGCCTAAACAAGGCAGTTTTTTACAACCAAAAAACAGCAGATATTACGGCTGCTTTGGATAATTATTTCAAAATCGGTCTTCCAAATCTAATAAGATTCAGTTTCCTTTCTCTTCGCCAGTCTTTTATTTGTGCTTCTCTCTTCAACGCTTCACTTTTGGTTTCAAATTGTTCCGAATATAAAAACTTAACGACCTTATGAGAGCGGGTATAATGTCCGCCTTTGCCGTCTTTATGTTTCTTAAGGCGCTCTTTGAGGTCGTTGGTAATGCCCGTGTAGATACTTTTGTCTTTGCAAAGAATTAAATAAACATGCCACATGATTCATGTTTACTACTTGTACTGAGTTTTGTCGAAGAACTGCGGGGCCGGGAATTATTGCAAAATCCTCGTTTTTACCTTATAATCTTTATGCGGGGTGGAGGAGAAGTACCTCGCGAGGCTCATAACCTCGAGACCCCGGTGCAATTCCGGGTCCCGCAATATTTAAGTTTTTTATTTCCAAAAACGCCGTTGTAGCTTAATGGTAAAGCAGAGCCCTCATAAAGCTCGGAAGGAGGTTCGATTCCTCCCATCGGCACCATGATCAAAAAATTAAAGGAAAGTATGTAGTGCTTCCAATGGAAAAAAAACTTCGTTGGAAAAAAATTGTTTTAAAACTCTCCGGAGAAACTCTCGGAGGCAAAGGAGCATTTGGAATTGATTTCAAAGCCACAGAATATATTGCTAAAGAAATAAAAGATCTGCATGATCTCGGCTGTAGCGTCGCGATTGTCATCGGCGGAGGAAATTTTGTACGAGGTGAAAAGTTATCAAAGATGGGAATTGATCGCGCCACGGCCGACTACATGGGAATGCTCGGAACGATCATCAATGGCCTGGCCCTGCAGAGTGCTTTGGAAAAACTTGGACTTTATACGCGAGTTATGAGTACCCTTACCGCCATTGAGGTTGCCGAGCCATTTATCCGCAGACGCGCGCTCCGACATCTTGAGAAGAAGAGAGTCGTAATATTTACCGGAGGTACCGGCAATCCTTATTTTTCTACCGATACGGCGGCCGCCCTTCGCGCGTCCGAGATAGGCGCGGAAGCAATTTTGAAAGCAACCAATGTTCAGGGCGTATATGAGGAAGACCCCAAAATAAATAAAAGGGCCAAACTTTTGAGAGAGGTGAATCCGCTCGAGATGGTAAAGAAAGGACTAAAAGTTATGGATTTGACGGCAATCACCCTTTCGATAGAGAATAAGATTCCGGTAATAGTGTTTGACGTATTTAAGAAAGGAAACTTGAAACGCCTGGTTCTTGGAGAGAAAATCGGATCAGAAGTAAAGTAACTTGATTCATGGGGCCGTAGCTCAACCCGGTGGAGCGCTTCCTTGTCACGGAAGAGGTTGCGGGTTCAAATCCCGTCGGCCCCGCAGAAATAAAAACAGGCAGCAATAGCTGTTTGTTTTTATTTCTACTAAATACCCATGATAGGGATTTGAAGGGTATTTCAAAAAGCAAATGGCTTTGCTTTTTGAAAACCCGGATTCCGAAGGAGCGCGGGGCCTGCCCGAAGGCAGTGCGAAGCGCGGGTGAGGAAAAATCCCGTCGGCCCCGCAGAATCTATGGAAAATTTGATATCTTTGCGGTATCAAATTTTAATTTATGTTCTAGTTAAAAAACAAAAGTCGCTCTTAGCGGCGACTCAAAATTTTCCATACCTCAATAACATCTTCTCCAAACATCCGAGAAGGAGTCCGCATATGAATGCGGAATTCAGAAAATGCTTCGGAAATGTATTTTGCTGGATCTTCGATAGTTTGATGACTTACAATTCCTCCTGTTTCCCCAACGGTTTCAAGATCGCGCTTGCTTTCGTAAAAAATCCGCACGTATCTCTTGCCAACATAATAGCCGTTTGCATCGTGTGTATATTTTTACTCACCTGCAGCTATTTTTGCTATAGCAAAAATAGCTGCAATAGAATGATTTACAAAAGCCTAATATTTAGGCTACAATAAATTTTATATGAATATTAAAATCAAATCGGACGAGGAAGCAAAAATTATTGCTTCACTTAACGACAGGCACGATCCGGAAGTAGCAAGAATGAAGCGTTTTTTAAGTATGCCTGATCTTTCCCGCACTCAAGGAAGTCCCTTGTCCGAGATGGTACAGAGGATTCTCGAAACTGAACGGTTTTCCAAATTTGATGGAATACAAGTGCCGGAAATCGTTCCCGCCGATGTCAGTTTTGATTTATTCGATTTTCCACCGGACCACCCGGCGCGGCAAAAATCTGATACCTACTATGTTGATGACAACCATATCCTCCGCACCCACACGACGGTCATGTGGTACTACTACCTCAAAGAAAAAGCCACTCAGGAAAAAATTGCACAGGGGTTGCCGGTGGGGTCGATTTCATACGGAAAAGTGTACCGCAAAGACGAAATCGACCGCTTTCACATGAACGTCTTTCACCAGATGGACGGATGGTATCTTTGCAAAAAAAGCGAAAACATAATTACTTCGGAAGATTTGCAAAATGTTTTAATCGAAATAGCGCAGGCAGTTTTCGGCCCAGACGTAAAATACCGCTTTAATGAAGATAAATTTCCCTATACGGACCCTAGTTTGGAAATGGAAATAAATAAGAACGGAAAATGGATAGAGGTCTTAGGAAGCGGAGTAGTTAAAGGAAAAGTCTTAAAAAATCTGGGCGTTGATCCTGAAATTTACAATGGTTGGGCTTTTGGATTCGGCTTGGAGCGGCTCGCCATAGTCAGTATGGAGCTTCCGGATATCAGATTGCTCTGGTCCAATGATGAGCGGATTAAAAAACAGCTTCACCTTGGCAATGCGTTTAAAGAAGTCTCCAAATACCCACCCATAACAAGAGACATATCGTTTGTAGTAGACAAAGATTTTGTCCCGAACAATTATTTTGATTTAATCCGAGACTTGGGCGGCAGCCTGGTGGAACAAGTCGAACTTCTCGATAAGTACGAAAACCCTGAAAAATTCGGCGCCGATAAAGTGAGCTATACGTATCGAATTATCTACCGGTCGAACGAGCGCACCCTGCAGACGAACGAAATAGACCCCATCCAAAATAAAATCTATAAACAGACAGCCGAGCAATTCGGAGCCGAATTGAGATAAATATACTCCATAAAAATCACCAAAACCCTTGAGCAAAAAAGGTGGGGGTGAGAAAGTGAGGCATGTATACTTATAGCTACTTCATAGGAAATATAACATTACTTTTTGTTTGGTTTTTATTATTCTATTTTCGGAAAGATGTTCGCAGGGAAATGTTTGTGATCTCCACCCTGTTTGGACTTGCTGGGGTGCTTGTCCAACATGCTTATACTGTTGACTGGTGGAGACCGCTAACAATAACTGGTACCCGTATAGGCATTGAAGATTTTATGTTCGGCTTCTGGGTCGGCGGTGTCTCTGCGGTTATATACGAGGAGATCTTTAAGAAAAAAATATACAAACGGAAACACCAAGAGGGAAACGTGCTTACGCTTGCCATACCAATGGCGTTGGTTATTACATCCCTTTTCTTCGGGAGTTTTTACATTATCGGCATCAATTCTTTTTATTCTTCGATCATTTCTATTGTTCCGGGTATTCTTTTTATGTGGATAAAACGCAGAGATCTAATTTTTGACTCATTAGTGAGCGGCGCGCTTCTTTGCCTTGTCGGCCTACTGTGGTTCTGGATCCCGGAACTCATTACCCCCGGCTGGGTTCAAAACTACTGGCTTCTTGAAAATCTTTCAGGAGTTATCATCTTGAGGGCTCCGCTTGAAGACCTGATTTGGGGATTTCTTATTGGCGCTTATATCGGTCCGCTATATGAATTTTGGCAAGGAGCACGCCTACAAAATATTAATAGCAAACCAAGTTGAATCTTGGCTCAAAATTTGCTATAATTAGTGTATAATCCTTGACTTAAAAAGTGGCTTATATAAGCCAATGGTCGCCTAGAAAAATCGCTGAACTTGGGGCGACTATTTGTTTGTAAATAATGATGGCAAAAAATAGCAAACAAAACTCCAAAAACCCAAACGGCGACTCATATACCGCCAAAGACATCTATGTCTTGGAAGGCCTTGACCCCGTGCGAAAACGTCCTGGTATGTATATTGGCTCCACCGGGATTGATGGACTGCATCATTTGATTTGGGAAACTCTTGATAACTGTATTGATGAGGCAATGGCCGGATACGCCAAAAATATCGCGATTACGTTCCTTCCTGAAAACCGCGTTCGTATTGTTGACGACGGCCGGGGAATTCCGGTTGATATCCATAAACAAACAAAAAAGTCCGCCCTCGAGACGGTCATGACGACACTCCATGCTGGAGGAAAGTTTGGCGGCGATGCCTACAAAGTTTCCGGTGGGCTCCATGGCGTCGGCGTTTCTGTTGTAAACGCCCTTTCTGTATGGCTTAAGGCCGATGTTTGCCGCGATGGCTACCAGTATACCCAAGAGTACGCGCGCGGAAAGCCGAAATTTGCCGTGAAAAAAAACGGGAAATGCAAAGGATCTGGAACGGCCGTTACCTTCGAACCCGATCCGGATATTTTTGAGAAAATAGAATTTGACTGGAGCCGAGTTCTTGATCACGTACGCCAGCAGGCGTATCTTACCCGTGATATACGAGTTTCGGTGACCGACGAGCGAAGCGGTGCCAAATCCAAGGACGGGTCTTTGGTCCACACTTCTTATACTTTTTATTTTGAAGGTGGAATTGTTTCTTACGTGAAATATCTCAACCGAGATGAGACCCCGAAACACGAAAATATTTTTTATACAGAAAGGGAGGTTGACGCGGGACAAAACCGAAAAATTTTGGTAGAAACGGCGTTTCAATACACTGACGACATTCAGGGAAAAGAGCTTGCTTTTACCAACAACATTTTTAATGGAGAGGGGGGTACTCACCTAACGGGATTTAGAACCGCGCTGACACGGGCGTTAAATGACTACGCCAAAAAAAACGACTACCTCAAAAAAGATGACGAGACCCTCACCGGGGACGACGTACGCGAAGGTGTTACCGCGGTTATATCCATCAAAATTCAAAATAGTGTTTTGCAATTTGAAGGCCAGACTAAGTCAAAGTTAGGCAACCCAGAAGCGCGAACCGCCGTGGAGACGGTAGTGGGGGAGGCGGTCAAAGAGTGGCTGGAAAAGTATCCGCGAGACGCTCAAGAAATCATTGGCCGCGCCATTCTTGCCCAAAAGGCGCGCAAAGCCGCCAAAGCCGCGCGAGAGACCGTACTTCGCAAGGGAGCGCTCGACGGCATGATGCTGCCCGGAAAACTCGCCGATTGCCAATCAAAAAATCCGGAAGAATCTGAATTGTTTTTAGTGGAGGGCGACAGCGCCGGAGGAAGCGCTAAATCTGGTAGGGATAGAAAATTCCAGGCAATCTTGCCGCTCCGCGGAAAAATCCTAAATGTGGAGAAAGCACGGCTTGATAAAATGCTTGCCTCCAAAGAAATCAAATCTCTAATCATTGCTTTGGGCGCGGCCATCGGAGACGAGTTTGACATATCTCGCCTTCGCTATCACCGGATAATTATAGCCACCGATGCGGATGTCGACGGAGCGCATATTCGTACTCTTCTTCTTACTCTTTTCTATCGCTACTTCCCGACTATTGTAGAAAAAGGGTATTTGTATATCGCCCAGCCGCCGCTTTTCCGCATACAGTCAGGCAAAACAGTAAACTACGCTTATTCCGATTCGGAAAGAGATCGCTTGGTTGCCGGATTAAAAAAGCAAAAACTTGAAACCAAAACCCTTCGACAAGCTCAGGGCAAGAAAGATAAAAGAGAACCTGCGGCTCCGGAAGAACTTGAACAAGTAAAAGGTATAGAAATCCAACGCTACAAAGGACTTGGCGAAATGAATCCCAGCCAGCTTTGGGAAACTACCATGGACCCAACTGCTCGTGTTATGAAGCAAGTAAATATTGAAGACGCGTCCGAAGCCGATAGGATTTTTGATATTTTGATGGGAGATGAAGTGCTTCCTCGCAAAAAGTTCATACAAACACACGCAAAAGCTGTCAAGAATCTAGATATCTAGAAATTTACCCCGCCCTTACCCGTAAGAGCGGGGTTTACTTGCCCGCTTAAAAGTTTTCGCTTGCGAAAATTTTGGCGGGTGCAGACTCATGCCAAAGCGGTAAAGAATTTGTATATTTAAAAAACCCTTAAGGGGTTTCGTTAGTAAATCGCAACTTCCTAATTGTCTTAAGAACTATTTGTATCTTGTGTTCTTTCAGCCAATCCTGCATCCATGCGTTTCGTGGATCGTGGACTCTGCAGAAATATCTTCGTCCGGTACTCATGTATTTTCCATCGCTGCATCTCGCTTCCTTCACTTCTACCCGACCAACAGAGAAGCCAAGACACGACCCCTCCCTTCCTCTCCAGTTTCCACACTTATCGGTTTCCCGCTGGAGGTAAAAGAATAAGTTGCATCCTGGATGCGAGGGAAAGAACCAGTTCCAGATTGCAAAACCAGCCAGGGCGGTGATTGACAAAAGCGTGATTTGATAACTAACCCATTCGTAACTATCAAACGGAGGAATAAAGCATAGTTCAGTGGTTATAGACGCAATGCCAAGAATCGCAATAAGTAAAACAGGGAGTAAAGATATCGGAATCTTACGGTTCATTTGTTTCCCCAAAGAACTTGACTTCTATCTTTACCTATCCTATACTTTAACCATAATGTAAAGAGGCCTGCGGGCCTTTTAAAATACGCCCCGTGCCACAACTCCTGTGGACTGGGAGATATAAACCTAAATTTAGTTAAATACCGCAACTTAAATATAGGCAGATGAAACTGCAGTTGTGGCACGTGGTAGGAGCTATGATCGATCGTATTACCACATTTTTAAAAGAGGCGCGAATCGAGCTTAAAAAAGTTATCTGGCCGACCAGGCAAGAGACTATACGCTATACGGCAACGGTCGTGGTAATTAGCGCGGCGCTTGCCATTTTCTTGGGTACATTAGACGTATTATTTCAATTCGTCCTGAATAGATTTTTGTTGTAAGGGCTTTGTCTGAAATATGGAGGCAGAGCACGAACAGAGTTCAGAAACAAAACCTTACCCCCCTCCTTTTGCGCTCCACGCGCGAAAAGAAGGGGGTGCTCAATGTTGTAGTTAAATTTGTTGCGCTACACATTGAAATCAGCTTACAAATTTAAACAACAGTGGCATGCCAAAGCAAACTTCAGAATTTGGGCGCAATTGGTACGCGATTCATACCTACTCGGGATATGAAGACGCTGTCGCCCGAAACCTAAAACAGCGAATTGAATCCATGGGCATGGAGGACAAAATTTTTAATGTCTTAGTACCTATTGAAAAAAAGATTAAAATCAAGAACGGCAAAAGACGGGTTGTCGAGGACAAAATTTACCCCGGATACGTGCTTGTGGAGATGGTGGTAACCGACGACTCCTGGTATGTAGTAAGAAATACTCCGCGAGTAACCGGTTTTGTAGGCGCGGGAACGACACCCGCTCCTCTTTCCAAGGAAGAGATGGAGGTGCTGTTAAAACGCATGGGGGCGGAAGAGCCGAAGTTCAAGATTGAGGTTGGTGTCGGAGATCCGGTAAAAATAATAGACGGCCCCTTCAAAGACTTTGACGGAAAAGTTTCAGAGATTGATCAGGAAAAAGGAAAGATCAAAGTCCTGGTCAACGTATTTGGCCGAGACACACCAGTTGAACTTGATTCCCTACAAATTAAGAAACTCTAAACTTATGCCAAAACCAATAAAAGTAGTCCTAAAGCTTCAGTTGCCCGCGGGCAAAGCCACTCCGGCCCCTCCGGTAGGTACTGCCTTGGGGCCCCATGGTATAAACCTTGGAGAATTTGTGAAAAAATATAATGAGGCCACCGGACAAATGGAAGGAGAGATAGTACCGGTGGAAATAACCATCTATGAGGACCGGAGTTTTGACTTTAAACTTAAAACTCCGCCGGCATCAGACCTTTTGCGCAAGGCCGCTTTGATAGAAAAAGGTTCGGGAGAGCCCAATAAAAAGAAAGTGGGCAAAGTAACCAAATCAGACATTAGAAAAATTGCCGAGCGTAAAGTGGAAGATTTAAATGCCGAATCGTTGGAGGCCGCCGAGAAAATCATTGAAGGTACGGCGCGCTCAATGGGAATTGAAGTTTCCGGATAAGAAAAACCATTAGAACTAAAAATGTCGAGATCCTCTCGACATTTTTAGTTTGTCCTGATATACTCGGGCCAGCAAAAGTTTGAAAAAGGAGCAGAAGAAAATGCTCAAAAACATGAGCATAATTGGTCTATGCGGACTTCCCGGAACACGCAAAGGGACCGGTCTCAAAATTTTGAGGATTCTCTTGCCCCAAGATAAGACCTGCGAGATTTCGACAAGCAGAATCCTACATAAAATACTTCAAGACCGTGGTGTAGAAAATTCCAGAGACCGCAAAGCGAAACAAGCAGTATTCTCCGAACGCAAAGAAAAAGAAGGAGATAACTGGCTTCTTTTGCACATAATCGAAACGCTGGATAGAAGCAGAAAATTTTACGGAATAGTTGATGCTCTTTGTATGCCTTGGGATGTTGGCTGGCTCACCGGATTGCCATCTTGGCTTCTTTTATACTACGAGGCCCCCTTTGAGGTAAGCCTCGCCCGCAGGCGACAGGCGGCCCTTAACGGAGAGGATGATGCCAAACCAGATGAAGCCGAAATGACTGAAGAGGATTTTCGACAAGTCCTACAGCACGAAACAGCGATTCACGTGCCTAGTTTCAGAAATATTGCTGGAGTAGATGTGATTGATGGCAACTCGCCCATTGAAACTTTTGGCCGACAACATGTCGCCGCGCTTTTAAGGAAGGGGATAATTCGCCAAGAACATCTTATTCTCAAGGCCTCTGCTTTGCTCAATTTCTATAGCGAGTTTAACAGGAAAATCAACGCTCAAACTTAACGGCATCTTGCCCTCCTAAGTTTTGCATAAGCAAAATTTAGGCGGGCTTGCCGTTTTTATTTTCAACTGCTAGGGTAAAACTGATTTATGATTATAATTGGTATTACTGGTACATTGGGTGCGGGCAAAGGTACGGTTGTGGATTACCTTGTCAAAGAAAAGGGGTTTTTGCATTACTCCGCACGCGAATTTCTTGTGCAAGAAATTGAAAAAAGGAGACTTGCCGTGAATAGAGATACCATGACTACTGTCGCGAATGATTTGAGAAGCAAGCATGGTCCGGGCTACATTGCAGAAGAGCTTTATAAACAAGCGCGGGACTCTGGCAAAAACGCGGTTATTGAGTCGCTCCGCGTTGTGGGTGAAGTCCATGCTCTTCGAAAATACGAAAATTTCTATCTCTTCGCGGTCGACGCAAACCCGGAAAAGAGATATGAGAGAATTTCCCAGCGTAGAAGCGAGACCGACCAGATTTCGTATGAAAGATTCTTATCCGACGAGGAGCGGGAACTTAAGTCTGACGACCCCAACAAACAGAATTTATCGAAGTGTATCGAACTCGCTGACTATGTTTTTAACAATGACGGAACAATCGAGAAATTGCAGAATCAAGTTGACGAAGTGTTAAATAAAATTCTTAAGTGACGAATAAAGGAAAACTAATTGTCATTGACGGCACCGACGGAAGCGGTAAAAAAACGCAAACCAAACTTTTGATTGATCGCCTGCAAAAAGAAGGACATCGGGCCATATCTATTTCTTTCCCTCAATATGGAAAAAAGTCGGCAGGACTTGTGGAAGAATACTTAAACGGCAGATACGGCAAAGCCAAGGAGGTAAGCCCGTACGTTGCCTCTCTTTTTTACGCCCTGGACCGCTTTGACCTGTCCGCGGAAATCCGAACCCGCCTGCAAGAAGGTAAAATCATAGTTACCGACCGCTACGTGGATGCCAACGCCGGCCATCAAGGGGGTAAAATAAGGGATCCAAAAGAGCGCGGCAGATTTATCTCTTGGCTATATGATCTTGAATACAGGATCCTAGGAATTCCCTCGCCTGACATAGTTTTTATTCTGCATGTACCCGCAGAAGTGGGACAAAGATTAGTACTTGCCAA
>CAYJWH010000004.1:0-3614 GCA_964373875.1 uncultured Candidatus Saccharibacteria bacterium | reverse complement strand
TGAGTTGGTATTAGAGAAACTATAATTCATGAACAACGAATTACAAAAATTCGATCCTCCCTTCCGCCCTGACGAGTATGGAGAGAAAGACCGCTATTATTTAGCGCCTTTTTTCACTAATCTTGATAAACCCGTATACGTTCCTCTGATTTTCGCGCCGGAACTTGTCGGCGCGTTATGCTCCCGAACCAGCCGCGCCACCCAAGATTTAAGATATATATATTTAAATGAATACCTTTATCCTTTCATAAACCCCGTGCGGGACGAGAAAGAAACCGAGGAGCAATTTCAGGAAAAAGTTCGCTACGGAGAAGATTTTGGGAAATTTATCGAGTTCCTGCATGAGCATCCGATCCTTGATCTTTTCTCGCATCCCCGAGCCCGCTCTTTTTACGTAAAATGGCTTGCGCAATACGGAGACGATTCTATCGCCCAGATGGCCGGATCTCATCTGGTGTTTTCGGGGATTTCACAGGTAGCCATAAAACATTTCGAGGATCAACGCATCGGACTTGCTCCAATTGAGAAATCAACCCGCTATGTAAACTATTCGCAAAAAGTAAACGGCGAGTATCTTTACTACACCGATCCGACACTCAAAGAACTTGGCTTAGAAGAAGAATATCGACAAGCCATGAACGGACTTTTTGATACCTATACTCTGCTTGTTCCGAAACTAACCGAGTGGCTGCATAAAAAGTTTCCGGATGAAAAATTGGGAGTAGTGGAGAAAAAAGCCTTTGATTCTATCCGCGGCCTTTTACCTACCTCCTCTCTTTCGCAGGTGGCGTTTTTTGGCAACGGCCAAGCGTTTGAGCATATGATTTCGCGTTCCATGAAGCACTCGCTTGGCGAGATTCGCTGGCTTGCCGAGACAGCTTATGAAGAACTGTCCAAAATTACGCCGTCCTTCCTGCGCCGCATAAAAGACGAGGAGAAAAAAGAAATGGTGGAGGAGTATCAGCGCTATTTGGCAGAGAAAGGCAAGCGCGTGCAATCTTTTGTAAAACCAAAAAGCGAACAAGGAGCGCCTGTGTTGTTTGGATCAGATCCGGAAGTAAATTTAGTCGAGTATGATCCTGAAGGAGAATTAAAGGTGATTGCTGGCATGCTTTACAACGCTCCTAACTCGCACCGATCTTGGGAGGAGACACTTCGCGATGTGCGCCGCATGGAGGATGAGGAAAAGAAAAAAGTGATAGAAGCGTATCTTTCCGGCAGAACGCAGCGCTGGCAGAAAGTCGGCCGCGCTTTTGAAAATGCTTATTCGAGATTCGAAATCCTGATCAATATCGGGGCGTGGCGTGATATACACCGCCATCGCATGTTATCCCAGCAGAGACAAAATTTCTCCTGTTTCCAGGGCTATGACGTGCCGCCGGAAATTACCGAGTCTGGAGTTGAAAGTCAATTTCGTTCGGCCATAGGCCGAGTGGAAGACGTATTTTCCAAAATCGTGAAGCACGATCCGGATTTGGCCCAATACGCGGTGACCCTTGCCCATCGTCTGCGCTTTATGCAATGGGAAAATTTGCGGCAATCCTTCTGGCAGATTGAACTTCGAACCATACCCGAGGGCCATCCGGACTATCGCCATCTTTGTCAAAAAAAATTCCTTCTCTTGGAGAAAGTTTATCCGCTTCTTGCTCCCTACATGAAAGCAAACATGGGAGAGTACGATTTTGCCCGCCGCGGGCAGGAGGAGCGAATACAGAAAAAAATCGAGCAGTTGTCAAAATCTGCCTAGCTTTTTTTCTTGAAGCCAAGTTCTTTCATCACTTGGTCTATGTGCGAATAAAATGGCTTGGGAGTAGAGTAGTTATTTTCTATTATTAGATGTGCCCGATTTACAATCCAGTCGATATCTCTCTCAATAAGCGGCCGCTCTTTATCCATAAACTGATGGAACGACATTTTGTCTTCGTCTTGTTTGCGACGTTTGCGTCCTGCGTCACTAAGCGCTCTTTCGTAGCGAATTCTATCGTCCGCCCTAAAACCGATCAGAAATCCTCCTCTCTTTAGGACAAACTCCCTATATTCCTCTTTAGTGCGGGCCGATTCGATAATCGCCAATCTGGGTTTTTCCCTATCCACCATTTTGGCCACGCGCCTTTTATAAGCAGACTCGCCCAAAATTGGATAAAGGAGTTTATTGACCCTAAAAAGGGCTTGTTGGATTCTTCGCTCAATCGGCAATTCCAAAATTTTGGCAATTAGATCGGGGGCGTCAGCAAAACGATAGTGCTTAAACCCGGGATAATTTCTCCTCACATAAGATACAAAAACGTCTTTGCCGGATTTTCTTTTTGCCGCGAGCACCAAAAGATGTACCTTTTGCTTTTTCCAGCTGGAAATTACTTTTTTCAGATTATGCTTTCCCATATATAAGAATACTAATACCGCACTTTTCGATCTTTGTAAATCTCTGAAAATATGATATTCTTCTGACTACTTACTCGTCCCGTTAGAGATAAAGTCCGTTCTCTGACGGGAACCAAGGACAAGTAAAGACTGCAAGAAACACTAGTTAATTAAAACTGGCCAAAATCTCTAACGGGATGAAAATTCTAGCCATAGAAACCCCGCCCTTTTTGTAAACGAAAAGGGGCGGGACAAGACGAAGTAATTTCGACTTCACCTTGCCACTGAATTAAATTTTTCTACATGAGGATATTAGCTATCGAAACCAGTTGCGACGAGACCGCAATCGCTATTGCGGATTTTACCGGCTCAAAACAGAAGCCCGCTGTTAAAGTTCTTTCAAATATTATTTCTTCTCAAATAAAGTTACATGCCGAATACGGGGGAGTGGTGCCGAATTTAGCAAAGAGAGAACACCAGAAAAATCTCCCCCTTGTTTTATTACAAGCATTAAAGGAGGGGAGATTTTTAATTTCTAAATCCAAATTTCTAATTTCTAAACAAATCCAAAATTCAAAACTCAAAAAACTAGAAAAGATACTTAAACGCGAAGCCGATTTATTCAAACAATTTAAAAGATACGTAATACCACTGTCAACTCCCAAAATTGACGCCATTGCCGTCACTTACGGGCCGGGTTTGGCACCTGCTTTATGGGTTGGAGTAAATTTTGCCAAAGCTCTCGCGTATCTTTGGGATAAACCCCTTATCCCGACAAATCACATGGCCGGACATCTCTACTCTGCTCTTTTGCAAGAGCAGAGAATTTCTAAATCCAAATTTCTAATTTCTAAACAACTCTCAAATTCAAATTTCCAAATTACAAGCATTAAATTCCCCGCCCTGGCATTGCTGGTTAGCGGCGGGCATACCGAACTTGTTCTCACCAAAGAGCACGGAAAATATAAAGTGATCGGAGAGACACTAGACGACGCGGCCGGGGAGGCATTTGATAAAGTGGCAAGAATATTGGGCTTGAAATATCCCGGGGGCCCCGAAATCAGCCGTCTGGCCGAAAAAGGAAATCCGGATAAATACAAACTTCCGCGACCTATGATCGGAAGCAAGGACTATAACTTCAGCTTTTCCGGCTTGAAAACCGCGGTGCTTTACTTTGTCCGCGATCATAAAAAGTTTTCCAAGGCCGATCTTGCCGCATCCTTCGAAAAAGCGGTTGTTGACGTGCTTGTTTC
>CAYJWH010000003.1:0-42894 GCA_964373875.1 uncultured Candidatus Saccharibacteria bacterium | reverse complement strand
ACAATTTGCCGCGCGACCGGCCGGCGTTCATCTTTATCTCCGTGTCCATATAACGTTGCCAGCGCGCCTTTAGTTCTGGAAGCGTGACCAGGGGCACATATTCGAAATTTTTCAAAGTTCCGACCGAACTGTCCGGTTTTACCTTTATACGCTCGTGAATAGGTTTAATAAACTCTTCGACATAAGCGCGATGAAAAAGCCGGATTTGTTTATTCGGATAAGTGGTCGCGCAGTGGATTATTTTTCCGTTGAGCACATACTTTCGCGGCTGCCAGAAGACGTAGGCGGGCGGGTCGGAAGCGGTTACAATTTTCCGGATTTCTTCCACTGCCTCTGATGAGAGAAATTCATCCGAATCAATGAACATAAACCAATCGTAAGTCGCGAGCCGCAAACCTTTATTTCGCACTTCCGCATAATCTTTTACCGCAACATTCGGATCGTCAGTGTCATATTGCTTTATAATGCGGCAGCCGTATTCTTGGGCAATTGTCCGAGTCGCATCCGTGCTATTGCCGTCAAGCACCATAATTTCGGCAAAATCTTTCACGGATTCCAAACAACGCTCCAGAGTGAGCGCTGAATTGCGGGTAAGAATTTCTACGGAGCAAGGAATCTTAGACATCGCTATTTTTAGTTCGCTTGGAGCCCTTTTCAAACCACTTAGCGATATCTTTAATGGAGAGTCGCTCTTTGACCATACTTAACGCAAACGCTTCTATCTTGCCCTTTCTAACGTTAATCTCGTATCCGTTGTTTTCGAGAAACACGGATGCCGCCGTCATGCCCGTCCTTTTATTTCCGTCCAAAAATGGACGGTTCATAATAATATTTCTCGCCAAAACCGCGGCTTTTTCAAAAACGGTGGGATATAATTCCTTTCCGAAAACGCTCTGCCGCGGTAAGTCCTCCAGACTTAAAATAGCGTGATAATCTCTCACGCCGTGGCTTCCTCCCGTCTCATCAATAAGCATCGAATGAATGAGAAGAATCTGCTCTTTGGTAAGATATCTCATCTATGCCCGTGCCAATGCTTCAAGGTCCTTGCGATACCGCTTGATAAAATTCAGGGTAAGCTTAGCGATTCTCGTATCTTCCCGTGAAATGATATCGCCGGATCTTATATGGACTTCTTTTTTCTCCCTGTCCACTTCAACGCTCACCTCGTCCCCAATCCTAATCCCCAGCTCCTTAAGAGACTTTTTGGGAATGGTAACGGCCGCGGACGATCCAACTTTTAGAACTTTTTGAGTCATACTCCTATTATAATTTTATTATAATTATAAGTCAAGCGAAGTGATCGCATAAAAGGTGTCACCTTTTTAACCCTCCTTCGCCCGTATCACCTGCGGTCTTTTGGGGAAGGCCTCCCGCGTTTGCCGGTCATATCTTTTTGAGTACAAAAAAGTAGTGCGCCGGATCGTCCGCGTGAAGTCCGCCATCGCGTATGGCAAATCCGCTTGCGCCGATAATCTGTCTGATTTTCCGCACGGAACATCCCCGCTTGCCAAGTTCCCAATAGTGTTCCCCGTTAAAGATATGCGTTTTCCAAAAAAATGGAAGTTTCCAAATCCATTGTTTCTTTTTTAACAACGGCGCCTTCCACTCCAGAGAAAAAACGAATCCGGCATGAGGAAGTGAGATAATGGCAAAGCTTCTGGAAACGCGGTGAATTTCCGCGAGAGCGCGGGGAAACTCGTCAAAAGGAAGATGTTCAAGCACTTCAGCGCAAAGTACCACATCAAATAAACTCTCCGCAAAAGGAAGCTCGAGCACCGAGGCAATAACATCCGGATTCAGATCCGGAGCAATGTCGGCTGTAGTGACTTCTACTCCGGCTTTGCGCAAGGCATCAGTCACCGTCTTGTTGCCGGGTCCTACTTCCAGAACATTTTTTGGCTCGCGACCAAGTACTTCCCTAATTTGGTACCAATACGAAAGCCACCGATCTTTGCTATCGTAGTTATTAAGATAATGCTCTTTTGTCACTTGGGGTTTATACTCCATGCGAAAGAAGCTCACAAATTCGGCTTATGGTTTTCTCAAGACTATGATTCTCAACTACGATTTCCCGCAATTTTAAGTTGGGTCGGGGTTCAAACGCCAGCGCCTTTATCCGCTCAGCCAGAAGCTCGGGACTTCTTTTTTCAATAAAATAAGGGGGAGGCAAAATTTCTCTAAAAGCCTCATTGGCCGTAAGCACTGTCAGGCCGGAGGACATCGCTTCAAGCACTGCTTTATCAATAGAGCCGGTTCGAGACATGGAAATAAATACATCGTGGTCGTGGTACAACGAAGCAATTTCCGTATAAGGACGGGCGCCTTGAAACACAATATGGCGCTCAAGTCCCAATTCGGCAACCTGTTTTTTCAGCAAGAGAAGGTATTCTTTGTCCCGCTCCATTAAAGGACCACCGACAATCGAGAGGGTCCAGAACCGCGGCCAGCTGTCTTTTAAAATTTTGCACGCGCGAATAACCGTCTCATAATCTTTGACAGGGGAAATTCTGCCAACCGTGAGCATGCGAAGCGCCTGACCGGGCGAATGAAAAGAATTTCCAGGCGAAAAAAAGTCGGTATCAATCGCGTGGCCAGTGTAGATGACCTTTTTTGAAGGGAGCCGAAAACTCATATCAGAAGCGGTAAAAACATAATCAACAATCCGCTCCGCAAGTTTTAATTTCCAAGTAACGCTTTTATGGACATACCAAAGGCCTGTGGTTTTCCAAGAAAAGATAAGAAACGGCAAGGCGGCCGCTACGGACTCCGGAATCATATGGAAAAAGACCGCATCGGATTTTGCGTAGTGATGAAAAAAAAGCTTGCAAAATCTATAGATGCGTTTAGGCCTGCCAGCTCCTTCTTCCTTACCTAAAGAATAAACCGATACGTTGGACGGAAAATTGCATTTACCGACGAAACCGGTAATCACCGTGACTTGCTCCGCGTGTTTGACGAATTCTTCAACCCACCGGCAAAAGAAACCAAGTACGGGGTGATTTGCATCAATGACTTGAGTGACAACTAAAAGACGCATTTTGAAAAACTTTCTTTATATAATGCGAGGTACTCTTCTTTGGTTGCCGGTTTAAGGTCTTGCGCGGTTTTCCTGCCCGCGGTCGCGAGTCGGATTATTTTATCGGGATTTTCACACAAATCACGAACAGCCCGCGAATATTTTTCTTCATCGGCGGGAGGCACCACAACTCCGTTTTCTCCGTTTTTCACTACTTCTCCGGCAAGTCCAACATCGGTCGTGACTATCGCGAGGCCCGCTGCCATTGCTTCTATTACAACCCTGCCCCAGCCTTCAAAATTTGAGGACATCAAATAAACATTGCACGTGGAGTAAAATTTGATTATGTTCTCTCGGGTAGTCCACGGACTTATTTTAACATACATACCCAAATTCTTGGAGGAAATCAGTTCCTCGTAATATTTTTTGTCGGGCCCGTCTCCGAAAATAGTTAAACGCGCTTTCGGACAGGTTTTTATCAGATCGGCCATCATCCGAAGCAACATACTGAAATTTTTCTCCCTATCTATAAATCTTCCGGCGGCAACCATATTTAACCCTGAAGCGTCTCCGGTACGAGAGACCTTCAAAAAATCAGAAATATCGGTAAAAATAGGCAAAGTTACGGCACCCGGGCTTTTATATTTGAGGTCGGACGCAAGAGATCGCCTGATTCGCTCTGAAACAACTCTAACACAGCGCGCTCTGGGAACTAAAAACCTGGCAAGGAAATACCGTACTCTTTCTTTCCATGACGCTTTTCTGTACCAAGGACTGAATACGTCCGTATGAATTTGCAGCCTAAAAGGGATCCTTGTGCATACGGACACCAGCCACGCGATCAGTCCCCATTCTCCGGCATCTTGGGCGTCGATCACGTCAATACGGTATTCCCGCGCTTTGGAGACGCCTTTCCAAAAAACCTTAAAGAATCTGGGAACCGCGTAACGAGAACAGGCCGGCCAAACATAAAGATTGCCGACCCGCTTGGGTTCGCGTTTTTCCTTTTCTCCCGGGACAATGTGAAGTTCGTCAAAAAGCTCCGCGTATTCCCGGATTCTGCGATACGCTTCCGAATGTTCGTCAAATATATTCGGCTCGCGGCCTATAACCAGTACTTTCATAGAGACTTAAATAAACTAATCCACTCTTTGGCAGCAGTAACCCACGGTCGGATCGTGAATGCGGATACAACTCGTTCTGCGGGTTCTCTCATTAATTTTTCGAGTTTCCGGCGCAAATCACCCTCATCCAACGGATTGACCAACTCAACTTTGTGATGAAAAATCTCCGCATGTCCGGATTCTTTAGTCATGATTACCGGTACGCCCGCGCTAATTGCTTCGGTAACTATATTTGGGCCGACATCGGAAAGAGACGGCAATACAACTGCCGTTGAAGAAGCAAGTTTGTCCATGAGCTTCCCGTGATCCATTGAATCAAAAAATTTTATGCGGCTCCCAGCGTGATATTCGTTTATGAGGCGCTCAAGATTTTTTCTCTCCGGTCCTTCCCCAACGAGATGAAGTTCGTAAGATGAAACGTTCATGTTTGCAAATGCCCTAATCAGGCGCTGGAGATTTTTAAGGTAGAGCATCCGGCCAGCCCAAAGGATAATTCTGGGCTCTAGGCTATAGGCTCTAGGCTCTAGCGCTACCGAATATGGAAAGACGTTGCGGATTATTAAAGTTTTCTCTGAAGGAATCTTATAAGCATCAACAACCATAGACCGCCTCCATTCGGAAGAAAAGACGAGTTTTGAGGCACGTCGCATCACCCAACCCGAAAGCCATTTAACCAGCCTTTCTTTTGGCGTGAGGGAGGGAGGATTTTTATAGAACTCCCTTAGAATTATATCCTGTCGCGCGCGCTCCACAAAGCTTTCCCAAAGAAAATCGCCTTCAACTCTAATCACTAGTGGCCTTCTAAAAATCAGAGAAACTATAGCCGCCGGAAACCCAACGCTTGTATAATCCAACGCGAATATGAGATCGCTTTTTATCGCGTGTATGGCAAGTGCCCATAAATAAAGCAGATGGCGGATTCCGCTTGGATAACGCAGATATTTTCCAAAAGAAATTACTTTTACTTTCTGTTCAAGTTTTAAAAATTCTTCGGATAAATGTCTGGCATATTGAGCGGGGCCTCCTATCTGCGGCGGCAGCAACGGAGTCGCGACCAAAATACGCAGAGGTTTAGCCTCACTATAGAGGCTAAACCTCGATAGTAACTCGGCGTATGCTTCAGCAATTTTATCCCAAGAAAATCTATCCTCAACCATTTTTTTGCCTTGAGCCGCTATATTGGAGGAGAGAGCTTTATCTTGCAGGAGCCGAGTAATTTTCTCGGCCAAATCCCGCGGATCTTCGGGATTGCAAAAAAGCCCGGTTTTTTCATCCTCAATTATATCTAAAATTCCGCCCACCGGAGTTCCGATTATTGGCAGACCGGCCGCAAGGGCCTCTATAAAAGAGTTGCCCATGCCTTCGGAGCGCGAAGGACGGACAAAGAGGTCTGCCTCATGCAAGTGCCGTGGAACTTCTTCATGGGAAACACTGCCTAAAAACGTTACGTTTTCTTGCAGTTTGTAATTTGAAACTTGCAACTCAAGATTCTTACGTTCCAGGCCATTGCCGACTATATGCAGCCGAACATCCGGGATACTTTTTTTTATCTCGGCAATCGCCTTTATTAAAATATCGACGCCGTTTTTACGGACTAGTCTCCCGGTCGTAATTACTATTTTATGATTAGTTTGTGATTTGTGTTTTGTGTTTTGGAATTTTGAGACATCTACTCCATTAGGTACTGCCCCTGCCGGCCCTTTGTATCCATAGCTTCTCGCGATATTTAGAAGATAGCTCGAGATGGCCGTCACAAAGTCCGCCCGGCCGAGGATAAAACGAAACATAACAGATATGATTCCTGCCCGTCCGGAAGAAAGCCGCTCCTCGCTCTCGCCAAATTGGATATTTAATACAAAAGGAGTTCTTGGATTGAGAATTTTGTAAATTGCCGCGGCTACCGACGCCTGGGAGATATCCACCCCCAGCACTATAGAGGCTAAACCTCTATAGTAAAAGGGGGCTAAGATAAGCAAATATTTATCCAGCCGATTGCCAAATCCTATTCTTAGGACGATCCCCTCCGGTCTTATTTCTCTCTTGGGCAGATCACGGCGAAATCGGGAAGTTACAATATAAAAATCAAAGCGCTCTTTCAGGCGCCTGGTAATTTCCTGGACAGCTATTTCGGCACCTCCTATAAATGGGTGGTAGGAGGTGGTAAAGATAAGAATTTTCGGTTTTTGCATCAGAAATATTTCTTTTTGACGAGGAAGAAGCCGACAGACGCGAGAACGCTAAAAACGGCGGCAAGCAAGAAAAACAATTTAGAGCTTATTCCGGAGGCAGCCACTGCGGCTTGTTCCGACCCGAGCTTGGGGACAAGTTCCGGAGCCGCCGCCGGGTCTTCTTCCCCTATGTCCGACACCCGATCTTTAACATTGACGTCATCCGTCAAAACCCGCGGAGAAACAGTAGTACCGATGTCAGACACTAAACTTTTGGCATCCACGCTCCATCTAACGGCCTCCCTACCGTTTGGATAGCGGATAATCGCGCGTGAGGAATCAACGAACTTAAAAAGGGAAGTTACCGAATTCAACAGGGCAATTTCCGCTTGCGGACCGATTTTGGTTTTCACGGGAATCGTGAACGTCTTTCCGGAAGAATCTTCTAAAATCCATCCGCCAAGGTCTATCTCGGTTTTCTCTTTGTTCACCAGTTTGATATATCCGTCTTCTAAAAGTATAACATCCGCGACCCGCAGTTGGTTTGGAATAACCGATACGGTTATATAGTCCGAAGCGGCATATTCTCCAGAAGACACATGCAGGCCCACCGTGTAAGTTCCGGGAATTCTAAAAGTATGCAAGATTGATCTTCCCTCGATTGAGTTGCCATCCCCCAAATTCCACCAAAAGCGAGCGTTGTCCAACGGATCGTCTTTTAGCCCTAAAGCGTTACCTTTGAACTCAATGAGCGATCCCGCAACTGCCGTCCGGTTTCCTCCGGAGTTGGCCTTGATGGAAGGAAATACAATTGTTATTTTTGATTGTGTTGTTACGGATGCTCCACTAGCCGACGGAGGCGCACTCACGCCTTCTTCGGAGGAAGATGGTGAGGGCGTGGTCTCAATACTATTGAAAGCGCCGGGCGTTGAAGATGCCGCGACCCATTGTGAACCAATAAGCTGAAGCGACTTCCCATCCCCTTGCGCGCCAAGTTCACTTGCGTAATTTACCCCGCTCCAGACAGTACCCGATGAACCAATTCGCAAACCAAGTGTCTGGCTGGTATTGGTAAGAGAAAAAGCTGAAGAAATAAGAATTGTCTTGCTAAAATTTGGATTATCCGCCAAAAATGCTTCTCCGTTTTGAGCAATCACGGCATACTGCCCGGAGGATAGAGTCATGCTTCCTTGTGATGGCTCGGCTCCAAACGTATGGTTGTGCGGTCCCGATGAGTGGATCTCGTGTAAACGCCAGGTATTATTTCCAGATCCGCCGATAACCGTTACCGGCCCCGCTCCGCTGTTATAGATTTCGACCCACTCTCTCATGCCGTCAGCGTCCGGAAGATCATACATGATTTCCGTAATAATTATATCTCCTTCAGCCGCGTGTAGAACCGCCAACGGGAATAGCGCGAAAATAAAAACAAAAAGAGTCACAAGCATATGGAGACAAAGTAGCAAAAACAGGCAGACTTCGTCAAACTAAAAACACGACAGGCGCCTGTCGTGTTTTTATCACTATAGAGGCTAAACCTCTATAGTGATTACCTGTTCCTAAGTTTTTCTATGGTGGCCACAACAGCTAAATTGCCGGGATCTCCGGCCAGCACCTTCTCCCACCATTCAAGCGCTAACGCGTATTCTTCTCTTTGCTCATAAAGATAGGCGAGGCGGCGCGTTAGGGTATCGTTTCCGGGATTAACTTTAAGACCGTCTAGTAGAACCCCGGGGGCTTCGTTGACTTTGTTCCGCAGAGAATAGTGATACAACTCGGCAATGGAAACATAAGTATCCGCATCTTTTGGATCGTTTTCGAGGGCTTTATGGAAATTCTGCTCGGACCGCGGATAATCCGAAAGATAACGCCAGTATAGTTCTCCAAGGTTTGCAAACGATACGGAATTTTGGGGGCGAATCAAACTTGCGTATTCCCACGCATCTCTTGCCCCGGCAAGGTCTCCAATAACTTTTTTAAGCAATCCTATCTCCAACCATCCGGCAAAGTAATCAGGATTCGCTTTGACCTCGCCCGCGTGGGTCCTTATTCGCGAATAGAGATTTTCTTTCTGCTGATCGTCGAGCCCCTTTAGCGCCTCCGGATCGGGAAGAACTTGAGCGGGATCCGCTCCTTTATAAACAGGCATGGAGGAAGAAATTAGCGCCTCTCCGAGTTTTTCTTCTTTTGGTTTGTCCTCTGGCAATTTCACAACGCGTTCCGGCTCGCTTCTAAAAGTGAGTATTGAAGAGATACGGTCTCTAAAAAAGATAGAGAGACCCAACAAAACGATAATTACAATAATAAAGATTTTCTTTTTATCCAAAATCATATGAACGATTCTATCGGGATACCGCTACTTTGTCAAACGGAAACGAAGTGTTCCTTCGGACTCTACTGCGATAGTAGTTAAAATAGAGATAAGTTCAATGTCAAGCGAACCCCTTGCAACATATTGCAGATTGTCTATCCAAAGCCCAAACGTTCTTTCTTCACCCGTCCGCAATGTCTCCGGCAGAGAAAAGTTGGTAGACGCCGTATGCGGGCTAGTAAGTGGCGCGTTGGAGTTGAATGTAAACTTTGTTTTGGAAATTTCGGGATCCCCAGTGGTTTCTCCTCGCCGGAGTACAAAGATAACTTCTTTATCACGATTGAAAGGAGAATCCATATTGTCAGTAATCTTTACCTGAAGCTGGGCCAAAAAAATATCGTTATCCGTTTGATTAGCCAATGTTATTTTCCCGAGCTTAAGAGAGACTTCAGTTCCCACCGGAAAAGATATGTCACTGCCTCCCTTAATGATGAGTTTCTTCACCTTCACCGGTTCCGGCTCGACTGGAGCCGCAGGCGAGATTGACGCAGATGGTACTGACCCCTCTTTTTTAAGTTTTTCTTGAAGCTCCGCCAGTTTTGCTTGAAGTGCCGCAATCTGACTCGCCAGCGAAGAAGTGATTGTTTCACTTGGGGGATTTGCTGACAAAAAGCTATTTGCTCGCGCGCGTGTGAGACGTCCAAAGAATCCTGCGGCCGGTATAATTTTTTCTTTTTCCTGAAATTTCTTTACCGCATCACGGGTTAACGAAAAAAAGCCGCCTGTAATCGGCCCTGTATATACGCGCTGGTCCCTAAGAAATTCCTGCAGTTTAGTCACTTCCGCGTCATTGCGTAGGCCAAAATAAAGGTCCTTTTCAAAAGAGGCCAATGCCACTCCCGGCATAATAAAATTCAAAAATATCAATATATAAGCTACTTTTTCCCGCATGGTCGTAGTATACCAAAAATAAATCCCGCCAAGAAGCGGGATTTATCCCCATAATTAAGGGTCTTTTATATTTAACGGATAATTGAGACCCTGCCTAAAAAGCAAAGAACCTAGGAAAACCTAGGTTCTTGCCGAATCCATCGAGCTTGGCTCGACGCACAAGAGTGACTCTTATTATCTCGTAAATGAGTTCTGGGACATGTTGGTCGATGGTAGACCGTCCACCGTGAATCCGTTCAACCAGTCGTTAGACGTGGTGGCCGAAGACGTGGTGGAGTTCGGAGACCAGATAAAGGCACTGTCTCTGAGGAAAGCGGCACCTGAAGACGCTGTACCAACCAATGCGGCGGGTACAAGGACCGCAGTATCACCCTTGATGGTCGCGGTCAGCGAGTCGCCAGCAACACTTGATGCCGGAGTACCTCGGACTTCAAAGTACCTGGTTTGTCCCGCAGGAACAATTAAGGTCTCGTACTGTGTACCAGCGCCTCCAGCGTTAACCGGATTGAACTGAATCGGAATATCAGCAGACAAAGCAGTTGAGGTCGCGGCTAGGTTGGCCCATCCGCCTCGGGTAACCGGGTTGTTGGAGTAGGCCTGCGTACTAAATCCGACATCAGAATAGGCGTACAGGTTAACGGTGTTAACCGTCCAGAAATCGGTAGCAGCGCCTGAAGTCGCGAGCCGTAAGGTTACTTTGGCAAGCGCGACATCCCTTGCCGCGTCAGCAGTTACGCTAAAGCGGTAGAGTATCGTTTCTACGTTAGACAAAGTAGAAGTCAATACTGACAACTTGGTAAGAGTCGGTACGGTTCTTACCAGACGTACTCCGGCGGCATCGGTCACAGCACCCGCCGTCGGGTTGATTGTCGTACCAGACGACTGTCCAGCACCTTCGGTAGAGACGCCTCCACCGTCGTAGTTAACTTCAACCAAGCGCCCTCTGGTTCCCGCCTCGGAAATTCCGATGGCTGAAAGATCGGCTTTAACGGTAAGCAGTTTGTCGGTATCTTTCGGAATTGTGAAAGTGCTTGTAAGCGTTGAAGTCGCACGGGCAATCGGACCGCCGGACGGGAGAGTCACTTCAGTAAAGAAGGCCTCGCCGACTTTGGTAGCCCCGTCCCAAACCGTTACTTTCACTACGTCGGAAGTGGACGCGGTGGAAGTAGAGAGTATCAAACCTATTTGATTAAGCTTGATGTCCTCGTTGGTAGCGTTGATTTTCAATACCCCCATCACCACACCCGTCTTTCCGGCAATGCCATAGCGAACCGTGGGCGATGAAGAATCCTTGGTAACAGTTAGGGTACCAGCCGTCTGGATAGTCATGGTCGGTCCCGTGTTGAGGGTTTCCGATTCGGTTACAGTAACTCCTGTGTTTAATCCAGTTACGGCCGAGTCGCTGTTGGTTGAAGTAAGGCCCAGGCGGAAAGTTTCGCCTGCTGCCGGGGTATTAGAGATGTTACACTTCACGTCAACTACTTTCACTACTCCCTTGGCCAGGACCAAGCCGGTGTCAAAGTTGAAAGTAAGCGCGTCCTCGGTGTTGGCCGCTGTCTCATCGGGGTTTGTCACATTGCCACCGGTGTTGAGGGCGACTGCTCCGTCAAAAATTTGACAGGAGTTCAAGTCGTTTGCCTGTCCACCCGAGGCCGGAGTCAAACCGAGTACCTGCGAGGTGATTCGGAGATCCTCTCCGGAGGCGGTGGCATCGTAGACTAGTTTGGCCATGGTAAATCCATTTACTCCTCTCACTACGCTTTGCGAGACCGGAGACGTAGACAGAGACACTGACAAGGCCGCGGTTTTCACGGTCTGGGTATTTGCCGTTACTCCGGTTGATGGCGTCGCGGTAATGGTCAAACCAGTCGTCTCACCTTTTGCGGTGATATGACTGTTCGGATTGGTCGCGAACTGAATCGTGTCGTTATTCGCGGCACTGGTATCAACCTTACCTTTCAAGGTATAGACGTTGGTACCTACCGGTACGGTCCAGGTGTCGGTAAAAGTAATTCCTGAAGCAGTACCATCTTTTGGTCCTGCCACTACAGCGTTATTTTTGTCGTAGAGGGAAATATTGATCATGTCTGTTGCGGTAGCCGTTCCTGTAAAGATCACGTTGACCTTGAAGGAAGATACCTGCACCGGCTCGCCCTTTGCTTCGAAAGTAAAGGCGCCAAACGAAGTACCGGATACGTCTTCAGCGATATTGCTCGACGGAACAGCATTGGATTTCTCTACGCGAAGAGAACCTTTGCTGATGGTGTGCTGATACGCATCGTAGTAAGGTTCGGTGTTGGAGAATGCTCCAGTGTCATCCGTAGGATCAGAAGTTCCATTGGCCGGGATCATATAGTAACCAAAGGTCTTACCTCGCGCTACTATGTCAGTCCTCTTCTGGATATCAAAGTCAACAGTTCGATTAGAACCGGACTCTATATCTGCCTTGATGTAGGCGTCAATGGTGGCTCCTTTGTCGTACTCTATTCCAGATCCAAATCTGGCTGTGTAGTATTTTCCGTCAGAGGAAACTGCGGCATCGTACTCAACATCTTTGAGTACAACTTTGACATTCTTAATGTCTCCTGAAGCAACAGAACCTGACTGATACCACCTCATCTGCTCAAGTATAACCGGTTCGGCAGAGCCGACAGTCCATTTGACACCGGAGGCGATGAATCCCTTGGTTCCGATTTCAAGCGGATCTCGTCCGGCGCCAGGGTCTCTGGCTCCTCGGGTCGGAGAATCTACTGATCCCAGGGACAAAGATTCGTTGATGGTCATACCATTTCCAGCAATCGGAAGACTGGCATTGACCGCGCTCGAACCTGCGTCAACCGCAACAATCGCAAACTTGGCAACCTGTCCAGCATTGCTGCCCGAAGTTGATACCATATTTGCTCCGATCGTAATGGTCTTGGAGGTTCCCGCTTTTACCACAAAGGACTCATTGAGCTTCACTTGGTTGAGAGCGTTAAGAGTTTTGGAATCACCAACTTGAACTCCGTCTTGGTCAAGAAGGACAATGCTGTCAAAAGCGTCATCGTCCGCAAGACCTTGACGCTCAACGGTTACGGATTTAACCGTTACATCACCATCGGCTGAAGCAGTAAGAATTGCTCTTACCATGGGCACGCGAGCCGCTTTGAGTGGCGCTAACGCTGCTTCGGGCTGGTTTGCTGACGCAGTTACGGTCAAGCCGCTACCGACTGCTACTACTGGCGCGCCCGGTACTGCAGGAGCTGCAGGAGCTGCAGGAGCTGCAGGAGCTGCCGCTACCATCGAATTATATTTGGCCTGCGAAAGCGGACCGAAATATCCTACTGCCGGTGCTACTCCGTTGGCTGCCTGCCATTTTGCAACCGCTGCTTGGGTCAAAGGACCAAAGAAAGCAGTATTGTTGCCCGAGGCAAGATGGCCTTGGGCGATTAATTTATCTTGAAGACATTTTACATCATCACCGCGTACTCCTCGTGAGAGGTTACGAGTGAATGAGCACGCGCCTGCTGCAGGTGCGGCTGGTGCGCCGGACAATGCCGTAAGCTGTGCTTGGAGAGCTACAATTTGCGCTGACAATTGCTCAATGGTGTGGGCCGTTGTGTGGTCCGCCACTGCCGCAAAAGGCACAACTACTGCTACTCCGGAAAGGACTATGCTAGTAACCAGCGTAGTCGCTTTTAATTTTATGTTCATAATTTTTTCCTATATTTACTTAGGAAACTCATCCTCCCTTTCTATGGTTATATAAGCATGAAATAGACTTATATAAATGATTCGCTCGGCTGAAATAAAATTGCTTTTATTTCTTCCTCGCTGCCATTTATAGATAGTGAGGAGAATCTCCGGTGGTACACTCATCTTTTTTACCCATCGACAATGTGTAACGAGATGAGTGTTTTTAATTTACCCCGCCCTTAACCTTGTGCAATATCTGCACCAGCTTTATACCAAAATCTTTATAGCTACTTTATTGTTTGGGAAATGCTGCACAAAGTTAAGGGCGGGGTTTACTAATAATCAATTCAATTGGAGTCAAGCCATTTCCACCGCGCTCCGCGCAGAATAACTAGTTACCGGTAACCGGTAACTCTGTGCGAAGCACGACGGACCGACCGGACCTTGAATCTCCAGAAAAATTCTAATTAACTTATAACTTGAAACGTTTAAACTTTAAACTTTTAAACGTTTGGTCATTAAGTTGTCAAAGTTCTCTCCGTGCGGTCTCTATCTGTCTTGCCTCCAGATATCAGATCAGCATATAAATCCGAACTGATATCTAAAGACAACCAAAAAATGGCTTTCTTCTTTCCGTTTATGACAGAATAAACATAGCTTGTACATCTATTATATGTGTCGCCAAATACGTCTTCAAGCCCATTTATCCACACCCAGTTTTTAAGCTAGGATAGCTTGAAGCAGACACAAAGCCCAATCTAACCTCCATCATAGATTATGTCAACATTCACGCAACCCCATAGGTGTGGATAACTTTATTTAACATCCACATTCTTTAGGTACTCCCTGAACCCTTCCCCTACCTCCTGGTGCTTTAGGCCATAATTTACTATCGCTTTGAGAAAGCCGAGCTTGGTCCCGCAGTCGTACCAAGTACCGTCAACTTCATACGCGTAAAACCCTCCCCCATTCTTTATATACTTATCGCACGCCAAGTTGATGTATATCTCCTCATTTACCGGCTCCTGTTTGGCTAAATACTCAAAAATTTCAGGGGTGATAATGTATTTTACCACAATAGCCAAGTTTGAGGGGGCATCTTCTGTATTTGGCTTTTCCACCATGCCGCTAACCTTCCATGTTTTAGGTCCAACTTCTTTACCGGCAATAACTCCGTATTTATGCACTTCTTCTTTGGGTACTCGCACTACCGCCACCACCGGCTTTTGATATTTCTCATATATCTTTATCAACTGCTTCAAAGCCGGATCTCCTGAACCAGTATCAATGATATCATCTCCGGACATTATAGCCACCGGCTCGTCTCCAACAAGTCCGCGCGCCTGCAAGATCGCGTCCCCTATTCCCTTGGGCTCTTTCTGTCGGACATAATAAAAAAAAGCCAGGGAAGATATGTGTCTGACAGATTTAGCCAGTTCTGATTTTCCGCGAGACTCAAGAAAAGACTCAAGTTCCAAGGCGTGATCAAAGTGATCTTCTATGGCCCTCTTCCCCTTTCCGGTAACCAGGATGATTTCTTTGATTCCGGAATTCGCCGCCTCCTCCACCAAATATTGGATAACCGGCTTGTCCACTACAGTGAGCATTTCTTTTGGCTGGGCCTTGGTGGCCGGAAGAAAGCGGGTGCCGAATCCGCCTACCGGTATAATTATTTTCTTAATGGTATTGGACATCTGTTTACTTATTAGTAACTGGTTACTTAATTTACTAGAGAGTATATTGTCCACCGTTTTTCACCCTCCTTTTTAAGAATATTTTTAGCTACTAAATCTTGTAAATCTCTTTGAATAGTTTTTGAACTTATATCGGCAAAAGAGTTAAAGAAGTCGCTAATCTTGGCCTGCGAGGTCTCTTGTATATATTCAACAATTTTCTGCTGGCGCTCATTTACCACGTTAGAAAGAAACGCCGGTTGATTTTCTCCGCCTACTTCCTCTTTTTTAGAAAAGCGGGTTTCTGCCGACGGCATCCCGTGTTTCTTTCTAACGGGGTTTACCACCACATTATTTTTATCGGACACATCGCTTTTTGTATCAGACACATGCTCATTTTCCCGCTGTCTTTTAGAAAATTCTTCCCAGGCTAGCCCGCTTGAGTTTTGCTCGGCAAAATTCTGGCGGGTATGCAGGTCATCTCTTTTGCCAAGTTCTTGAGAAAAAAACTTGGCGATGTAGTCGTATTCCCGCTCAAGAATCGTAAGGTTTATGGGCTTTACATATCGCAAGGATCTCGCGATATTCATATAACCCTTTAAACTCTCAATTTTGGCTAGGATTCCCGCACCGGCGTATCCGCAGTGCGGGGCAGGCATGACCACGCCTTCTTCATCCCCAAAAGAAAAAAAATATTCCGAGCACATGCCAAAAACATCATTGGTTTTTTCTCGGATATGCCGGCGAAGCGCCTCCCCCTGCGGAAAAAAGTCAGTCACCCGGTATACGGCCAGAGTCAACTCAAATACCTTTTTTTGTATCTCTTTGGGCATTCGCGAGTCCATAAATTCAAGCGTATTCAGAAATCCCTAAAATGTCAATTTCTTGACTATAGAGACTTGACTATAGAGGCTAAACCTCTATAGTGGTAGGTATGCGAAAAGTTGAATTAAGTAATGAGCAATACTACCACGTGTATAATCGCGGGGTTGATAAGAGGATAACTTTTACCAAGAAGAACGACTACCAACGATTCCTCTATCTCCTCTATGCATGCAACGACACCCAGCCGCTCCTAAATTCCCAGTTCTACTATAGAGGTTTAGCCTCTATAGAGAAGAGGAAACGGGAAATGATGGTAGATATTTTGAGCTTTTGCCTTATGTCTAATCACTTTCACCTATTACTGCGGCAGAGGGTAGACAACGGAATTTCAAAATTTATGCAAAAACTGGGTACCGGCTACACTATGTATTTCAATACAAAATATCAACGTAGCGGTTCCCTCTTCCAAGGTACATTTAAGGCGATTCATATTGATGAAGAAACCTATCTGACTCACCTTACCCGATACATTCATCTTAATCCCCTTGAACTTAAAGAACCTAACTGGAAAGAAAAGGGTGTAAAAAACTGGAACGAGTCCTATAAATTTGTGAAAAGCTATCCGTGGTCAAGTTTTTCTGACTATATTGGGCAAAATAATTATGGGCTAATTCTCAATAAAGAGGTGATGGGTGAACTATACAACTCATCTCAATACGAATCCTTTACCAAAGAATGGGCCTTGAAGGATATCAACCTCCTCACTGGATACATAGATCCACTATAGAGGCTAAACCTCTATAGTTATCCACAGGTTGTGAACAGCTTGCCTGTTTTAGCTGACTTTACAGAGATATACGGCTCTGCAACTATGGGGCTATGTTACGAAATATTTTTAAGTTTTTGATAATTGCGCTGGGAATCGTGGCTTTGGGAGTTGCGGCGCTTTATGGAGTCCAGTACTGGCGAAATAAAACCAGCCCGGAGTATCAGGCAACTGAATATTTTAAAAATCTTGAGAAACAATATGCCGAAGATCCATACGGCGGTTCTACTCCGGAGGAGACGCTTCAACTATTTATTGAGGCACTGAAGAAAGGAGATACGGATTTGGCGGCGAGGTATTTCTTGATTGAGGATCAGGAGCAGTGGAGGGAGGATTTGGCGAAGATACAGGAGAAGGGGCTTATTGATGAAATGATCGCAGATTTAACAAGAGCAAGGAAATATAAATCACAAACAGAAGGTCAAATCTTTTTTACAGCAGGAAATGAAAAAGGAGAGGCTGTCACAACCATTGATCTTGTCAAAACTTCTTCTAATAGATGGAAAATTCGAGGACTCTAACTTCGATAAAGATTATGCTTGGAGGGATATTGCTTGTGTTCCCTCTTTTTGTATCTGGCTATGACGACAAAACTACTCACCCAGTTCTTACCCAAGAAATAGTAAATTTTTATAATTTAACTTCTCCAAATAAGTTACCTAGCGACGAGACAGAAAAAATAATCCAAGGGTCTATTGACGAAGACTTGGGAATACGATGGATGCATCATTTTTACGACCCGGTACATAACCGAGGTTTTACTTACTACGCAGAATGGATGAACGCTAAAGAATGGGCGGTAAATACAAAAGCCCAGAGCGGCTTTACAGACAGCGCGTTTGCTGGAGTTCTTAAAGACTTTTTCAGTGGCGTAAAAGATTATTCATGGGACCGAGCGATTTATGAATATGCTTGGGGCGATAAAAATAGGGGGTTTGAATCATTGGGCCACATGCTGCATTTGATTGAAGATATGGCTGTTCCTGATCATACAAGAAACGATCCACATCCATCTATGTTTCATTGGGGCAGTCCTTATGAAACTTGGGCAAAGAAATTCACTAAAGAAAACTTTAAATTTACAAGCAGAGACAGTGTTTTATCTTTTGCTGATCTAGGGCAATACTTTGATTCAGTTTCCAGATATTCAAACAATAACTTTTTTAGCAAAGACACAATTTTCAAAAAGGAATTTCAGGAACCAAAAGTCTCCTATTGGAAAAACGAGGTTTTGGGTGATGAGCTAACATATAGCTTTGGGTATTCAGAGAATGGCCATAGGTTAGTTGCCCGTCGAGTAAGTAATTGGAGGGCACTAATTGACGAAGAATATATTATTAACGATCCAGATTCTCTGATTTTAAACGACTACTGGAATCTTCTCTCCAAACAAGTGGTTTTGCATGGGGCGGGAGTGGTGAAGCTTTTTTTTGATGAGGTGGAAAAAGAGAAGCAGACCAAAGTGCTTTATGACAAAAACAGGTCGTGGATTAGCAAACAAATTGATAGTTTGAAAAATACGGCTTCACTAGTTGCTGGTATATTTAAACCAGCAGAAAGAGAAGAAGGACAAACTGCGAGCATTGTTACTGCGACACTGTCAGAGAAGTTGGTTCTACCTTCCCCGCCTTCGGTCGCCACTACACCAATAACTCCAGTGGAAAGTGTTGCTTCACCCGAACCAATCAGATCTACGCAACCACCTGCAATTCCACAAAAACCAATTTCTCCTTCTACCCCTCCCTCCCAAATTTCTTCCTTTCCAATGGGAGCTGCCGGCAGTGGTTTAGATAAAATTTCTCCCCCAAAACCAATGATTTTTTCTCCGGCGGGAGACAACCAGATTTTTACCGCCACTACCGTGACCTTCAAGGGACGAGCCGAGAAAAACTCGACCGTAACCAATAATCTAAACAGTCAAACCACCACGACCGATTCCTCCGAGGACTACGGTTTTTGGACACTCACTCTAAATTCTCTGCCTCAAGGCACCAGCACTATTGAATTTTTATCTACTGACGCGTCCAGCAATACATCCGAAGGCATACCTCGGACAATTTTTGTGGATTCAATAGGGCCAAGTTCTTCACTTACCGTAAGCCAGTGCAATCAGTCGCTCTCCTTGACCGACTGCCTCATCGCCACCACGACCGTAACCATTGAATGGTCTTCCAGCGCCAGCGACACCAGCTACTATATAATTGAATGCGAAAACAGCGGCTCCAAGTGCCCGAATTTTAATTTTGAGAAAACTACTGCCACGACCACGACTTTTACCGCGCCACAAAACGACACAATATATATTTTCAAAGCCAAAGCAGTGGATAAATACGGCAACGAAGGTACACAGCAATCCAAGACCGTAGAGATGATTTCACGGCCCGTAATCATAAATGAAATTGCCTGGGCCGGAACCTCGGCAACCAGAGATCAGGACGAATGGATCGAGCTTTACAATTCCACATCCAAGACGGTTGACATATCGCAAATGAAATTAAAGTCGCAAACTGACAATAAGCCGAATATAAGCCTTTCCGGAACCATACCAGCGAAGGGCTATTATCTTATAGAACGCACGAACGATAATACTATTTCGGATATTACGGCCAGCACCACGTCCTCTTTTGGAAATAGTAGTGGCGCGGGACTTATAAATACCGGTGAGGTGCTCGCGATAGAATACAAAGGAGCTGTTATTGACCAGACACCGGCAATAAACGCATGCTCCGGATGGTGCGGCGGATCCGATTCAACTTATTACACTATGGAGCGCTATGATCCCCTAGCTTCCGGGACTAGCACAACCAACTGGGGAACTTGGACAGGATTCTTAAATAACGGCCTAAACGCCGACGGAGCGGCCATAAAAGGCACTCCTGGGAAAAGAAACAGTATTAACTATTTAATTACTAAAGACGCCGGCCCTTTAAATCAAAATAAAGCTCTTACTAAAGCCAACAGCCCTTATCTAATAAACAACAATCTTACTATCGGCAGTGAAGCAACCACCACTCTTACCATTGAACCCGGAGTGGTAATTAAATTCATGAATGATTCTTCGCTTACCGTAAATTCAGGAAAAATCCTCGCCCAAGGCACCTCCGACGACAAAATTATTTTTACTTCCTTTCAGGATGATATTCACGCGGGTGATACCAACCAAGATGGGTCGGCAAGCTCGGCACAAGCCGGCAACTGGCGAGGTATCAAAATCCTAGCGGATGGATCCATCTTTGACCGGACTATTATCAGATATGGAGGGGCAAATGTTTCCGACTATCAGGCCAATCTCCGGGTGGAAAACGCTTCCACGACTATCACTAATTCAGTTTTTGAACATGCCCGCAACTATGGGGCCTGGCTCAAGGGCGCTACTACCACGGTCTCCGCCAATACTTTTCAAAATAACAGCACTACTACTTCAAGTATTGGACTTTTGGTGACCGACGGCGCCGTAACTATTCAAAACAACACTTTCAGCAGCAACACCTACGGACTCCGCATGCTTTCTGCCGGAGCTATCCATTCTCTCTCGGTACTAAACAATACTTTTAGTCAAAATACGGAAGAAGCTATTGATGCCAATAATGTCTTCCCTATCTTTTCCGGAAATACGGCTTCAAACAACGGCACCAACGGAATTTTGCATCAGGGAGTTATCTCCCAAAATTATTCTTTTTCGGCAAATCTGCCTTACAAAATTTCTACCGGCCTTGGTGTCTTGGCCAGCACGACTTTAACCCTTGATGCCGGAGTAATTTTGAAATTCACCAATAGTGGATCACTGACTGTCCAAGGAAATCTGATTGCCAACGGTACTTCGGCAAACAAAGTAGTATTTACTTCCATAAAAGACGACTCTTATGGAGGAGATACAAATAATGATGGTTCGGCAAGCTCACCACAAAAAGCCGACTGGAACCAAGTACATTTAGAAAACGCTACGGCGACTTCAACTATAGTTCACTCCGTATTTAGCTATGGAACAACCGGACTTAAACTAACCAACTCCTCGGCAACCCTTGATAACATTTTGTTCAAAACCAATACCACAGGTATTAAATCCGTGGGAACTTCAACGACGACAGCTACCAATATTACTTTTGACGGCAACACTACCGACGACGACCCCTCAAATTTGATTCCGTAATTTCAAACACAAAACACATAGCACGTAACACTTAGCACAACACTTTAACGAAAATGGAAGATCGATTCCACGACAAACTTAAGCAGAAGATGGATAATTTTGTTCATCTCGTCTACGACTTAACAAAAGACTTTCCTAAAGAGGAGTTGTACGGCACAACATCACAGTTACGGCGCGCGGCAATTTCCACTATTCTCAACTACATAGAGGGATTTGCCAGAAAAAGAAAATTAGTAAAAATAAACTTCTTTGAAACCTCTTTTGGATCGTTAAAGGAAAGCTGCTACTTATTAATATTCGCAGATAAAAGAAATTGGATTAAAGACACGGATAAGTTCCAAAAAGCGCAAAATTTATCTGGAGAAATCGCTGCGATGTTGTGGAAAACCATAGAAGGTCTTACGAACGAAACAGAATGACCATCGTATTCTTTGTTACGTGTTACGTGCATCGTGATTAGAGGGTGTGGATAACTATATTTGCGGCATTTTTGCCGATGGCCGATAATTACTCTGCTGGAATTTGTACGCAAGAGTTAGTAACCCCCTTAGAGCCGAAGAGGCTGCGCTTTAGAGCGAAAATCGAACGGGTTACCCTTGCGCGAAGACTCCAGCTATCATAAGCTCATTTACAACCTTTGGCTCCTTTGAGGGGTCATCTGCGTGGCAACACGCATCTATTTCAACACGCGGCTGGTTACTACATCGGCCGCTATTTATTTGTTTGTCTAAATTTGAGAGCTCGCAGGTGAACAAAATTTAGTTACAAACAAATAACCCCGCACTTATTTTGCCAGACAATAGCAAATAATGGTGCGGATAAGTAGAACAAATTTTACAAAGCGAAGCGCTTCGCCAAGCAAACTATTCGCAAAATAAATGCGGGGTTAACACCTACATTGACAAAATAAGTATAAAAGCCAAAATAGTAGTAACCAAAGGAGTAACGATAAATGAAGGATCCTCCAAGGATCAGATGGTTGATGCTCCTCGCGATCTTTTTATTTTCAACTATCATCCCAATGAAAAAAGCTGAAGGGGTCGATCCGAAAGACGTTTGCAAAGAGTACGGACGCAACCACCCTGAAAGGTTCATTGGTCTATGTGATGGAGATAAACCGAAAGAGCCGGAAAATAACGAGAAATGGAAAATAACAGACGATGGAGCTCTTTTTGAATTTATAAAGAGGGGATGCATAGGAACCAGCGGCTATTACTGGGATTTACAGACTAACAACTGCGAGAAAATTCCTAACTGCGAATCCGGCCAGTATTTTAGCATGATGTATTTTAAGTGCGTGAAGCATGAAGGCGGATGGCCGGGATAATAAAAAAGAAGCCCCAAAGCGGGCTTCTCAAAATGTCTATATAAATTTTAGTATACCGATTACTTAACCGACGCGGCCGTCCGCAATCTGGTACCAACTCGCTTAACGTTTTTCTCAAACACCAGCTCTCCATTTCGCACATCCACCAATACCGAGTCTCCGCTTTTGATTTCTCCGCAGATAATTTTTTGCGCCATGGGGTCGAGAAGGTGGGTTTGAATGGCGCGCTTCAACGGCCGCGCTCCATATTGCGCGTCATATCCTTTTTCGGCAATGAAATTTTTAAGATCGGGGGTAAACGCCACGGCAATTTCTCTTTTGGCCATTCTCTCCTTTACCAAATCTAGCTGGATCTCCACGATTTTCTGAATGGTTGCCGGGGTGAGCGAGGAGAAAATAATTATCTCATCAAGCCGGTTCAAAAACTCCGGTCGGAAATGCCGTTCAAGCGCTTTGCGGATTTTGTCTTTCATGTCGCCTTCTTTGGACTCGCGCGTATCTTCGTCCCCGGACACAAATCCAAGCCGCCCCATTTCAGCCGCGTACTCTCCTCCGATATTTGAAGTCATGATGATGATGGTGTTTTTGAAATTGATCACGCGCCCCTTGGCATCGGTCAGACGGCCGTTATCAAGAATCTGCAAAAGCACATTGAAAACTTCCGGATGCGCTTTTTCAATCTCGTCAAAGAGAACCACCGAGTAAGGCCGGTGCTTGATAAGCTCGGTCAGCTGTCCCCCTTCCTCATACCCGACATATCCCGGAGGCGACCCGATAAATTTGGATACGGTGTGGCGCTCCATATATTCGGACATGTCGACACGGATTAAAGCTTTCTCGTCGCTGAACAGAAATTCGGCCAGGGTTTTGGCAAGCTCAGTCTTTCCCACTCCTGTGGGTCCAAGAAAAATAAATGATCCAATCGGACGGTTCTCCTCGGAAATTCCGGCACGGGAACGCCTGACGGCATTGGCAATTTTTTGGATAGCTTCGTCTTGGCCGATAACTCGCCCCTTAAGTTCGTCTTCCATTTTGATCAGACGAGAAGCTTCGGATTCCAAAATCTTGGTAACCGGTATATTGGTCCAGCGGGCGACTACGACAGCAATGTCTTCTTCGCTAACTTCTCCGCGCAAGAGATGGCGGGAGTTTTGTAAGCGGGTCAAGCGTTTCTCCGCCTCTCGGAGTTTTTGCTCCGCCTGCGGAACTTGGCCGTAACGAAGCTCGGCAACTTTGCCGAATTCTCCGGCACGTTCGGCAATATCGGATTCTTGACGGAAAGTATCAAGCTCTTTTTTAAGAAGCCGTACCTCGCTAATCGTGTCTTTTTCAAGTTTCCAGTCTTCCTCAAGACCCTTTATACTCGCTTGAAGCGAAGTAATTTCTTTTTCAATGATTTTCGATCTTTCCTTAGATTTTCTATCGGTTTCTTTTTTCATCCCATTAGAAGTCCGATCCGATTTAATCGGATCGGCAGGCCCGACATCACGTCGAGGCTGACTTCTAACGGGATTCAAAGCCTCCCGCTCGATTTCAAGCGTCATAATTTTCCGGCGGGTTTCGTCAAGTTCTTTGGGCAAACTGTCTATCTCGAGCCGCAGGGAAGATGCCGCCTCATCCATCAGATCAACCGCTTTGTCCGGTAAAAATCTGTCGGCAATGTATCTGCTGGAAAGGTTGGCTGAAGCAAGAAGCGCTGAATCGGTTATCCGCACCCCATGATGCGCCTCGTATTTTGGTTTGAGTCCGCGCAAGATTGATACCGCGTCTTCAACACTCGGCTCTTCTACATATACCGGCTGAAAACGCCTGGCCAAGGCAGGATCACGCTCAATATACCGCTGATATTCTTTGAGGGTTGTCGCTCCGATGGCGTGAAGCTCCCCTCGGGACAGAGCGGGTTTTAACATATTGGAGGCGTCAATTGCTCCCTCGGCCGCTCCCGCGCCGACAATAGTGTGCAGCTCGTCTATAAAAATAATATATTTGCCCTGCGCGCGTTCAATCTCGCGAAGAATCGCTTTAAGCCGGTCTTCAAACTCTCCTCTATATTTAGTTCCGGCGACAATGGCGGCAAGATCAATGGAAATAAGTTCTTTTTCTTTCAAAGTTTCCGGTATGTCGCCAGAAATTATGCGCTGGGCAAGTCCTTCGGCAATCGCCGTCTTTCCCACGCCGGCTTCTCCGATAAGGACCGGATTGTTTTTGGTTCGCCGCGACAAAACCTGCATTACCCGACGGATTTCTTTTTCCCGGCCGATGACCGGATCAAGTTTCTCCTGGCGGGCCAGGCGCGTCAAATTACGCGCGTATTTTTCAAGCACGTTGTATTTTGATTCCGGTTCCGGATCAGTGATTCGCTGTCCTCCGCGAAGCTCAGCAAGCGCCTTTAGGACCGTCTCTTTATTTAGCCCTTCCCGCTCCAGCAGATCTTTGGCTTTGGAGGGAACTTCCAGCAGCGCCAAAAATAAATGCTCGGTAGAAATAAATTCGTCTTTGAGTTGGGCCGCTTCTTTGTGCGCCTGCTCAATAACTTTAGCCAAATCCTGCGTCAAATAAACTTGGCCCAAGGGAGTGGCAATCATAGCTCCCCTTGGCAGAGCATCAAGCATCTCCAGCATACGATCAATCAGAGCAGAGATTTCCACCTCAACTTTCTCAAGCATAGCGTCCACCGTTCCTTCTTCTTGAAGAGCAAGGGATGCCAGCAGGTGCAATACGTCAATTTGGTGATGCGAACGCTCGAGGGCCAAGTCATGGGCCTTTTTTAGAACTTCTTGGGCTTTGATTGTGAAATTATTGTAGGGGGGCATCATTTTTTATTTATTATCCGCAAGTATAGCAGAAAAAATTGACGAAATCAAGTCGTCTTATACCCATATTTTACCTCACAAGTAGTGAACATTCAATTAACCCCGCACCTTTCTTTGTGCAAGATTTATCTTATTTTTTGACTTTAACCTTTATAGCGATTTTCTTGTTTGGGAAGTTCTGCACAAAGAAAGGTGCGGGGTTAATAAAATAACAAGGAGTTTCTCCTTGTTTATTCTCCCTATTCAATCAGGCGACATCCCTATAATCGGGATTATTGTTGGGTACAGGCGAGGACTCTATAAGGAGTACCTCTGCACAATTGGGATCATTTGAGAATACTGGCGCGGGTTCTATCCTGCGATGCAGAAGATCGCAAAAGACACGATTGGCCACGGCCCAATCCACATCAGTCGTTATATGGTGCGAACAGATAGAATCCTCCCCTGTAGAATCCCCACCCGGGTGCGGAGTTCCGCATAATGAACAATAACGTGGCATTTCTATAACCTCTTCAGGTTCTGCGTGCAATATAGCAAAATCAAAAAGAAATTTCTACCCCCTTACTTCCTTTCCTCCAGAGTAACTTTAACCTCTATTTCTTTTCCACCCCTAAACACTTTGAGGGTTATAATATCTCCAACATTATAATTCTGAATTAAAGAGGACAAGGAATGATCCTGATCAACACGCGTGCCGTTTAGTTCAAGGATTACGTCGCCTTCTTTTAGCTCGGATTTTTCCGCGGGACTTCCCGCCGATACCGCCGGCTCCCCATCTGATGACTTAAGCAATGCCCCGTAGTCTCTGGCAAGTTTTTCGGCTCCGGCCAAATCTTTGGTAATAGCGACATAGCGCACGCCAAGAAACGGAGTGACAATTTTGCCGAATTTCTTAACGCTATCAAGGGCTCTCACGGCTTTATTTACCGGAATTGAAAAGCCGATATTTTCAGCGCCTTGGGCAATCGCCGTATTTATGCCAATCACCTCTCCGCGAAGGTTTAAAAGCGGCCCGCCGGAATTTCCGGGATTTATGGCCGCATCAGTTTGAATCAGTTCCTGCAGCATTTCCGGACCGGTTGAAGCCCCCGAGGCGACAATTGATCTCTGAAGCCCGGAAACGACGCCCACTGACACCGTATTTCTAAATTCTCCAAGAGCATTTCCAATAGCAACCGCGCTCTGGCCGATTTTAACTTTTGATGAATCTCCAAGTTTTAGAAACGAATATTCTGATCCCTCTATTTTGAGCACGGCCAAGTCTTGCATGGGATCTCGGGCAAGAACCTTGGCTGATTTTTTTGATCCATCATTCAAAAAAATCGTATAATCGGCAGTTGCGTCGGAAACTACGTGCTTGTTGGTAATAACCAAGCCGTCAGATGAGGCAATAAATCCGCTTCCAATAGAAACTTCTTGCGTCTGGGTCCCTTTCTGCCGGAATTGCGGGATTCTAAACCCCGAATCTCCTCCAAAAAATTGCTTGAAAAGGGGGTCATTGCCAAAAGGATCAACAAAAAACTTCTCAATAACCGGTACGTCTTTGGTTGCCACTACTGACACCACGGCCGGAAACGACTGCTCCACCACCTGCACGACCAGTTCATCCTGCCTAAGGATCGACTCGCTGGTTTCTTTCTGGGTGATCCGCAGAAGGTTGGCCGGACGATTGAAAATAAAAGGACTGTTGTTTGATCCCTCGCTCACCCCTCCGAAAATTCCAAGTGTTAACGCCGATCCCAGGATAGACACGATAAAACTCAAAATGACCGTAAAAATAATCAGTTGTTTGGTTGTCGGCTGGTTTTCCATAAGGCTTTGTCTAAATTTTGGATTTGTCGCAAGCGAAGAACAAAATTTAGCTACAAAACTTATGCCCCGCACTAATTTGTATACAAGACAACGGGTGGTATCTTACGAGCCGAAGGCGTACCCGCGGGACATTTTCGAGATACATAAGACCCGAACCGAAATTAGTGCGTGGGCTACTTTAATTTAGAATTTACGAATATTATAACAAATTTGTAGAAAAAAGTGTAACAAAAAGGGCCCGAGGGGCCTTTAGAATGGACAGTTTCCAAGTTTAGTCCCGTCTTGTGGACAAAACTTGGCATAAAGAAAATGTGTTTTTGGGACAAGACGGGTTCCAGCGATACCCTTACTCCCCTCTGGTGCATTCTCAACTTGAGTGTTTTGTAGAACGAAATGCTGGTTACACTTGCCACAATACTGATTACACATGCAGGTTTTTGGCCAGAATCGCGGTTGTTCACCGCCGTTGATGACTATACCAAACACGGAATTACGAGAATGAACTCTCCACGCCGGACGCTCTTTGAACATTGCTTGCCTCTTTTGGGTCCTGAACCAAGAGTATCACACCGCCTCCACCGATGCAACCTCCGGAATCTTTGATTTGAGCATTTCCTCAACTCCCGCCTTGAGAGTCAATTGCGATAGCGGACAGCCGTGACAAGTTCCGAGAAACCGGATACGTACAACTCCATTTTCAAAATTCACAAATTCAATATTACCCAAATGCCGTGCTAGCATGGGACGGATTTCTTCAAGTGCTTGTTCTATTTGCTGCTGCATTTTGTATAAACTATAGAGGCTAAACCTCTATAGTCCGCTATAGAGGTTTAGCCTCGTTTCCACGATACTCCAATCAATCGCTTCAAAAAAGGCCTCGATGTAATCAGCGCGTTTCAACCCGTAATCCAAAACGTAGGCATGCTCAAAAATATCGAGGACAAGCAATGGCACGGCGCCGGCAAGATGCCCCACGTCATGCTCGTTTACCCACACGTTAAAAAGTTCTTTGCTTTCAGGATCATAGTATAAAACAGCCCAGCCGATGCCGCGCATGGCGCCAACCGCTTTAAAATCATTCCTCCAAGCAGGTTTAGGGCCAAAATCTTTATCCATTTGCGCCCACAGTTTGGAGGCAGGATCGAGTTTTGATCCCCCATTTTTCATGTTGCCAAAATACAATTCATGCAGGCGCATGCCGTTAAATTCCCATCCAAACCTTCTATGGAGTTCGGCATACGCGGGAGTTCCTGTTTTTCCTTCTTTGGACATAGATTCGAGCTCCTGTAAAATCGTATTCACATTTTTCACATATCCCTGATATAGGATAAAGTGATTTTTAAGGAGCTGGTCGCTAAAGCCGGGAGTGCCTATCAAATGATCATAATTTTTTGGTTCGTACATATTTTGTTGGTTACTGATATTTCAAGATAAAATAGATTTAGCCCGCGCACTAATTTCGGCTGGAGTATTTCTTCAATTGTTGTAACACTCGCGGATGCGCCTTCGGCTCGGTTATCTATTTTGTTGGCACGTATTCAAATTAGTGCAGGGCGTAGGTTTTGTAACCAAAATTTTGATTCTCAAAATTTTGGACAAAGCCCTACGGGAAAATTTGATTACCTTCATCATCAAAGACGAGAATCGCCTGAGTAGGGCAGGATTTGGCCGCAAGCAGAATCGTCTCGTCATCCGCGCCCTTATCATTATATACTACCGCTTTATTTTCGGAATCAAGCTCAAAAACACCGGGCGCTACGGCAATGCAGGATGCCGCCCCAATACAAAGATTTCGGTCAACGACAATTTTCCCTATTTTCAAAGGCTTTTTCTCTGGTGACGGCTGATTCTCTTGATTCTGTGCTGCTCCTTGACTATCCATAGCGTATTTGTTAATCCAGGCCCGGAACCGTGCGGGCTATTTTTTTTATTCTAAACTTTCCTTACTTTAAGTTCTTGAACTTTCTTGAAATCTTGAACATTGCGGGTAACCAAAGTCGTTCCCGTAAATAAAGCGGTGGCGGCAATAGCGCTGTCAGCAATCTTGAGCCGATAGTTACTGCGCAGAAACCCTGCGGTGCGCGCGATGCGGGAATCCAGGGGGATAATCGCGAGGGTTCGCAAAACCAACTCTATTTCTTCGCTCTCCAATTCGGTCAGATCAGAGAAACTAAAAAGTTCGATCTCGGTTATAGCCGAGATGTAAATTGTAGGACTACCAGCCATGATTTTACGTATTGCGAAGACAACAGCCGAATCATTCTTCAGGTAATAAATTATTGCGTTGGTATCCAGGGTATACACGCTTTAATGTAGAGGCGGTAATTTGCGATCCCACTCTCTACGCATTTTTTTAAGTTCTAGGATCGGCTCCGGTTTCCGATTTTTCCACATTCCCTTAACTTTCTCCCAAACCGAAAGCCGATCCCTTGAAATGAGGAGCGGATACAGCGACGGTTTTATTTTGGTACGTAATCGTTGATTCATGGCCTTATATTACCCATAATATTTCTCTTTGTAAAATCTTATTAGTTGTTCAACCTCCGTAATAATTTCAGGCGACCCTACGCCGACTTTTAATTTTTTTTGCACTCCGTCCAAATCCATTGCGCCTTCCAGTACCGCCTCCTCAATATCTTTATCGGTTATATTAAGTTTCGCGTCAATCACCCGCGCTCCTTCTATCATAATACGCTCGTTTTGGCCCATCCTGCGAAAATAATCATTAGCCGCTTTGCGAAAAGCTTTGTCGGCGAGGACGGAACAGTGAATCTTGCGATTCGGCAGTCCGCCCAAGCGTTCCATAATGTGCTGTGGCTTGATTTTCAATGCTTCCCCGATTGGCAGTCCGTCATTTTCCGTAACCATTACGCTAAACATGGAGGTGGCGGCAATTGCGGAACCACAGCCGAACGTACGCCATTTCATTTCTTTAACTTTCTCCGTACCCGGCTCAATTTTCAACCACATCTTCATCATATCTCCGCACGCTGGACTCCCCACCATGCCTGTGGCCTGATACTGCGACTCGTCCGGATCTTCAAGCATCAAATTTCTTGGATTGAAAAAATGTTCTTTGACGATATCCGTGTAGTACCATTTCTCGCCCGTAAACTGGTTGACGACATCCGCTTTGACATCTACTTTTGGCTGTATATTATTCTCGCCGGCTTGCCCCGCTAAAACTTCAGCCGTCGCTGAAGTTTTGTGCGGGGTGAATTGGTTCACGACATCGGCGTTTATATCAATTTTCGGATTTGGCTCCATACCCTGTGCCACAACCTTCGTAAAATAAATTTTTACTAGATTGTGTTATTTATCTTATAATCTATAGTTTATGCCAGATCCACGTTAGTTGTGGCACGGGGCATAGTTTGCTATTTAGATTATTATATTGTATAGTTTGTAAAGCTTATAGGAGATCTTTCAATGCCAGGTGTATGGAATGACGTTCAAGAATTTCTCACAGCTCACGAATTGTGCGGAAAGGCCGAGAAAATGACGACAGGTCTTACTGTCAAAGGATATAATCTTTATGTAACGTGCCCTTGCGGAGATCGACTGACTCGCCGGGTGACGCCAGCCGATGCTCGTCATGATTTGATTCATACATCCCTGCTTGCGAGCAGAAACTAAAGCCGAAATTCTCGGCTATTTTTTTATTCCAGCCTCTCTTGATTTTCAATTTTAATCATGCTCTACTGATAACCAGTTACTTAAAGGAAAAGATATGCCGCGCTGTATTGTCTACGGACCAAAGGACCTTGACATTGTCTCGATCGTTACCAGCAACTTTCCCAAAGCCACCATAACAAGGTTCGACGAAAGCGGGGGAATAACCGGGATCTTCCCTGACAACCCCCAAGATACACTAAAAGCGCTTGGACTGCACGTGACTATTTTGGAAGAAGATCTCTCAATGGTAATCTGGCAACCTTTTATCATCAAACCAGCCTTTAGCGCTCCGGTAGGATCCGAGCAAAAATTAGCGGAACTTCTGCGTCAGCGCTTCAACGCCAGACCCATACCGCGCGAAAAAACAAAATTTGAAATCCCGATCCCTGTTCCTACTTTCAACATCTCGACAGACAACGTCGAGAGGCACCGCCGAGAATACGAACTTAAAATGGAAGTCGTGGATGACATTCAGGATTTTATGAAGCAAAACGGTATCCCAGTTGAGCTTGGTCTTACGCGCTGACAACCAACACTATTTACAGGGTCAACCCTGTATTTTTTGCCATAATTTTCGAAAATTTGGAGCTTCAGCAAACAAACTTTTCGCTGAAATTATGAGCACCCCGCCCTTACTCTACTGCTGACTTATGATATACACCTTAGAAGTTTATCTGATATTGCCACTTACTCTATATTTTCGATTTAGTAGTAGAGTAAGAGCGGGGTAAAGGTTTGGCAGCTGAAATTTCTTCGCGAACTACGCTCGAAATTTCAGACAAAGCCCTTTATTTGTACGTCTTCCCTCCTACTTTTATCTTTGACCCCTGACCGGCAAATGCTTCCGGATGCGAAACTTCTTTTTGTCCGACCTCCATGCGAACCGGAGACATTTTGCGCAATTTCTCCACTACTCCGGGGAAAACTTCCATAACATAATCGAGGTCCTCTTTGGTGGTTCTTTTCCCCAAGGTAAAGCGCAAAGAGCCGTGCGCGTACTCATATGGCTGGCCGATGGCCAGAATCACATGCGAGGGATCAAGAGTGGTGGAAGTGCAAGCCGATCCGGTAGAAATATAAACTCCTTTGGCATCCAAATAAAGAATAACCCCCTCCCCTTCAATATCTAGGACAGAAACATTTACGTTATTGGGAAGCCGCCTCACGGGATGGCCGTTGAGAACCGTTTTGGGAATTTCTTTTAGAAGCCGGCCCGTAAGATAATCCCGTAGTTCTGTCAGGCGTTCATTTTCTTTCTCTTGCTCTTTTTGCGCCAGCTCAAACGCTTTGGCAAACCCAACTATCCCGGGGACATTTTCCGTTCCGGAGCGAAGATTATTTTCCTGTCCTCCGCCGTATATAATTGGCTTCACTCTGACACCTCGGCGCATATAAAGCGCGCCAACCCCTTTGGGTCCATAAATTTTAGATCCGTTGAAGGCAAGCAGATCCACCCCAAGTTTTTCTACTTCCATATCCAAAGACCCAGCCGCCTGACAAGCGTCGGTATGAAAAAATATCGGAGTACTGGTGCCCGCGGCTTTTCTTTCTACGCGGATTTCTTTAATTATTTTCCCAATTTCCTCAATGGGTTCAATAGTTCCAATCTCGTTATTCGCGTACATTATTGATACCAAAATCGTGTCCGGACGAATTGCCTGACGAAGATTTATCGGATCAACCAAACCATATTCATCCACGTCTAGGTAAGTAACTTCAAACCCTTCTTTGCTTAGCGCCTCCATTGAATGAAGTACGGCGTGGTGCTCAATTTTGGAAGTAATGAGATGGCCCCGAGACGCCGTATGCTCATCCGCCGTTCCTATTCTAATGTTCTTGAGAACATTAGAATAGGAACGGGCCACGCCGAAGATAGCAAGATTTATCGCCTCTGTACCTCCGCCGGTAAAAATTATTTCTTCCGGTTTGCAATTCAAAATCCGCGCAATAGTTGTGCGCGCTTCATCCAGTCCGTCCTTTGCCCTGCGTCCCGAGCGATAAAGACTCGATGGATTGCCATATTCTATCTCCCAGTACGGCTCCATCGCCTCCTTTACTCGCGGATCAAGGTAGGTCGTAGCCGCATGATCAAGATATACTTCCCGCATAAAGTAGCTGAATTTTACCTTGAAATCACCCCATAGTCAACGGGGTGTGGAAAACCTATTTTGTCGCTTAAAAACAATACCTTATAATAGGGCTATGCAGGAAAAGGTCGGTTTTTGTAATGTAATTTTATCGTAATGAATCCAAAACAATTTTTGACGATTGGTGGAGTGGTACTCGTAGTCGTGGGACTCGCCGGATTTTTGGGCGTTATCGGACCTACGCCGGATTCGAGCATTTTTGGCTCGTTTTGGTGGTTTGACAATGCCGAGAACTGGGCGCATCTCGTCTTGGGTGTAGTGGCACTCGTTGTTGCCTATACTCTTGGCGCGGGCTTGCAGGGATTGGTTACACTCCTCGTGGGAGTAGTAGGCATACTTGTCGCCTTGTACAACCTTGGCTATGATAACCTACTTGGAGCAAACCTGGAGACCCCCGCGGACCTTGTCCTACACCTAGTAGTAGGTGTATGGGCCTTGTGGGCTTGGTGGAGCGGACGAAAGATGGTGGAGGGCATGTAATTTTTGAAGAGATAAATCTAAAATCCCCTGAGCTTTGTCGAAGGGGATTTTAGATTACTTCCCTTTCAAAGTTGCTTCTCCCGGTTCCCATTCTATTGGACAAAGCTCTCCAGTCTGCAGGGCTTTTAAAACCCGCAGAGTTTCTTTTATGGAACGGCCTACTGAATTATCTGAAATAGTAATTAAACGTAATATTCCTTCTGGATCAATGATGAAAGTTCCCCGTTGGGACGCTCCATCTTTCCCAAGTATATTATAAGCGCTAGAAATTTCGTGCGTAGTGTCCGCAATGACCGGATATTTAACTTTTTTCAGACGCTCGTCAGTTTCAAACCAATTTTTGTGAGACCACTCGCTGTCTGTTGAGCAGGCGAGTATTTTTGCCCCCGCCTCTTCAAATTCCTTTTCCAAATCCGCGAACCCTTCAATTTCAGTAGGACAAACAAAAGTGAAATCACGAGGGTAAAAGAAAAATACGAGCCACTTTTTTTGGTAGTCGCTAAGCGATACTTTCTTGAAAATACTATTATGATACGCGGTGGCTTGGGAGAAATCTGGCGTTCTCTCTCCTACTTTCGGCAAATTAAACATGCATAATTTTTAGCATAGTGGTCATTAAATTACAATGAGCGGAAGCGATTAAAGAGACCCGAAAAAAGATTTTTAATATACGCGCGGTTTTCCTTATTTTTTAAAACTTGAAAGAATCCGGGAAGAAGGGAAAATATGATGATAAGAAGGACTATCGGAATAATATAGCGATCAATGCCGGGAATAATGTTTCCGAGCCAGAATCCAAGTCCGGTTAGGCCAACCGCCCAAAGGATTGCGCCGAAAACATTATATAAAAGAAATGTCTCGTAGCGCATCCTGCCAACTCCGGCAAGAATAGGAGCAAGAGTTCTGACGATCGGCAAGAACCGGGCAAGTATGATTGTTTTTCCTCCGTGCTTGGCATAAAACTCGTTTGCCCGGACGATATATTCCTTGCGGAAAATTAAAGAATCCTCTCTGGTGAAAAATCTTGGCCCTACTCGCCTGCCAAAAGCGTAGCCAACGCTGTCTCCCAAGACCGCTCCCAAAAAAGTTACAAGCATCAGCATTTTTATATCTACGAATCCTTGAGAAGCGAGAAGCCCCGCGGTAAAAAGAAGCGAGTCCCCGGGTAAAAACAGGCCGATAAGAACCCCGGACTCGGCAAAGACCACGGCAAAAATACCTACGAGACCAATAGTCCGGATAAACGAGCCCAAGTCCATTCCCAGTAAAAATTCCATGACATTTATTGTATAAGTATTTCCACATTTTAGCCATTAATGTTACTGACACCCGCTGTATATTTACGTTCCATTATGGCTATACTTATCTCAACCCCAAAGGAGATCATCATGGAAAAGGATGGAGATGTTAAATTTTATTGTCCTCGCTGTAATAAGCCGGGGTCGGTTCATGAAACTCTTCAAAATAGAAATTATGCCATACAAGCATTAAGATTGCCTTATTTTCTTTGTGGCGAGTGCCGTCTCATTTTTATCAGTAAACGGCTCGTAATAAAAACTATCAGCGAGTGGCGGAACCGGAATCAAGGATTAAAAAAGTTCCTTTCATATATTTCTATAAGGAAGCGGCCAAATACCTGAATGACATGGTGATGGTCTATCACAAAGGAATCGGATATAAACCGGCTCGCTTCAAGAAACAAATATCCTCTCGTCCATAAGAGGATATTTTTATTTGGCTCCTGGTACTGGACGAAGTTAGAACCCTTCTTCTACAAGGAAAATCGGCTTTTGCTTTCAGTTTCTAATTTTATATTCCAACAAAAGGTAGGAGTGCTCAAGCGGTTTTGCTTGAACAAACTCAAGCGTCTTTATTTTGAAAAGCTCATCGGGGGCATGAAGCGAGTCGCCGTCCATCAATGTGGAAGTATTCTTACCGCCTATAAGTGCAGGCGCGACAACAAGCAGAACTCTATCTATCAACCCATCCCTCACCAAAGTTGTGTTGAGTGTGCCACCGGATTGGATAGTGAGTTTATCAGCTCCATACTTTTCACCAAGTTTCTGAAACAAATCTACAAAATCAATATGCTCTGCGTAAATCAAAATATGGAGGTTTAAGAATTTCTCCTGTAGCGAAAAAGCGGGGTGGTTTTTATTCGTTGTGGCAAGGATGAGATTTTTTGCCTTCTTTGCCAGATAGGACACACCCCTTTCGGTAAGATGCGGCTCATTATCAATCACGACGAAACTGATGGAGAGTTTTACTGGTTCATCAGTTTTCTCGTTCATACCCACTTTCGCAAATACCCGCCCAGTATTCAAAGAAAAAAGGTCTGTTTGTTGCTCAAGGTCGTAATACTACTTCAAACCTTCTTTTATTCCCTCAATTTGTGGAAAATCTTTATCGACATCCATCATGTCGGTGTCTCCCGTAGATATTTTCCCGTCCACGGACATCAATAAAAACAATGTTGTTTTTGGTCTCATAAGCTGATTTCTGCCGGGCAGGGATTCGAACCCCGGTTTCCGCGTCCAGAGCGCGGCGTGCTACCACTACACTACCCGGCAATAAACTTCAATAATTTCTAAACTTCAATAATTCAACCGCATTGTATACCTCTTCACGTTTAGAAACCTGTATCGAATAATTGCTTTTGCTTTGATGTGGATGAAAGCCCAAATGTTTCATAAGCCGAAAAACATTCCGGAGCATAGATTCATTTCGATTGCTGAAAAAAAGTTTATAGGTAGAAGTTGGCGTATGTATACAAAACGAGCCTTCTGCTTCATAAAGCCCCCGAAGATATCTTATTATATACTCTTCCTCCTTAAAAATCCAGCGGGGTACTGAAATTTTTTTATATCTTCTTGCACCGGAGGGGATATTAAACCTTTTACTTATATTCTTCTGAAAAATTCTAATACGCACGCAATTTGAACCACTCATTTTTGCAATATACGGTTTTTTCTTGAATATAGTCTCCAAAAGCTTGCTGTATCGGTTAATAAATCCTTTATTTTTCGCATTAGAAGAAATAGTAACTGATTCTGTCCTTGGGAACCTTTCAATATGGCCATCTCCCAGTATTACTCCGATCAATTCAGCCAAGTCTCCGTCTTTCTTAAATTCCGGATAATCGGTTTGTATCTTTCCAAGAGCGCGCATTCTATCGCGCCACTCCGCAAAGTTATCTAACTTCTTCCTTCGCATCGTATCGGAAATTTTCATTATCGACGGATGCGTGTCTTTCGTAAATCCTTTTGTCCAGTTGCTTGGCATAAAAAAATCTTACCATATTTGGCAAGACTTTCCTACCATTAGACGAAGCCGGTATCCTAAATCTCAAGATACCTCCTTATGGCGATAAAACTGGACAGAGTGCCAAGCAATACTCCGCTCGCAAGCATGATCGCGAAAAACTCCGCAAAATTGGAAATAAAGTATTGAAAGAGATTAAAATTAGGCACGAGTACTGCAAGCTTGGGCGAGGCAAGCCAGGTCAACGGGAAGAAAACCAAAGTGGTGATGGCGGCGGACGCGGCGCCGTATAAAACTCCGCTTACCAAAAATGGGCCGCGGATAAACCATTTGGTGGCGCCCACCAATCGCATAATCCCGATCTCTTCCCGCATGGTATAAATTGACAGACGCACGGTATTGAAAGCGACCAGGATCGCGACAAAAGCCAGAAAGACGGCAAGAATCGCTCCCGACCCGCGCACCGTGCCGACAATCGCCCCCAGACGATCAATGATTGCCTGGTTTTCAAAATAGTTGATCTTATCCACCGCCTGGTAACTTTTTTGCAGAAGAAAGTCGCTGATATCTCCGTATCGCGAGGGATCGCGCGCCCGGATATTGAGACTCGCCTCCAACGGATTTTCTCCAAGTTCGTCCAGGGCATCGACAATCAAAGCATTGCCCTTGTGCCGCTCGCGAAACTGGGCCAAGGCATCATCTTTTGACACATAAGCGACTTGGGCGACGTCGGGGAACGCCTCAATTTCCTTTTTAATTTGCAAAATGTTTTCTTCCGCGGCATTGCCGACAAAATAAACACTGATGTCGATCTTGGATTCAAAAGCAGTCAGCATGGTATTGGCAAAAGCTCCCACAAACACCAAACTTCCCAGAACAAAAAGCACCAATATCATAATCAGGATGGTAGCGGTTGAAAGCCAACCATTACGCCGGAAACTCAAGTATCCGGTTTTTATGACGCGCTTGAATGTGGTTCGTTTAGACATTGGAAATTAGTAATTAGACATTTATACAAGATATTTGCCTCTTTCCTGGTCGCTTATCACCTCTCCTTTATCCAAGACTATAACGCGTTTGTCTATGGAGTTGATAATCTCCTTGTCATGCGATGCCAAAATCACGGTCGTGCCAAGACTGTTGATTTTTTGCAGAAGCTTTACAATCTCCCAAGTATTGATGGGATCAAGGTTTGCCGCGGGCTCGTCGGCCAGCAATACGTCCGGCCGATTGACCAGGGCCCGCGCGATGGCCACTCTTTGTTTCTCTCCTCCGGACAGTTGGTGGGGAAAATTCTGCATTTTTTCCTTCAACCCGACAAGCTCAAGCACCTGCGGCGCGTCTTCTTCTATTTCCTCATCCGGACATCCGGCAACCTCCATCGCAAAGGCGACATTTTCATAAGCGGTCTTCATTGGCAGAAGCTTGTAATCCTGAAATACCGTTCCTATCCGGCGGCGAACATGATGAAGCTCGGATCGTTTTACTCCGGTTATTTCAATACCATCCAAAAATATTCTTCCTTCCGTCGGTTCTTCTTCACGGATAAAAAGTTTTAGAAGCGTGGTTTTGCCGGCTCCGGAAGATCCAACCAAAGACACAAACTCTTTGGGATGGACCCGAAGAGTAACGTTTTTCAGGGCAACGGAATGATGATTATAAATTTTGGATACGTTGTCGAAGTAAATCATTTGTCTCGATGCCAATATGCGAATGAATGCCAATTATGCGAATATTCGTATCATTGGTAAATTAGCATATTCGCATCGATACTATTGCTTTATTTCCGCTTCAATAAATTCATCTAATTCTCCGTCCAATACTTTTTCTATATTTGAAGTCTCGACTTGGGTGCGATGATCTTTGACCATTTGATAAGGATGCATTACGTATGATCGAATTTGCGATCCCCATTCGATGGCCACTTTTTCTTGTCTGACGCCAGAGCGTTCTTTTTCTTGCCGTTCCGACTCAAACCTATAGATACGGGAGCGTAAAAGGCCCAAAGCGGTTTCGCGGTTTCTTTCCTGCGAGCGCTCTACCTGCGAGGCGACTTGAATGCCTGTCGGCAAGTGAGTGATACGAACAGCCGTCTCGCGCTTGTTTACATTCTGCCCGCCGGGACCCGAGGAACGGAAAAAATCAATTTTTAAATCCTCCGGCTTGATCTCCACTTCCTCCGGCGCCACGAATTCCGGCATGACATCAACCAGCGCAAACGAGGTGTGACGGAGAGACTGCGAGGAAAAAGGCGAAATCCGCACGAGGCGATGCACACCTGATTCTTTTTTCAAATATCCATAAGCATAGGAAGCTCCAATCAGAATGGTCGCGTTTTTTATCCCCCAGCCGGCAAGGCCTGAATATTCTCCCCAATGCTCGTGGATAATCTTGGTCTTCCATCCTCTTTTTTCGGCAAACCGGCTATACATTCTTAACAAAAGCGCGGCCCAATCTTCGGCATCTTTGCCTCCCGCTCCGGAATAAACGGAAATAATGGCACTCCCTTTATCGTACTTCCCAGAGAAGTATAGTTCAACCTCTAAATTTTTAAATTCTTTTTCAAGCTGTCTGACTTTTGCCTCAATTTCTTTTTGCAAAGATTCATCCCCTTCCGACATTGCCAGCAACTCTTGGTGTGTTTTAAGATCTCGCTCGAGCTTATCCCAGCGATCCGACTCTTTCTTTAAGGCCGAGAGTTCCTGACCGCGTGAGGCTCCGCGTATTTTATCTTCCCAAAATCCGGGCCCCTGCATCTCCTCCTCAATTTTCAAAATTTCCTTCTTCTTTCCGGAAATATCAAAGCCGGTCCGCGATTTCGCGGGATTTTACCTCAAGATCTTCAAGAATTTTCTTCACTTCTTCCATATCCGTATTATATCACAAACCTACAAAAATTAAAAATTCCCGATATAATCGGGACTAGCACTTATGATAGGTCAGAAAAGTGTAAAGTAGTGAGTGTGATATAGGAACGGCTACTCCAAAGGGTTCAGCCCCCTCCATTATTGCCGTTACAATCGCAAACACCTCTCCTTTGGAGTTAACTACAACAGATCCGCTTTTCCCTCGCCGCAAATCTCCTCCAATTATTTTATAGGCGAGAAATCTTCGAGTAGAAAGTCCGGGAATAAATGGTTCGGGACTGAGATCATATAATATCCAATCGTCAGCAACAGTTGCCTCAAACATATCCGCTCCACTTCTTATAAAAACTTTCTTTCCTAATACTTCTCCGTCAATGTTTTCGATCAAGGGCAAAGATACTGTTGCTTCACCTGTTCTAAAAAGTGCAACCTCAAGTTCAGGAATACCTTGCAGAAACTCAATGCGATATTCCTTTGATCCGCTATATACTCGAGGAACTCCTCTGGCAAAAGAGTGCTTTTGGTGAAAGGTGGTGATAAAACATCCTTTGTCTCCAATGAAAAATCCATAGCCCGCATAGTAGGGCATATGACCGGGAATAAAATTGAGTATATGAGCGGTTCCTGAAGGCGGAATATTAGCGCACCCCGCCAAAATAAAAAGCAAAACAACTGCGCTAAATCTTTTCAAAAAACACTCCTGCAGTACTAATTACTTTATATTAGCTTCCCGGCAAAAAGTAAACCCAGAGAAAAACTTTACAAATCTGCAATCATAAGTATCCTTGAAATAGAACAAATGGTGGTAGCAAAGATGCGGCGTTTTCTACTTCTTTGTCTGGCTCTCGTCGTCGCCGGTTGCGCAACTCTTTTACCGGCACCTAAGGAACTTGAAATGGAAGGAGAAAAACTTTTCGGATCATTATTGATGCCGGTATCGTCTGACAAGGAAAATGCGTCATGCTATGCTTTCTACTTTCGTCCGGTTGGAAATCGCAAAGATTATTTTCATGCCTACGTACTCTCGGCCGGGCATTGCCCAGCTTCTGAATATACGACAACGATTCTCGTGGGTGCGCCAGAACAGGAGTGGCAGACCGTAAGACCCGCAGTTCTAGTAAATAATCTTAAGATAGAGACCGGGCATCTGCACGATTTCTTCATCGGCTATATAGCAGAGAGGCGGCCGGTACCTTTGTTTTTTACGGTTGATGAATGGAGGCCGATTCCGGACCGAGATGAATATGCTATGACCGTGGCCGAGCCGATTCGTTTGCGTACCAGTCCGACCCTTCAGAAAATACAATTTAAGGAGATGCGGGACGATGGCGCGCTGATTTTTGAGGCGGAACTCAGTATTGAAGATGGATTCTCCGGAGCGCCGGTTGCTACCAATACCGGCCGGCTGTTGGGCATCCTCATCGGATCGGTGAGAGGAAAACGAAATCTCTACTTGGTAATGCCTATCAAGCGGATCATGGAAGAATTTCGCCGGCATCTGCAATAAACCAAAAGCCGTCAAGCAAAGCTTGACGGCTTTTAAAAATTCAGAAGCCGACCCCGGGATTTGAACCCGGAACCTACGATTTATTTACCCTCCCACCTTTTCAAAAAGCCAGCGGCCGGGATTGAACCGGCGACCTTCTCGTTACGAATGAGATGCTCTACCAACTGAGCTACGCTGGCACAAAAAACATAAAGAGTCCGATACGGACTCTTTATGTTTAGCACGATTTTTTCTGCTTTTCAACCTCTCACCTTATTCCGCACTCTCTGCTTTTTCCATCCGGTCCAGAGTATAGCTTAAGCCGCCAAAGCTGCCGACACTATCCCACATTTTGAATCTTTCATCTCCTATTCTTTTCCTGAGTGCTTTTATTGCAGCCAAATCGTGTTGCCACATTTCCTGCCGAGACGGGAACCCACGTTTTTTTGCTTGCGCGTCCTGCCGTGCAAGATCTTCCTCTGCCTTCGCGCCGTCAAAAGCCGCATTTGCCGGCCCCCTCAAGTTGAGAAACTCCTGATGCTCGGCCGAATCATACTCATGCTTTTCTTTTTTACTCAATACATCGTCAATTACTATTTTCACTTCATCTTGTGAGATAGCGTCCAATCTCTTGCTAAATCTTATGGCAAGCTGCAACACGACATCACTCACCAATGGGTCCGCTTTTCTTAAATCTTCGCGTTTCCTCTCCAACTCTTCTTTTCTTTTATATATGCGCTCACGAATATCCGATCCTGCTGTCACGTCTCCCCCAACGGAAGCCGCAAGCATTTCGTTAAACTCATCAACTAAATCCTTAAACCCAGGAAGTCCCTCAATGGCCTCTATATTTATATCATATGTTACTTCTCGCTTAGAACTTCCATCTTTATTCTTTATATTCGAATATATCCATTCTTGACGTCGAATATTAAAAGCTCCCTGCCACGTTGCTCTGTAAAGGTCAACGGCCGGTTTTATTCTCCCTTCCCAATCTTCGATTGATAAAGACGCTTCTTTCGCGCCAGAAACTGCTTCATGCCCCATATGTTTAATAGTTATTATGTTGCTATAATCGACTTCCTCTAGTATGCCCCCCCCCCCCCACAAATTTTTGTCAATGCACAAAGATATCTACAGGCATTCCCTGACAGCATAACTACTATATCTATCCGTGCTATAGCACGGATAGATTGCGATGGTGAAGCCGCTTATGTCGTGATGGTATAGGTGTGAAAATATCCCCACCCCCTGCCAACAATTTTATTATTATCTCACCCTCCAAAGAGATCACTTTCCATTAGGATGCGATCGTATCCTAATGGAAATAACACAAATTTCTTTCTATAAAAAGACTGGATTTTATAGAAGATTAAAATGCCGCCTCACTATGGGCTCGTTTGCTCCCAAATCGTCGCATACCACATATTGAATAAATTTTTCAGCATTAAAAAATTGCGCAATAAAATCGATTTCATCTTGGCAATCATACGGATGAACAAACGTACTTTTTTGAAGAGGATAAAAACCAAGTTCTAGCAACTTTCTTCTTATGGAGTTACGCGCTCCTTTGCGCTTTTCCGGAATATCAAAAAGAACTATTCTCCATTTTTTATCCCACTTTTTCGGCTTTTCAATTTGGAGGGTATTGATCTCAAACCTTTTTAGCTGCTCCTTTCCCTCTTTTGTGATAAGCAGATAAGTTTCTTTTCCGCGCATAAGCAGCGAAACCAAACGGCGTCTCCTTAAGCGTTCGACTGCTTTTCATAGTTGGGCTTGTTCCCGCTTCCACTTACGTTTGTCCTTGCCAGCCAGATATTCAATAAGTGGTTTTGCGACAACTGCCATATTCGGTACGGCAATAAAAACAGTAAGAGCAACTCCAAGGGCGGCTCCCCCCGCAACAATTTTAAGCGCCCGGTAAGCATACGATCCATATAAAACCATTCCATTTTTCCTTCCTTTATTTGTTTTCATCTTCATAAGCCACTCTATTCCATTAGAATGCGATCGTTAATTAATGGAATTTATTTAAATAGGATATTGTTCTACGGTAACTACGCTTTGTAATGTCTTTGGATATTAACAATTAACATTAATCAACTCCTTCTTTGCGTAAAGCGTTTTCAGTGTATAAATTGGCAGCATTCCATAGTAGCCAGCCGCAACTGTCAACCCGTTCCGCCGCATCGATTTGCAAACGGACTTTTTCCACACCATATGGTCTGCCGGCGGCTTTATCATCCTCATGATAAAAATCTTCAAGCCATGGTCGGTTGCATGCTTTTGATTGCTTTATGGGTGGCA
>CAYJWH010000002.1:44740-55321 GCA_964373875.1 uncultured Candidatus Saccharibacteria bacterium | reverse complement strand
CTCCTCGGCATGAGATAGTACTTGGTTCGGGTCTGTTAGCCATTTTATTTTTTACGGATTTTGTGATAATCTGTAAGTATGGGTGCGTCGCATAGCGGCTATTGCTCGTGGCTGTAAACCACGCGTCCTAACGGACTACGCAGGTTCGAGTCCTGCCGCACCCATTTCACCGGCCATGAGAATATGTAAAAATTGCAAAAAAGAAAAATCAGAGAGCGATTTTTATTATACTTATGGATACCCAAGATATATATGCAAAAAATGCGAAAATCGCAAAAGAACCATTTGGAGAATCGAGCAAGCCCGAAAGCTGAAATTAAAGGCGGTAGAGTACCTTGGCGGGAAATGTAAACTTTGCGGCTACCGTAAGTCTTTATACGCGCTTGAGTTTAACCACCTCAAAGAAAAAGAGTATGAGCCTACACGGCTCTTTCAAAAAGGTTTGAGCTGGGAGCGAGTGAAGGGCGAAATAGATAAATGTGAACTGCTTTGTTCAAACTGTCATAAAGAAATAACATTTTCACCCCAGTGAGTTCGACTCTCACCCTGCCCATTTTAAACGCAGCGTCCTAACCGACTACGCAGGCTTGCCCCGTCACTCAATTTGCACTCGTATTTTTGGCGGAGCCAGTGCAAGTTGTAGTGCGGGGTTCGAGTCCTGCCGCGCCCAATCTAAAACATGCCCCTGTAGGCGTTTTTTAATTTACGAGGCCCGGCCTCCGAGGCCGGGCCTCGTAAATATTTGACCTGAAAACTTAAGATTGCTATAGTAGTTTTGGTTTCATTGACAGGAGAAAAATAAATGGACCCCAAGGATCATCTGATTGTGGCGCTTGATTATCGTGATGAGCTTGACGCGCTTCGCACTATCAATAACCTCGCCAATAATGTCAATATCTTCAAGCTTGGGCAACAGGCCATGAGTTGGGGGTATGCCGACAAAATTGCCAAAATCGCGCAAAGGCGCGGAAAAAGAATTTTCTGGGACGTAAAACTGCATGATACGTCTGATACTATGGCAGAGGCGGCCGCGGGACTTGCAACAACAAGAGTTGATTGGTTTACAGTGCATGGCGCGGCAGGCAAGAAAGCGATTAGGGCCGCGGTTGAAAATCGAGGAAATGCGGCAGTAGTCGTAGTGACCGTTCTTACCGCGCATGACACCGGAGATTGCCAGGAAATTTACGGCAGTCGAGTTGACGAAAAGATTCGGCAGTTTTCCGAAACGGCTCTTGAATGCGGAGCGCAGGGAATTGTATCCTCCGTTGCCGGACTGAATTTTTTGGCGGGTTTCAAAGAATTCAACTCTCTGCTTAAATTTGCTCCCGGAATCCGACCGGATTGGTTTATGAGCCGTGATAATCATAGTCTTCCCGCAAGGCCGAGTCAGGCAATTCAGTACGCCGATTATCTTATTATCGGCAGGCCGATCACGGACTCTTGGCGGGTCTGTCTATCGGAGGTTGACGCGGTAAAAAGAATCAAAGACGAAATCAAAGGTGAAATGATCCGCTTTGCGCCAAAATAGTTGAACTTAGACCGAAGTCGTGATATCATGACCTCGGCTTTTTGAAATGAGGAAAAGATATGTTGCACAGACGTGAGGAATTTCTCAGAAATCTTTGTAGAGAATATAAAGTCGTGAAGGATACGAGAGAAACTGGTCGGCATTATCTTCTCTATTCTGACTCTTCCCAAATGGGTCGAACTATGCAGAGTATTTTCCCCGAAACTAGATCGCAGGGCGATCATACGATTACTCTTTACCAATTTTCTACTGGATTCCAGCATTGGGATTTTACTCACATTTTTGCGTTTGAAATAATGGACGAGCTAGGGAATCTAAATCTGCTTAATCGCGAAAGAGAAGAGGAGAATATCGGAGTTATTCTTACTCCGGCAACGGTAGGAATTGTTCTTGCCTGCCATTTACAGCAACTTTTTTATGGCAAGAAGCCGATATTGGTTTACGCAGAAAAAGTCGATGGCGTGTTGAGATTAGCGAGGGGATTTAGATTGCCCCCAAACAAAGGAATTCTTCTGCTTGATGATGTACGATCTACCGGCAGAAGTTTTGGCATGCTCGAGGATATCTGTGAGGAGCAAGAAGATGCCGGACCGATTCTAGCGTCCGCGGATTTGTTGAATCGTAATCCCGGCGGGCATCCTACTGCGATGCAAACCATAACTCGGCCGCACATTTCTCTTTTCTATGATCCTATCTCCTCCACCAGGCCCGAAAACTGTGAGGAGTGTAAAAGAAGAGTTCCCTTGGAGAAAGATGGCATGTTGGTGGATAATTATGGCGATCCTGTATTAAGTGCATAACTTGTGCATATTTAAAAACAACGTGGCTTAAATAAGCCACTTTTTTGTTATACGCAAAATGGTATAAAAGTATTGCACTATGTATGTAAGTGGGATAAAATGAGAGAGTAGTGGTGAATTGTGGATAACTAAGGGGATAAGTCACGATAAAAGGGGATAACTCTAATGCTCATAGGTGAATACAAACATACTCTTGATACGAAAAAGCGGCTTGCGGTTCCCGCCAAATTAAGAAAAGAGCTGGGAGACCGCGTTATCTTAACAAAAGGACTGGATAATTGTCTTTTCCTCTATCCGGTGCGTGAGTGGGAAAAACATACTGAAAAACTTGCCCAGCTGTCTATGGGAAAGAGCGATGTACGCAGTTTGTCCCGAACCATGCTTGCCGGCGCTACAGAAATTGAGCTTGATCAACTTGGCAGGATATTAGTCCCGGATTATTTGAAAGAATACGCGGGTCTGTCTCAAAAAGTGATTATTGCCGGAGTATACAACCGATTGGAAGTGTGGGATGAAGCGAGATGGAATTCTTATAAAGCGGAAGTTGAGAAGAATACGGACATGATTGCCGAGAAACTTGGAGAGCTGGGGTTATACTAGTCATCAACGAATTACGAATTCAGCACGAATGTACGAATTACCAATACACAAGCCGGTGCTACTTAGAGAAGTTTTGGAGGCTTTTAGTCCGCAACTTGGAGAAAAATTTATTGATGCGACCATAAACGGCGGAGGGCACGCGAGAGCAATACTCAACTTGGTAGGGGAGAAGGGGATGATACTCGGGATCGATTGGGACTGCGAGCTTATTGAAAAACTAAAAGACCTGCCTCTGCAGGCGGGAGAGAAGAATTTAAAATTAATTTGTGGCAATTATGCGGACATTAAACATATTGTTACAAAATATAATTTTGGTCCGGTTGCTGGAATCCTTGCTGATCTCGGCTTTAGTTCGTATCACCTTGAAAAATCTGGGAGAGGGTTTTCGTTCTTAAGAGATGAGGCGCTGGATATGCGGTATAACATTGAGCAAAATACGTTCACCGCGGAGAAAATTATAAATGACTGGCCTTTGGAGAAGATTGAGAATGTCATCCGAACTTACGGAGAAGAACGATTTGCGGGACGCATTGCCAGGGGAATAGGTGTCGCGAGGACTGCCAAGAAAATATCAACGACAGGTGGACTAGCAAGAATTATCGAAAGAACTATTCCAGCCAGGTTTCGCGGAACGCGCCTGCATCCGGCGACAAGAACTTTTCAAGCCCTAAGGATCGCCGTAAATCACGAACTTGAGAACCTTGAGCGAGCCGTGCCAGATATGATAGAAGTTCTCAACCCTCAAGGAAAAATCGCCATAATTTCTTTCCATTCGTTAGAGGACCGGATTGTAAAAAATATCTTTAGAAACTATCAAAAAACAGGAGATATAAAAATAATTACTAAAAAACCGATTACCGCGAGCTTTATGGAACAAAAAGAAAATCCACGGGCGCGTTCCGCCAAGCTCCGTGTGGCGCAGAAACTATAGTATTAATTGCACTGATGACTACTCTAATTCTTGCCCACCTAAATTTTGCGAAGCAAAACTTTGGCGGGCTTGCTCAAAAAAGAATAATGACCGCAATGCCTGCTTTTGATTTTGTTCCGACTCTGTTCCGATTTTGTCGAGAATGCTCGACCTCGTCGGCATCGAGGATCCTCGATTGCTTTGTAATCGGGACAAAGCGATTTGAATCTGCCAATCGCGGAGGAGTGGTTAGCGCCATTTTGGCAGGTCTTACTACTTTAGCTGCGGTAGTTTATTTGGTGGCCCTATTTTATTCCTTTTCTTCGGGATTTGAGATCCAAAGCTCTATGCGATTAGAGGATGACGTCGCGGAAGCTCTGCAAGCAAAAGAGCTCGCCCTGCAGGAGAAGATCGGCTTGCTTGCGAATCGGCAAGGGTCTATTTTAGAATCAATGGAAAGAGTATCAGCGATCAAATATCTAACCGCGAGGGGTTTGGCCGTAAACAAATGACCAGAAGTTCGTTTGATACTGCGATTCAGGGGCGGATGACGTTAGTCCTCCTCTTTTTTTTAGTGGGAGTCTTGGCGCTATTGGCAAGATTATTTACCTTGCAAATTATAAATCATCAGGAATACAGCCGTCTTGCCGCAAACCAGCATAGGGTAAGCGAAGATATACTCGCTCTGCGCGGAACAATATTTGCCCAAGACAAAAACGGAGCGCTGATTCCTTTAGCGCTCAACAAAATTCAAAAAAATCTCATTGCCTCTCCCAAGTATCTAAAGGATGCCTCGGGTGTTGCGGAAATCCTTGCCCGCGAACTTTCTCTGGACAAACAAACACTTCTTGAAAAGTTGTCAAAAAAGGAAGATACCTACGAAATAATTGCCAAAAAGCTTGACCCTGATCTAGTTGAAAAGCTAAAGAGCTTGCTTCCGGATGGATTCTTTTTTGAAGAAGAGCGCCGCCGAATATATCCCCATGATTCTTTGGGAGCACGGCTTGTTGGTTTTGTGAGCGTTGAGGAACAAGAAGAAGTCGGCCGATACGGAATTGAGCGAAGTTATAATGAGCATCTCTCTGGGGAAAAAGGATTCCTGTATGGTGCCAAAGACGCGTCAGGTTTTTTGGTGGCGCTCGGCAGAAGGATTATCGATCCACCAAAGAACGGATCTGACATAGTATTAACTCTTGATTACAATATACAGGTAAAAGCCGAAGAAATTTTTGGAGGAATCGTTAAGAAGTGGAGTCCTCAATCGGGAGTGATTCTAGTATTGGATCCTAAAACCGGCAGGATTCTGGCCGAGGCGGCATATCCGTCTTTTGACATAAACGAATTTTCAAAGGTAAAAGATTACTCAACGTTTCTAAATCCTATAGCGGAATCAATGTATGAGCTTGGTTCAGTACTAAAACCGATAACTATGGCCTCCGCTCTTGCCGAAGGCGCAGTCACTCCGGATTCTACTTATTTTGATTCCAGCGAAGTAAAGATCGGCGGTTATACGATTAAAAACTTTGATTTAAAAGCTCATCAGACTCAAACTATGACAAATGTGATTGAGAAGTCTTTGAATACGGGCATGGTGCATGTAGCGAGGGTCTTGGGAAAAGAAAAACAGCTGGAGTATTTTAAGAAATTCGGATTTGGAGAGAAAACCGGTATTGATCTTCCCGGCGAGATTGCTGGAAATATATCTAATCTAAACGCGCGCCGTGACATAGATTTCGCGACCGCTTCTTTCGGGCAGGGGATCGCGGTAACTCCGATTCAGCTTGCGTCCGCCATTGCTTCAATCGCCAATGACGGAAAATTGGTTACGCCGTTTGTGGTCGATAGGATTCGGGACGACTCCGGCAATGAATTCAAAACCGAGCCGAAAATAAAAAGAGAAGTAATTTCCGCGGAAACCTCGGAAAAAATTACCAAGATGATGGTGTCGGCCGTGAAAAACGGATTTGAAAATCGCGCCGGAGTAAAAGGATATTTTGTGGCCGGAAAAACCGGAACCGCGCAAATTCCAAGAACGGACGGAAGGGGATATTCGGATAAAGTAATCCACTCTTTTGTAGGTTTTGCTCCCGCCTTTGATCCCAAGTTCCTGATTTATTTGCAGATGAATGAACCGGCCGGAAACCGTTTTGCCGCCAATACACTAACCCCCGCCTTTCGTGATTTGGCGGAATTTATTTTGAATTATTATGAAGTGCCGCCTGATGAAAAATAAGGGCGCTCGCTTATGCGGTCTTAGCACATGCGGTTTGAAATCGTCCAAAATCCCTGCCTGCGGCAGGCAGGTCCAGCGAAGATTTTGGACTCGCGTGAAGTTGCGGCAATTGTCACCCGTTTCCCTGGGGGTGCCGAGTCAATTATAATAAAGAGTATGCAAAAGTCAATTCTCCAAAAAATTCTCGCCGTACTTGCGCGAGCGACGATTCGAAAATACCGCCCGCTTGTAGTCGGCATTACCGGTTCGGTCGGAAAAACTTCCACGCGAGAAGCGATTTTTGAAGTTCTGAAAAAAAAGTATCGGGTACGGACCGCGGAAAAAAATTATAACACAGAAATAGGATTGCTTCTCACAATTCTCGGCACTCCGCACTATGGCAAAAATATCCTTGGCTGGCTCTATGGATTAATTCGCGCGAATAAGCGAATAGTTTGGGGGGAGCCATATCCGGAAATTCTGATTTTGGAATACGGCATTGACCATCCCGGCGACATGGATCAACTGCTTTCTATTGCCAAACCCAATATTGCGGTAGTTACTGTCATTGGTGATATACCCGTGCATGTGGAATTTTTCAAAGACCCCGAAGAACTAATCAAAGAAAAAGCAAAACTCGTTTCGGCCGTTCCCAAAGACGGGCGGGTTATTTTAAATCACGATGACTACGCGGTTTATGACATGAATCCCGTTAGAAGTAAGCCCCGACGTGACGTCGGGGCTGCCGCCGTGCCTTCGGCAGGGCGGACTTCTAACGGGATGAAAGATGGACCAGATGTATTTACATTTGGCTTCGACGATCATGCCGATATCAAAATCATCAATTATCAATTATCAATCTCGAAAGACGCTAATTTTAGTGATATTCCTGACGGAATTACTTTCAAGATTGAGCACCAAGGCCATGTTGTTCCCTTCAGACTGCATGGCGCCTTTAATAAGCCACAGGCATACGCGGTTGCCGCTGCCACGGCAGTTGGGATTTCGCTTGGTATGAATCTAGTAGATATTTCGGAGGCGATTCAGAGTTTTTCTCCGCCAGCGGGAAGAATGCGGCTTTTAAATGGAATAAAGAATTCATTTATTCTTGATGATTCTTATAATGCCGCGCCCGAAGCCATGCGCTCTGCTCTTGATACTCTCGTAGCACTTCCGGGCAAAAGAAAGATAGCCGTACTTGGAGATATGCTAGAGATCGGAAAATACACGGAGCAAGCGCATCGAGCCATTGGAGACCAGACGGCAGATTTTGTTGATCTTTTGGTTACCGTAGGACCGCGTGCCAAATTTATTGCTGATGAGGCTATGACTCGCGGACTGGAAGGCAGTGGAAGAACTCTTAGCCCAGATCAAATTTTGAAATTTGAAGATTCTACGGAAGCAGGAAAAGCTCTGGCATCGATAATTAGATCCGGAGACTTAATTCTCGTAAAAGGCAGCCAATCCATGCGCATGGAAAAGTTCGTGAAAAAAATAATGGCCGAGCCAGAAAGAGCCGAAGAGTTATTGGTGAGGCAGGAGGCGTATTGGCAGAGTACTATTTAGGGTGATAAAAATACACCGGCTTGGCCGGTGTCATAAATCAACTGATGATAAGCAAATATTTTTGAATTTCTGGCGGAAGTTTTTGAAACGCGATGAGCGCGATAGCATGTGCCCAGGCCAGGGGCGTGTTAAGATTAGGTCTGCCGTTGGGACACGATTCCGGAATAAAGTTTTCCGGAGTTATGGTATCGCAACCTCTTATAAACCACTTTACCGCTCCTTCGGTGTCTTTTCTTTGAGAACAAATTATTGAGAGCCAAAAAAGAAACATAGGCCAAGGAGCAGATACGCCATTCGCTGACTTGAAATATGCATCTCCCCAATAGCGCTGCAGGCCCATTTTTTGCAGAAGGCAATGTCGTTTTCCGCTGTCGGTATCGTGCCCCTCGACGATTCTTTGTAGCAGAAGATCAATATTCGATTCTTCGGCAATTACGTTATACGGCCAAATTAGCGTAAGCTCTGCGGCGTCGCAATCGTGGCTATGGTCAGGATTGCCTATTTTGTCAGGGCAATCATCGCGTGACTCATACGGCAGAAGTTTAGACAGCGCATCTTCTCCGGGACGGATAAGGGAGTCGCGGAGCTCTTTCACAAGGCCTTGCCGCATGAGGTACCGAAGGCCGCCCACAACCGCTCCAAGAGAAGAGCTATGCAGAACAAGGCATTCTTCCCAAATGCCGTTATCCTTTTCTCTCCAGTACTCGACACTTCTTAGATAGGCAATCAGGAGAAAGAGGATTTCCCGATCTTCTTCATCGCGGAGAACCGAGGCGTTTCCGACCCGAAGATGCTTGGAGCTGAAATCCGCAACTACGTGAAGGAAAAGGCCGATAGCATCGAGTTGGTGGTGTTTCCAGCCGTCATCTGAGGTAATTTTCTTCAAAGTTTCAGGATGATACTTTGCATGTATTGTGCCTCCGGGAACTTTGATCGGGGAAAGTACCCTCGTCCTTATATCGCTTTTGTAGAGCTTGAAAACGTCAAAGATAACCCATACGCACCCCAGTGCCTTTGCATATTCTCCCAAATGGTAGTAGCACATTGCGATATATAAAGTATCTCTAATCCAAAGTGCGGAATATTCAGAGCTATATGAGGCGACAAATGCGCCGTTAGGCTTTCGCATTGATTCCAGAACCGCCAGGATCGCCTGTTTATTGAAGACTTTCTTTTTGATTTCAAGCGCCATTGTTTTTCCGCTCCATATGTTGTATTCTTAAATGACCTAATCGTAATATAATTCAAAAAATCTAGTTTTACAATCCCGAGTTTTGCCCTTATCGTTCCCGATTTTCCCTCCGGCGAAGCCGGAGGGAAAATCGGGGACTCTCGATTTTGTAACTGCGGCATCGCTACAGACAAAATCGGAGCTAGTGGTCAGCCCCGACGCGCAGTCGGGAGACCCAGGTTTTTACCCCCACACCAATCATGCTCCCATCGTCTAGTTGGCCTAGGATAAATGGTTTTCACCCCCACACCAAAAAATTTGCTCCTATCGTCTAGTGGTTAGGACGCCAGGTTCTCATCCTGGTAACCGGAGTTCGATTCTCCGTAGGAGCGCCGGAATGGTGTGGGGGCGAGTCCAGAAGATCATGGGTTCGCGCATTCTTAAAGATAGGGTGAATTACAGCACCAGAATTTTGTTGAGAAATCAATGGATCCTTGATTTTGTAATCAAATTCCATTAGTAGCATCGGTATTTGTTACCATTGAAGCGATTTTTGGTTATTTTGCATGTGTATATCCTCACACCTATCCCATTACAACATAAGTGGCTTCGTCATCATAATCTATCCGTGCTATAGCACGGATAGATATAGCAGTTATGCGGTCAGGGGATACTTGTGCATATTTAACTCTTGACTATCAAGTGCTATATGTTTTTTTAAATAAACTTAGTTTTATGATACAAAATATTGTAATAATCGTAGCTTCTCTTTTTATTTATGTGCTTCTTGGCTTTGGCATAAAAAAATTGTGGCGCAGTTTTAATAGACAAAAAAGTATTTTTAAAGTTACTCCACCCACGACTCCATCAACTTCTTTTAGCGGTTTTGATGTTTCGCAGAAAGAATTTAATGAACAGAAAAGAAGTCAATATGAGGAATAACGTAAGGGCGCTCCTCGGCGCTTTTATCTGTAAGAGTTGAAGTGTTATGGTCAACTATAGTTGCTATCGCAATTATAGTGTGCACTTGCAACAGGGGGGGGTGTAGATTTATTATACTTATTAAGTATAATAATATTATGTTCTCCAGAAAGAGTATTACAAAATTTTTGAAAAAGGCGGTAATTTTACAGCTTTTGATTGGCGTGCAAATCGCCGCGTTTGCTTCTCTTGCCAATCCGATATTTGTATACGCGCGAACTGAGGTCATCACTCCATCGGGAAGAGTGCTTCCACAGCCGGGTTTCCAAGAAGAGGATAAAGGAGGCGGTCTGGGGGCTGGCGGCGAGGGGAGCGGAGGCAATGCCCCTACTACTCCCTCTACCCCATCTACACCTACCGCGCCTGACACGGTTGCGGTAACTACGGCATCTCCGGAAACTGGAGTGCAGGGGAGTACTGGTGTAACCATAGGACAAGGTGGCGTAGCTATAGGGGGATTTGTAGCGGGTGTTGTTGCAGCTGCTACTCTTGGAACACTGGCGGGTATTGCGATAAATGCCGCCATTGCGTTAGGTTCCTTTGGGTATGGATTTGTTAGCTCGCTTGCTCAAGGGAACTCATTGGCCCAAGCCGCCAAAGATGGATTTAATACTGCCGTGGAAAACTCATTTTTTGGAGTAATCGCAAGTGCGTTTGGTCTTACCACTACTACTCAAGGACAAATAGATGCAGCGAATCAAGCAGCACAAAATGCCTTAGATGCGGCAAATGCAGATGCAGCTGCGGCCTCGGCAACAGCAGCTGCGGCCTCGGCAACAGCAGCTGCGGCCTCGGCAACAGCAGCTGCGGCCT
>CAYJWH010000002.1:0-44640 GCA_964373875.1 uncultured Candidatus Saccharibacteria bacterium | reverse complement strand
GCAGCTGCGGCCTCGGCAACAGCAGCTGCGGCCTCGGCAACAGCAGCTGCGGCCTCTGGTAATACCGATGCAGCCGCTGCTGCAGCTACTGCCGCAGCTGACGCAGCCGCCGCCGCTGCTGCAGCCGCTGATGCAGCAGCCTCTGGTAATGCCGACGCTGCTGCAGCTGCAGCCTCTGCTGCCGCCGCAGCAGCGGGAGTTGCTGCCGGTAATGCCGCCGCCGCCGCAGAGGGAGAGGGAGGAGCGCCAGGTTCATCTCCTACTGGCGAAAGTAGCGATACTAGTGGCAGTGAAGGATCAGGCCCGGGTGGAGGAGCAGACGCTGGCGGGGGTGCAGGTACGGGCGGAACAGGTGCCGGCGAAGGTGATGGGGGTGCACCTGGTGATGGTGGTGGCGGTTTTTGCGTAGTTGAGGGAACTCAAATATTGCTTGCGGACGGCTCAACAAAGACAATTGAAGAAATTAAGACAGGGGACATGGTATTAGGATATTCTTTGAAAGAAAAACAAATTCGCAAAGTACCTGTTTTAGAAGTTCTGCGCCATGATCAAAATGACCATCCGCCACTATTTGTAATCGCGACATTGGATACGGAACTTGAAATGACCGGAGATCATCGCCTGCTTACTCCACAGGGATGGAAAAGGGCCGAGAATATTCTTCCCGGAGATATTCTGTTTCTTGGTAGCGATGGTATGCTCAAGGAGAAAGTTGTCGTTAAAGTCAGCGTGCGGAGCTCCACCAAATTGCTTTATACGATACGCACGGAGACAGAAAACTATTTTGCCAATGGAATTTTAATCCATACAGAATAACTCAACCTTTATGCAGGACTTTCTTATTATCACAATTTCAATATTTGCTCCTACGCTTTTAGGTTATGGAATCAGGAGATTTTATATCGGCCGTAATAAAAATATTCCTCCGCCGGGTTTGCCGGATGAAACGCGTAGTAGTTTTGCGGTAACACAAAAACCCTTTGACTCCTCTTCGGACGGGGATTTTGAAGAAAAGAAAGAAAATCCCTACAAAGAAAACTAAAAATCGGCTCACGAGCCGATTTTTAGTTTATAGTACAAATCCCATTTTTTCTTTGGTATCTCGGAGGGTTTTTTCGGCCATTTCCGATGCTCGCTTTGCCCCGTCCTTTAAAATATCCTCAATTTTGCCTTCAGATATCTCCTTATATTTATCCTGAATTGGCTTGAGCTTTTCCACAATCAGTTCGGCGAGTGACTCTTTAAATTCTGCGTGCCCTTTGGCAGAAAACATTTGTGTTAACTCGTTTGTCGGAATTCCGGAAAATGAGCTGTAAATGTTTAGAAGGTTCAACTCAGCAGGATGGGTTAGGGCATTAAATCTGATTCCCGGTTCTGAACTTGTCACAGCTGCTTTTATTTTTTTACGAATTTCCTCCTCCGGATCGAGGATAGCAATGTAGTTGTAATTACTTTCTGCTGATTTTGACATCTTTTGAGAGGGGTCATCAAGGGCCATGATTCTCCTGATGTCATTATCTATAAATGCTTGAGGTTCCTTAAAAGTATTTCCACCAAACTTGTTATTGAATTTTCTTGCCAGCGTGCGAGCTAGTTCAAGGTGCTGGTTTTGGTCGTCTCCTACGGGTACCACATCAGCTTGGTATAGAAGAATATCTGCGGCCATAAGCCAAGGATAGTTCAATAGGCCGGCGAGAACTCCGGATTTTTCTTTTTTCTCTTTAAATTGTGTCATCCGCTCTAATTCTCCAACCGGAGTGAGCGTATTCAAAATCCAGCCAAGTTCGACGTGGGCCGGAACATGCGATTGCAAAAAGACAACTGATTTTTCAGGGTCAATGCCGCCGGCCACCATAATCTTTGCGACTTCGAGTGTTTTTTCATGGAGTATTTTGGGATCTTGGGGAACGGTAATCGCGTGCAAATCGGCAACCATGGCAAAAACCGTGTAGTCTTTTTGGAGATCCACCCATTGTTTGAGCGCCCCTAAATAGTTACCGATATGCAGATTGCCCGAGGGAGCAATTCCGCTTAAAAGTGTTTGCTTTTTATTCATGTGTATGATAAGAAAAAAGTAGCACCAAAAGGATTTATCATATGGACTATGCGATCAAATTGACTCACCTAGATCCTGAAATGTTGGCTAAACATCTTTATCCGGATCTTACTGCAGATGATTGGAGGGTGGCAGTAAAGCTTGATGAAGTATTGCGTGCCGCCCTTGCGGCGACTGATGTCACCGTTACAGTTTCAGATGAAATGATGCCAGGCCTGACGCGCGAGATCATTGCTAGAGTTATGGCCCGGATCAATATAGCGGTTAGGACTAATTGTAAGTTTGATTCCAATAAGCCTGATTAATTTTCAACCGGAGCGGTCTAAGCCGCTTTTTTTTACACTTCAATGACCACGGGAAGTACCACCCCGCCGCCAAAGCTTCGCGTTGGCACGGGGCAAGTAGGCCTTCGCTATACCTCAATGACCACGGGTAGCACCATTGGTCGTCTTTGCGTCCTTGAAAACAAGAACTGGCCTATTTTTTCTCGCAAATTGTCTTTGATGTGCGTCCAGTTGATGGGATGCGGATGGGCGACAGTTATATCCTCTACAATCTGACGAGCTTTGTGGCGTACTTCTTTCAAGAGATCCTGTGATTCTTTAAGATAAATAAATCCGCGAGAGATGATATCTGGACTAGTTTTCACCTTGCCCGTTTTTGAGTCAACTATAGTTATAATAACAAATATTCCGTCCTCTGCCAGATGCTGGCGATCCCGAAGCACAACCTCTTTTATGTCTCCAACTCCAAGTCCGTCAACCATAACATAATCAGTAGGGGCTTTCTCTTTAAGTTTGCGGATCCCTTCCGAACTTATGGCTACGATCTCTCCGTCTTCGGCTATTATGGCGTTTTGCTTGGAGATTCCGGCTTCTTCCGCAAGTTCGGTGTGGAGTTTCAACATAAAATAATTTCCGTGAATGGGGATAAGGTACTTGGGTTTTATCAACTGAATCATTTGTTTAAGTTCTTCCTGTTTGGCGTGCCCTCCGGCATGAATATCCATGGTGGCCACGTGATAAACTTTGTGTGCCCGTTTATAGAGAACATCTTTAAGACGTTGCACTGTCGCTTCATTTCCCGGAATTACGGAAGAAGAAAAGATAATCGAGTCGGTGGTTTCTAGAGAAATATTGCGGTGTTCGTTATTGGCAATCCGCATCATAACCGCGTGATCTTCTCCCTGCGCTCCGGTGCAGCAAATAGTTATCTCCCTGTCTTTATAGCGGTGAATTTCTTTGGCATCAATAAGAGTTCCTTTTTTGATTTTAAGGTAGCCGAGTTCCTGCGCGACAGCCACATTTTGTTTCATGCTGTATCCTTCAATGGCTACTTTCCGGTTGTATTTTTCCGAGAGCCAAATAAGCTGCTGGATACGCGTCAAGAGAGAAGCAAAAGTAGCGGCAATGATTCTGCCCTGGGCGACTTTAAAGACTTCTTCCAGGGAGTCTTGGACTTCGGTTTCCGAAATCTGATGTCCAGGCATTTCCGCGTCAGTACTTTCGGAGACAAGCAAGGTTACCCCGTCTTTTCCGAGCGCGGAAAGCCGGGGGATATCTGCCGGACGCTCATTTACCGGCCGATGATCAAATTTAAAATCTCCGGTATGGACGGCAGTGTGCTCCGGAGTTTTTAGGACAACCCCCACCGAGTCGGGAATATTGTGGTTTACATGAAAAAATTCTATCCGGAAATCTCCCAAGGTAAGCGTTGACTCCGGTGTGACGATTTCAATTTTGGGCCTCGGCGATTCGCGAAAATCCTCGTGCCTTTTAAGAATCATGCCGCGGGTTAGGGCTGTCGCGAAAATCGGCGGATTGCCCAAGGGGTCGAGGAGGTGAGGGATTGCGCCCATGTGGTCATAATGTCCGTGGGTTATTATTATACCCCTGATGTTTTTGCGTTTTGGCTTGAGGTATTCAACATTGGGGATTAAATAGTCAATGCCCGGCATATCCTCGTCCGGCCATTGCAATCCCATATCAACAATTACTATGTCGTCTCCATATTCATATACGTACATACTGCGAGTGACCTCGCCGCAGCCTCCAAGAGGAATAAATTTAAGTACGCCCTTTTCTAAGGGGGTCTCTTTATGTAGTGGAGGTACTAGTCGAGCCAAACTCGGTCCCAGCCGCAGGGGATGGTGACTCGCGCGGATAGGCATACGCCTCCTCGTTCTATTTGGTGCCATATTTATTTGGTTGATTACGCAACAATTGTTTAGTTAATTAATAATAAAAAGAGTTTTGTCTTGGTGGGGACGGAGAGAGTTGAACTCTCACGCCTTGCGGCATACGGCCCTGAACCGTACGTGTCTGCCATTCCACCACGTCCCCTTATTTGAGTAGTCCCTTGTAGAAAGGTCCTGAAAGTCTGACCACTCTACAAGAGAATACTTATATTCTTATGCTATCACGACTAATTATTTTTTGCAAGTTAGGTCAATAATCTCGTCAGCCAGTCTGTTTTGTAAATATCTCTCATTTCTTCAGAAAATACTTGCAAAATCTTTTCCTTATTCTTCCATATACCTGCCTGAGTTTCAATGATCCTATCTAAAACTTTTCTTAAATAGTATAGACGAACCCTAGTTGTGAGGTTATTTTGTTTGAACAATTCCGGATAATATTTTTTCATAAAACCGAATTCTTCGATCATCTGGTAATCTTCATATAGTGGCTCTAATGATTCTTGCACGGTATACTTCGGACAACGAAAAGTTTCCACCATTTGCCGAAGTTCGTAATCGCTTGGAGCATATGAAGCCCAATCAAAATCTATTATACCGGTTATTCTACCGTTCTCATAAAAGATATTCTCCAAATGTATATCGTTGTGGACAAAAACGGCAGTATTCTCTTCTTTTAAAATATCGATATTGTCCTCATAAAATTTTCTTAAATATTTAATGTTATCTCTTTGCTGTACTGATAAATCTTTCATATTGATTTTATCGAAATGTATAAACCCTTGAAGAGCCGCATCAGGACTTAGGAAGCTTGTACCGTAGCAAATGGGAATAGAATATTGAGAAGATCTTATTGAATGATATTTTTTGAGCTCTTCAGCAAGTTGTGCAATAAAGTTCTCTTTTTGCTTAATGCTAAAGCCCATCCACCCGTACACAATGTTTGTTCCTCTCAATTTTTCCATCAGAAGATATTCCTTTCCCTCAATAACTCCAGAGTCAGTGGCCCTAGGAACTTTTGCACCTATAGATAGTAGTTTGCTAAGGATTTCTGGTTGATACTCCAAGACCCCCTTGGCATGATCTGCGTCCCCCTCAATCTTTAAAACGTAATTTCCCAAATCATAAGTATGGTGAACGATCCCGCTTGTATAGCGGGTTATGCTTGAAGGTGAAGTCAATTTATTTTTTCGTATAACTTCTTGTATTATTTTTAAATTGTTTTCCATGCCGTCTTATCATTTCTTCTTCCCCCTGTTTAGAATTAATGAACGAGCGAATACGGTCGAAGGTGCTTGAGCGCAATTATGGGAAGAGCCGATGCATCTCTGAACGGATTGTGAGGTCTTTTGGCTTGGTCCCCAAGCAGAGTTGCGAGGGGCAAAAGGCCGAACACCTCGGAGCGAGCGCTGGACGAGCGAGAATGAGTGAAGTGACGTATCGGCTCTTCCTTTTGAGTATCCATGCGCCGAGAATTCGTATGAGCAAGTATTACATTATTCCCAAACTCTTTTGGTGTCTTTATACCACTTATACACCTCATTAAATCGATCCGCCGGCAGTGATATTTTTTTAATATCAATTCCTTGGAGGTCATCGGAGATCGCGTAGAGATAAACCTGTGAATACAGAAATACTGCCGGAACTTCTCGGGCGATAATTTTTTGCAACTCTTCATATTTAGCCGCGCGTGTTTCGGGGTTTGGCGTACGCCTGGATTCTTCCAATATTCTATCCGCGCTTTTGCTTGAGTATAAAGTTACATTCAAGCCCGGATCTTTGACCTGTGAGGAATGCCAAAACGCGAATGGATCCGGTTCATACCCGTAAACCTGTCCGAAAAGCAGTATTTCGAACTTCCTGGGCCTGATTGTTGATGATTCGAGGTCCGAGAGTTCCCGATTTTCAACAGTAATTTGAATCCCCACGTCTTTAAGAGCTTTTTCTATCATAGCCGCGGTATTTAGAAGATCCGGCCAGTCGGAAGTCGTGAGAGTAAACTTGAGCGGAGTAATTTCGGTTTTTCCTTTGCTTGTAGTTCTTTTTTCACGAATGCCATCCCCGTCAGTGTCTTTCCATCCGGCCGACAAAAGCAGCTCTCGGCTTTTTTCCGGATTAAATTGGTAAATCGCAATATCGCTTGTATACCCGAGACTTTTCAGGGGAAGCATGGAATCAATAGCGATGGCTCCGCTCGAAGGCATGGTTGATGCCACTTCTTTTTTATTTATCGCGTGCGCGATGGCTTGTCTTACTTTTATGTCGGCAAGTGAAGAATTTTCTTTGGCATTGAAGAAAAGTCCGAAGATCCTCGGCATGATAACGGAAATAATCTGCGACTCATTACGGATATCTTTTGTGCGCAAGACCGGAAATGGTCCGAATCCGTCTATCTGGCCTTTCTGCCAAGCGATCAGCATGTCATCTTCGATTTTGAAGAAAACAAAATTTATTTTATCAAGATATGGCCCTTCCCGGTAATAAGAGGAATTGCGTTTTAGTTCGTAACTTGTAATTGACCCATCTCGGGCTTGCTTCAGGCGATTGAATTTATATGGCCCTGACCCGACTGGCTTAAGGTTTAGTTCGTGCAAAGGCGCTTGATCCGGACTCACCTCTGCCCATAAATGCCGAGGAAGAATATCAACGGCAAGATTTTCTATAAAAGGAGCGTAGGATGAACGAAGTGAAAAACGAACCGCGTAATCGTCTATTTTTTCGACTTCCACTCCTTGCCAGTTGGCCCGCAGGGGGCTTTTATATTGCGGATTCTGAATGGACTTAATGGTAAACACCACATCGTCCGCGCTTACCGGCTTGCCATCATGAAAAACCGCGTTATGCCGCATGCGCACGGTATATATTTTTCCGTCTTTGGAAATTTCGTAGCTTTCGGCAAGATCAAGCCCCACTTCCCCTTCGCCGTTATAAGTAAGAAGTCGGGAAAAGATAAGTCTGGAAATGTCGCGGTCGCCATCGTTGGTGGCAAAGAGGGGATTTATGTTTCTTGGCTCGCGCAACATACCCTCAATGTGTGTCTCTCCAATGTCTGGCGCGACTACCGTATTTTTTAGGTATATTCGTGTAAAAAAAGCTCCACCGGAAATCAGTACAAGGCATAAACCAGCAAGCATCAGCCGCCTCTCCTGATTTTTTAGTATGTGGGGAAAAAAAAGAATTTTCCTGGCGCTAAGCAGCCGCCAGGATCTAAAGAGTTTCATTAGATCTCTTTCGGGAAAAATTTTGCGGTAAATTATTATAAGAGTCTTTTTGATACCGAAAATATATGACATCAATTCGAGATTGGAATAGGATCTAGCTTAGTAAAATATGAAGAACGGCAGTGACGAGAAAAAGAAACGCGAGAACTATGGTTGCTCCAAATAGCCCACGCTCAAGGCCTCGCCGGGTTCGATAAGCTTCAGATTCGCCTCCAAATACAGGGGAAAGTCCTCCGCCACGCCGTTGCAGTAAAATCGCTCCAGCTAGGAGCACCGAAATTACAATTTGAATGATATTTAAGATTTGGATCATGCCAATGTTGTTAAGTATTTACTCATAACATCTAGTACCCCCTCCTTTTCGCGCGTGGAGCGCAAAAGGAGGGGATAAGGTTTGGCGGCTAAATTTCGTTTGTCTGCTGACTCCGAAATTTAGGCCAAGCCCTTAAAAAAACGTGTTAGCAACCGCAATGATAATCGACGCAAAAAATAAAGTTTTGAGATCGGTTATGGCAAGCTGGGTTAAAAATTGGTCGGCAAGCCAGAGGATCAAAACGTGTATTATTATATTAAATAGTCCAAAGGTGATCCATATCAGGGGGGTGGAAATAAGCCGCAAGACCGGGCGAACAAAGGCATTCAGCACCGTAAGCACGGCAGCACCCACTGCCAAGCTTTCAAACCCGCCCAAAAAGATAAATCCGGGAAGATAAAGCCTGGATACGTATAAAGCGGCACCGTTGAGGATCGCTTTAGCAACTAGTTTGGTTATAAATCCCACTTTACTTTAGGTTATCATAAAAGTGGGAAGAGGGCAATTTCGCCACGGAACCCTCACCGCCTCACTTTGAGGGAGCATCACAAAATTCCCAGCGGGATTTTGGACTCACGCAAAATTGCGCCAGCTGTCAAGGCAGTATGTCCTGCGGACAGCAAATAAGGAATGCCTTGACAGACCGGCCTGCCGCAATTTCGAGTGTCCCTCAAGAGCGAGGCGGCTCGACCGAGGCGTAAATTACAATAGAGAGAAAGGTCCGCGAGAAAGCAGGTAAGCGAGCCCTGTGGATAACCTACCCCTTGCCATGCCTTTCATGAACGCCTAAACTTAAGATAAGCTTTGAAAAAGCCCACCTCGTAAAGTATGGGGTTGACATTTGGCAGGATAAAGATTATACTAGCATTGATTGTTTTGCTTGTCCCGAGCGAAGCCGAGGGGCTTGTCCTTGGGTGAACTGCCTGCCCTAAAAAATTTAAGCCAATCTAGGCCTATTATTTGCGAGACTAGATAACTTATCGCAAAATTTAAGCAAGCCCTAATAGCAGAGGGACTTTTTGGGTGTAATTAAATATTTATCAAAATATTTACCCCGCCCTTACTCTACTACCCTGTTTCAATAATAAAGTAAGCGGCAATATCAGCTAAACTTCTTTTTTTTAATTGTGCGCCAGCAGTAGAGTAAGGGAGGGGGTGCTCATAATTGTAGCGAAATTTATAACTGGCAGCGAGGAGGAAATGAAGATATCAATTTTCATTTCGGCCGAGCGAACCTGTTATACAAGGTATTTCGCTACAAGCTCGTAAATTTCGACAATTATGGCAAAAAAATATTTTTCTCAACATAAGCCGCAGATTACCGGACTCCCGAACTTGGCAGAAGTACAACTCAACTCCTACAGCTATTTTTTTGATAAAGGGCTTCGGGAACTTTTTAGTGAAGTATCTCCGATCAAGGAAGATTTTGCCGGCGAAGGCCTGATTTTAGAATTTGTGGATTTTTATTTGGACGAGCCGAAATTTACTGAAAACCAGTCAAGGTCGCAAAATCTCTCGTATGAGGCGCCGCTTCGCATCAAAGCCCGGCTTACCAATAAAAAAACAAAAGAAGTAAAGGAGCAGGAAATTTATCTTGGCGATTTTCCTTTGATGACGCCTCGCGGAACTTTTGTGGTAAACGGCGTGGAGAGAGTAGTGGTGTCACAGCTTATTCGTTCCTCCGGCGTTTATTTTACAAATTACGCGGCACGGGGACGAAAATATTTCGGAGCAAAAATAATTCCCAATCGCGGGGCTTGGCTTGAGTTTGAAACAGATCTTGACGACTCGATTAACGTAAAAATCGACCGAAAAAGAAAGATCCCCGCGACTTCTCTTTTGCGTATTTTCGGCTTATCTCATTCAGAAAAAATTCTGGAAGCATTCAAAGACCTTGATCCGGGCAGCATGTCCTATATAAAAAAGACATTGGAAAAAGATCCCTCCCATACTGCTGATGAGTCTTTTATTGAAATATACAAGAGAATTCGTCCCGGAGACCTTGCCACCGTAGATAACGCGCGCTCACTCATCCAATCCATGTTTAGTTCTGACCGATACGATTTGGCAGAAGTGGGACGGTATAAATTCAACCAGCGTCTAAAACTACCCAATTCTAAGGGTAATAGTTCAAGAGTTCTTCAAGCGGAAGACTTGATCAACGTGCTTAGGGAAATTGCGCGTTTGAACCAATTAGGAGATGCTCCGGCTGACGATATTGATCACCTCGGCAATCGAAGAGTCAGGGGAGTGGGAGAACTTTTGCAAAACAAACTTCGAGTCGGAGTGGCACGAATGGCAAGAATTATCAAAGATCGGATGTCGACCCTTGACCCGTTTACGATTACTCCTGCTCAGTTGATCAACGCCCGGCCTTTTATGGCCGCCGTAAAGGAATTCTTTACTTCTTCCCAATTGTCGCAGTTTATGGATCAAGTAAATCCTCTTTCCGAACTTGAGCATAAGCGCCGGCTTTCCGCGATGGGTCCGGGAGGACTGCAAAGAGAGCGAGCCGGTTTTGAAGTCCGCGACGTGCATCCCTCTCACTATGGAAGAATTTGTCCTATTCAAACTCCAGAAGGCCCAAACATTGGTCTTGTCGGGCACTTGGCGGGATACGCGCGGCTCAACGCTTTGGGCCTTATTGAAACTCCGTACCGCAAAGTAAAAGATGGCAAACTTACCGGAGAAGTGGAGTATTTGGACGCGTCCGCGGAAATTCAGTATCGGATTGCTCACGCAGGAGTTTCGAGCGACAAAGACGGAAATATTATTGACGATCGAGTTGAAGCGAGAATCCACGGAAGTCCGGGAGTAGTGAAGCGTGAGGAAGTTGATTATATGGACGTAACTCCGCAGCAAGCCATCAGTATTGCCACCAGTCTTATCCCTTTTCTTGAACATGATGACGCCAATCGCGCCATGATGGGTTCAAACATGCAAAGACAAGCAGTGCCATGTGTCCGGCCTCAAGCTCCCTTAGTCGGTACGGGAGTAGAAGATCGGGCGGCCAAAGATTCCGGACGCACCATAGTGGCGGAAGAAGACGGGGTAGTCGAGGTTGTTGATGGTAAAAAAATCGTAGTCAAGGGAAAAAGCGGACGGCTCAATGTATACGAACTTGTGCAATTCCAAAGAACCAATGCTTTTACCGCTATCCGCCAGCATCCGGTTGTCGAAAAGAGGCAAAAGGTTAAAAAAGGCGATCTTTTGGCGGACAGCTCTTCTACTGATAGCGGAGAACTGGCGCTTGGCCAAAATATACTTGTGGCTTTTCTTTCCTGGGCGGGTGCTAACTACGAGGATGCCATTATCATTTCAGAAAGATTGCTTAAAGACAACCGCTATAGCTCGATCCATATCGAGGATTTTAGCATTGATGTTCGCGATACCAAACTCGGTCCGGAAGTAACCACTCCGGACATTCCAAATGTCGGGGAAGAAAAGCTGAAGAATCTTGACGAGGACGGAATAGTGCGCGTTGGCGCCCAAGTGCGGTCAGGAGATATTCTAGTTGGAAAAATTTCTCCCAAAGGAGAGTCGGATCTTACTCCGGAGGAAAAACTTCTGCGGGCCATTTTCGGTGAGAAAGCGCGCGACGTAAAAGATACCTCGCTCCGTCTTTCACACGGCAAAGGTGGAAGGGTGGTGGCAGTCAAAGTATTTTCCAGAGAAAAAGGAGACAAGTTGGAAGCCGGAGTCATAAAGCAAGTTCAGGTGGATATAGCTCAATTTAGAAATATTGCCGTGGGAGACAAACTTGCCGGACGCCATGGAAACAAAGGAGTGGTTGCCAAAATCCTTCCCGAAGAAGAAATGCCCCACCTTGAAGATGGCACACCAGTAGAAATGATTTTAAATCCATTGGGAGTCGCTTCCCGTATGAATCTTGGACAAATTTTGGAAACGCATCTTGGGTGGGCGGCAAAAAAATTAGGATACCGCGCCATAACTCCGGCACTCTCCGGGGTTTTGGGGGAAGAAATAAAAAAGGAACTTGTGGCTGCCGGACTTCCTTCCGACGGAAAGGTTACGCTTTTTGACGGAAGAAACGGGGAGAAATTCAACCAGAAAGTTACAGTCGGGTACATGTACATAATGAAGCTTATCCACCTGGTGGAGGACAAAATTCACATGCGCTCCATCGGTCCTTATTCGCTCATTACCCAGCAGCCGCTTGGAGGAAAAGCTCAATTCGGAGGGCAGAGATTTGGCGAAATGGAGGTTTGGGCCCTTGAAGGATACGGGGCGGCGCATACTTTGCAGGAGATGCTTACTATCAAATCAGACGATGTTTTGGGGCGATCCGCGACTTATGAGGCAATTATTAACGGCGAACCGATTCGCAGTCCGAATATTCCCGCCTCTTTCAACGTGCTGGTGAATGAGCTTAAGGGTCTGGCTCTGAATGTGGAAATTATCAAGAAAGGAGAGCCGCGCGTGGAAGATAGAAAACCGGTCGCAGAAATTAAACCGATGCGGGCCAAAACTAGGGTTAAATAAAAATCCAAAGCACAAAGTACAAAGCCCAAAACAAATTTCAATGAATAAAATCAAAAATGCAAAACCCGTATTTAAAAATCTGAAAATTGTAATTTCTGATTTATTTTGGATTTTGAAATTTGGATTTTGAATTTAGCCAATTATGGACCAAACCAATCTGCAAGACTTTAAAGAAATTCTTTTACGGCTCGCCTCGCCCGAGGCGGTTTTGGGGTGGTCTTTTGGAGAAATCACCAAACCGGAAACCATAAATTATAGAACCGCCAAGCCGGAACGAGACGGACTTTTTGATGAGCGGATTTTTGGGCCGGTCAAGGATTGGGAGTGCTACTGCGGTAAATACCGGCGCATCCGCTACAAAGGCATAGTTTGCGATAAATGCGGAGTAGAAGTCACTCGGTCCATTGTGCGCCGCGAAAGAATGGGTCATGTAAAGCTCGCGGCTCCCGTGAGCCACATTTGGTTTTTGCGGGGAGTTCCCTCAAAAATCGGCTTGGTGCTTGACATGTCGGTAAATGATCTTGAAAAAGTAATTTACTTCGCGGGATACGTAGTCACCAAAATTGACGAAGGGTCTAGAGTCAAAGCGCTTGAAGAGATAGAAAAGGAGTTCAAGGTGAAATCAAAGGAGTTATCCAAAGATGAACTCACCCGCCTAAAAGAGGCCAAAGAAAAAGCCAGAGAAGACCTGCGGGGACTTAAATTAAATCAGGTTATATCAGAGGTAGAGTACCATCGGCTTTCCCGCAAATTTGGAGAAATTTTTGAGGCATCAATCGGGGCTGAATCCGTAAGAAAAATTCTTGAAGATACTAATCTCTTTGAACTTCAAAAAAAACTTGAAGCTGATGTCTTAACCCAGCCACTGATTATGGCCAGAAAAACCTTGCGCCGGTTGCAGATTGTAAAAGGAATGCTCCGCGTCGGTATTAGGCCGGAATGGATGTTTTTAACGGTACTTCCGATAATTCCTCCGGATCTTCGCCCCATGGTTCAACTTGATGGAGGGCGCTACGCCACTTCGGATTTGAATGATCTGTACCGCCGAGTTATTAACCGAAATAATCGGCTTAAACGGCTTTTTGAGCTAAACGCTCCGGAAGTTATTACCAGAAACGAAAAACGCATGCTTCAGGAGGCGGTGGACGCCCTGATTGATAATTCTATTCGCCGGGGGGCGGCACCCGTAGCTTCGCAAATCCAGCGAAGACCGTTGAAATCTCTTGCCGATATTCTTAAGGGCAAGCAAGGACGTTTCCGCCAAAACCTTTTGGGAAAGCGCGTGGACTACTCGGGCCGATCGGTAATTGTCGTGGGTCCGGAATTACAGCTTCACCAGTGCGGTTTGCCAAAGAAAATGGCGCTTGAGCTTTTTAAGCCGTTTGTTATCAGAAAATTAATTGAAAAAGAATTTTCTTATAATATCAAAGGGGCGGGAAGAATGATTGAAGATCAGGACCCGCGAGTTTGGGGGGTTCTGGAAGAAGTAATTGACGGGCGATACGTGCTTTTGAATCGCGCGCCGACCTTGCATCGTCTTGGAATACAGGCCTTTCAGCCGGTTCTGATCGAGGGAGACGCGATTCAAATTCATCCCATGGTATGCCCGGCCTTCAACGCGGACTTTGACGGAGATCAGATGGCCGTGCATCTTCCTTTGACCGATGGCGCGCAAAAAGAGGCGCGGGAAATTATGCTTTCCGTAAAAAATCTTCTGAAACCCGCTACCGGTGATCCTATCGTGGATCCGACTCAAGATATAGTACTCGGCTGTTATTTTGCGACTACTATCACGGAGGGTGCGATCGGCGAAGGAAAAGTATTTTCGTCTGAGGAAGAGGCGGTGCTCGCACACGACTTTAAGGTTGTAGATTTGCAGGCAAAAATTAAAGTGCGCCTGCCCAAATCCGGGATCTACGGCAAAAAAGGAGAACCCGGATATGAAATTATTGAAACTACCGTGGGCCGGATGATTTTTAATCATTCTTTGCCGGAAGATTTTCCGTTTGTTAATCAGCTGCTTAAAAAAAGGGACTTGGCTGATATAGTGGCCAGGGTAATCAAACGATATGGTATTGCCGAAGCGCCGCGGGTGCTCGACCGAATAAAGACATTTGGTTTTGAATACGCGACTCGTTCCGGTATTTCTTGGGGCATTGATGACCTGGTTATTCCCAAAGAAAAGGCAGGACTTATCAAAATTGCCGAAGAAAAGGTTTCGCAAATTCTTGATCAATTCCACCGCGGACTTCTTACTGATAAAGAGCGCTATGACCGCATTGTAGAAGTATGGCAAGGGGTTGTGGATAAAATTACTCGCCTTGTACCGGACGCCATGGATCGCACCGATCCTATTTATACCATGGTAGACGCCAAGGCCCGGGGTTCTTGGACTCAAATCAGGCAGATGTCGGGAATGAAGGGCTTGGTGGTAAACCCGGCCGGAAGAATTATTGAGCTTCCCGTGCTTTCTTCTTATAAAGAAGGTTTGAACGTGCTTGAATACTTTATCTCTACTCATGGCGCGCGAAAAGGTACTGCTGATACCGCCTTGAGAACTTCAGCCGCGGGGTATCTGACAAGGAGGCTGGTGGATGTTTCTCAAGATGTGATTGTTTACGAGGAAGATTGCAAAGTAAAAAATGGACTGGCTATTGAAGCAAGCGCCTCTGAAGAAATAAATAGGTCTCTTGGCCAGCGTACGTTCGGACGCGTGCTTTTTGAAGATGTTAAAGATAAAAATGGAGCGGCAATTCTCATCGCGGGAGACATAGTTGATCATGAAAAAGGAAAACTTATTGATGACTCAGAGGCGAATCGAGTGGTTGTCCGCTCGCCGATCACGTGCCGGAGTCTCGCGGGAGTATGCCGCAAGTGCTACGGATACGACCTTGGCACAAACATGCTTATTGCCAAGGGCGAAGCGGTGGGAATTGTGGCGGCGCAAGCTATTGGAGAGCCGGGAACCCAGCTTACCATGCGTACTTTCCACACTGGTGGAGTCGCCGGAGGAGGCGACATTACCACCGGTCTTCCGCGAGTTGAAGAGATTTTTGAAGTTCGTCCGCCCAAAGGAAAGGCGATATTGAGTGATGTAGCGGGCGAGGTTTTACAAATTGCCGAGCAAGGGCGCGAACGGATTATCCATATTCGAGTTGAGCCGGACGACGAGAGGCCAAAAAGAAAGGCAAAAATGCAAGCCGGACTGGCGCGGGGGGATATAAAAGAATTTGTCATTCCTCCAGCCACCGGAATAATGGTGGAGAAAGGATCAAAAGTGAAGAGGGGAGATCTCCTTTCCGAAGGGCATGCGGATCTTCGCGAACTTTTCAAATACGCCGGCAAAGAAGCGGTGGAGCGATACGTGGTCAAAGAAGTACAAAAAATTTATTCTCTGCAGGGAGCGCCGATTCACGACAAGCATGTTGAGATTATCGTCAAACAAATGTTCTCGCGCGTGCGCATCAAAGACTCCGGAGAAACAGAGTTCTCTACCGGAGAAGTAGTGGAGAAGCGGGAATTTAGGCGATTCAATATCAAGGCCGTCCGCGAGGGCAAAAAACCGGCGACGGCGTACCAATTGCTTTTGGGAATCACTCGGGTAGCGCTTACCACTTCAAGCTTCCTTTCCGCGGCTTCTTTCCAGGAAACAGCGCGAGTACTTATCGATGCGGCAGTTCGCGGCAAGAGAGACGAACTTCGCGGTTTGAAAGAAAATGTGATAATTGGCCGTCTTATTCCCGCGGGAACGGGATTTCGCAAAGAAGCCTAATCCAGCAATGACATTTACAAAATAGCACTTATATGCTATTTTGTTTTGAGTACAATGTTGAGGTCAAACATGCCAATATATACTGACGACCGTGCTCGTAACGTAAATTTCTATCTAGACAGAATATACCAAGGAGAAGTGGAATTCTTTAGAAGCTTTGTAGCGGAGGGCGAAGCTATTCTTGAATTAGCTTGCGGGGCAGGACGAGTCATGCGGCAACTAGCACTTTTGGGTCACGAGGTTTTTGGTATTGACGCGTCCATGCCCATGCTTCAGGAAGGCGTGAAAAATATTCAAGATTTTCCTGGTTGGGCTCGGGGCAAGATACACTTTATTTGCGGAGACATGCGGCAGTTTTGTCTGAAAAGAAAATTTTCGCTGGTAATTATTCCATACAATAGTTTTTGGTATAATTTAGATTATGCTGAAGCGAAAAGTTGTGTGACCTGCATGATTGAGCATATTTTACCAGGAGGATCATTTGTTATTGACACCCCAGGAATTTATGAATCCGATACATGGTGGCCATTCATGTCTCGTGAATTTGGCTTTAGCATGGAAATCAAGGAATATCCGGTTTGGGCAAAGTGGTTTACTTGCGAACGTGTTTCCACCGCCCTTGTTGGGAAAATTTCTTCGTAACACCGCCAGGTTTTAAAAGCCGGCGGTTTTTTGATATAGTGGATTATGTACTAAAGGAGGTGCGGTCATGGTCAGAGGGTTGCTCGCGCTCGGCGTCGTGGCGGTCGCTCTCGCGGGATGCAGTGTCTCACCAATGCCCTGTTATCTATAATTGCTATCGCATCTATAGAAATCGTCTCCTTTTTTAGCTTCTCAATTCGATGATAGTTTAAGCCCCGGACTCTAAAGTGTACATTAGACAAAATGTAGTGACCTATTAAGTTTATATTTTGCTTGCCTGCTGGTATATAAAAAATGCGCGAATTCGCGCATTTTACAATATTTTTTCCATAAATACGCTAGATGGACTTTCGCTATAATTTCCGAACGGCCCGCGTTCTACAAAGCCGGCACTTTTATATAAACCTAACGCTTCCGGTTGGCGAGGTCCGGTCTCAAGACGCAGGCAAGTAAGTCCTTTATGTTTGGCTTCTTCCTCAATAAGGTTTAAAATTCCGCGTCCTAGTTTCAAACCGCGTGCGACTGGCAAGACAAACATTCGTTTTACTTCTCCCCATCCTTCCTTGTCTGTTCGCAGAGCCCCGCAGGCAATGGCTACCCCATCTTGGCGCGCAACCCAAAACTTTATATTGGGCTGATCTAGCTCATCAATGCTAAGCAGGTGATTACCCTCAGGCGTATAGAGAAGATTCTGGTACTCGTCAAGCAGTCTGATGAGTTCAATCACGTCATCCTGACGCGGTGATTCAATCGCAATTTGGATATCCGCCTGCATATTCATTTCCTCAACGTTCTGCTTTAAGGATGTGCTATTTGAGAAGAAAAAGTCAATCTAATCCGTCTCAATTGTCCAAGCACTAGTAAAGTTCAATCAAACGCTTCCTTAACCGGAAGCTGTTTTTATTGATCCATCCCCGTTGATTAATTCTTAACTTTCTCCTAATATGGAAGTGTAATGTCCAAGCGAAAACGGCGAAAAAAAGAAGACTCCGCGAGACGGCGAATAGATGAGGAAGAAAAATCTTCTTGGCACTCGGACCTGCATCCGGAGACTAAAAAGATGGCTTTTGCCATAATTTTCTTTATGGTCGCGGCCCTCCTGGCCCTAAGCTACGTCGGCAAAGCGGGGAGCATTGGCAATAGCGCTTACGGGATTCTAGAATATCTGTTGGGTAAAGCGGGATATTTTTTCGCGCCCCTTTCTTTTATTTTGATAGGATTTTCGCTTATCTTCTCCGAAAGAAGAAAATTTTTTATAACTTCGCTTGTTGGCGGAATCTTATTTTTGTTATCCTCGCTCTCTCTCCTCCGTATATTTTTTGGAGAAACGGCAGGAGGTGTGATGGGACGCCTTAGTGGAGGATCGCTAATCAATCTTTTTGATTTTTGGGCAAGTGTTATAATTGCCGGCGGATTTTTTGTAATCTCACTTCTTTTAATGCTCAATATACCTATTTGGCTTAAGAAAGATAACGAGGAAGAAGAAGTTGAGGATGAAGAGAGTGAGGAACCTACGAGTAAAAAAGTGTTTGAGGAGATTGGGACGGCGCTAAAGTCTGTTATTGAGGGCAAAAAAGAGGAAACTCCGGCCGAACCCGTGGTAGTGAACCATATGCGGGAAAACGCTAACGCTGAAAAAGAGGAAGAATTGCCTTTGCGCAAATTAAATCGCAAGGCAAGCGCCGCGTTTGAATATCGCCGCCCCCCGTTTGATCTTTTGCAGGGGGACCGCGGAACTCCTTCCTCCGGAGACATAAAAGCGAACGCGAATATAATCAAAAGAACTCTTGAAAATTTTGGCATCGAAGTAGATATGAGTGAGGTATCAGTTGGTCCTACGGTTACTCAATATACTTTGAAACCGGCAGAAGGCGTAAAGTTATCCCGCATTGTGGCTTTGCACAATGATCTTTCACTTGCTCTTGCGGCTCATCCGATACGTATTGAAGCACCAATCCCGGGAAAGTCTCTAGTGGGAATAGAAGTTCCCAACAAATCCATTGCTCTCGTGGGTCTTCGGGCTCTGCTTGAAAATAAAATTTTTCAGGAGACATCAAATCCTCTGCTTTTTGCTCTCGGCCGGGACGTAACCGGAACTCCGGTATTTGCCGATCTTGCCCGCATGCCCCACCTTCTTATAAGCGGAGCGACCGGTTCGGGAAAATCCGTAAGCGTGCATACCCTTATGACTTCTTTTCTATTCCGCAATCCGCCGGAAATTTTGCGTTTTATCGTGGTTGATCCCAAACGCGTCGAACTTTCGGTATATAATGATATTCCTCACTTGCTGACTCCGGTGATTACCGATCCCAAAAAAACTGTGCATGCCCTTCGTTGGGCAACCAAGGAAATGGATCGGCGGTATGAATTGCTTTCCGAGCATCATGTCCGTGATGTTGTCGGTTTTAATATACGGGCGGCCAAAACCGGGGAGGAGCCTTTGCCGTATATCGTGATAATTATTGACGAGCTGGCTGATTTGATGGCCACGTTTCCGCGGGAAGTGGAGGCGGCGATTATCCGTCTCGCGCAAATGGCAAGAGCCATCGGTATCCACCTTGTCGTTGCCACTCAGCGGCCGTCAGTGGAGGTTATTACCGGACTTATCAAGGCCAATATAACTTCTCGCATCGCTTTTCAAGTTGCCTCGCAAATTGATTCGCGCACGGTTTTAGATATGTCCGGCGCGGAGAAACTGCTGGGCAATGGAGATATGCTATTTCTCGCGGGAGATACTTCCAAGCCGCGTCGAATTCAAGGCGGCTTTGTTTCAGAACAGGAGGTGAAAAAAGTAGTCGGGTTTTTACGCGAAGAAGCGGCAACTCCGGAATATGATGAGTCTATTCTTGAAACAAAACTGGAAGATAGAGAAGGAGACTCCGGCGATTTTGCCGGGGATGATGATCCTCTTTACGGTGACGCGCGTGAACTTGCCCTGCAAGCAGGCAAAGTTTCAGCATCGTATTTACAGCGGCGGCTTCGAGTGGGGTACGCGCGAGCGGCGCGCCTGCTTGATATAATGGAGGCAAAAGGCGTAATTGGTCCCGCGGATGGCGCCAAACCCCGTGAAGTTTTTGGGAAAAGCGAGATGGCATCTTCGGAAATAAACGAGATATAGTATGTCATTGCGGACTCTCAAAGAAAGAGAATCTCTTGGAGAACGACTTAAGAAAAGACGCGAGACTTTGAATTTGAGTGAAAAGGATTTAGCCAATGAAGTGCAGGCGCCTCTAAGATATGTCCAAGGATTGGAGAATGACGATTATGGCGTTTTTTCTGCCAAAGTATACGCGCTGGGATATTTGAAAAAAATAATGGAAGCGATAGCCATGGAAGAGGCGGAACAATGTCTGAAAGAATTCAGCACCGAATGGGACGTGCGGATGTTTAGAAAAAATAAAGAACTCCTGCCCTTGCCGGAGAATAGGGGAGAGAAGGCCTTAGTCACTCCGATGCGGCTTGGTTTAGGGGTCGGCGGAATAGCCCTGGCGGCTTTTCTTTTTTTCTTTGGTTTTCGACTGATAAAGTTTGTCAGTACTCCAAATTTTACTTTGGACGAACCAAAGAATGGTGTTGAACTTACGGAACCAGTAATTTCGGTCCGGGGCAGGGCAGAAAAAGAAAGCAGTTTGACAGTAAACGGGCGAGAACTTAAGATAGATGGCGAAGGACGCTTTGACGAAAAAATTGAACTTGCGTCAGGCGCGCATGCTCTCGAATTTATTGTTCAAAATCGGTTTGGAAAAATAACAAGAGAGGTAAGGAATATAATTGTTAAATAACCTTACGAATTTGTATCTTAGTAAAGATTCGTAATTAGTAAAAATATGAAAGGAGATAAGGTTGGAGAAAAACTAGATAAATCAAAACTCCTGGAGTCAACCGTAAAAGAGATTCAGGATAAATATGGCGAAGGGGCAATAATGATGCTCGGAGAGGCCCGCAGGGTTGATGTGGACGTGATTCCAACTGGAGCTTTTTCACTAGACATCGCCTTAGGAGTAGGTGGAGTGCCGCGCGGACGCATCATCGAAATATTTGGTCCCGAATCAAGCGGGAAAACTACTTTGGCCCTGCATATCGTCCGGGAAGCGCAAAAAAAAGGAGGAATGTGCGCATTTGTGGATGCCGAGCACGCCCTTGATCCCGAATACGCGAAAAAAATAGGCGTAAAAATTAATGATCTTCTTATTTCTCAGCCGGATACCGGAGAGCAGGCGCTGGAGATCGTGGAATCCCTAGTACGATCAAACGCGGTGGATGTTATTGTCATTGACTCCGTAGCGGCATTGGTTCCCAAAGCGGAAATAGAAGGGGATATGGGACAACAGCATATGGGATTGCAGGCGCGGCTGATGTCGCACGCGCTTCGCAAATTGACGGCCATCGTCGCCAAATCCAAAACTGTGGTTATTTTTATAAACCAAATTCGAATGCAGATCGGAATCATGTGGGGCAATCCAGAAACTACTCCCGGAGGAAAAGCATTAAAATTCTATTCTTCTGTCCGGATAGACATTCGTCGTCTCGCTCAAATAAAGAAGGGGGACGAAATCATCGGCAATCGCACCAAAGCCAAAATTGTAAAAAATAAGGTTGCCGCTCCGTTTAAAATCGCGGAATTCGATATTTTTTACAATGAAGGCATTTCTTATGAGGCGGATGTGCTGAACAACGGGATAAAATATGAGTTGATAAAAAAAGCCGGTGCCAGTTTAACTTACGACTCAATTCGGCTTGGAGTGGGATTTGATAATGCCAAACAATACCTAAAAGAAAATCCCAAAGTCCGCGACGACATCATGAAAAAAATAAAAGAAAAGATTAAAGAAAACGGAAATTAAAATCGCCCGCGTTTAGCCGCAGACGTGTTGCTCCATAAGCGAGCGTGCCTCTTCATTTGAAAGAAAGATAATTTCGTTCCCTCTCCACCAAACTTCACGATTGTCAGGCATACTCATTAATCTCGTCTTAACCATGCAGTCGCAGTAAAGACGAATGTAATACCATTGCTTTTTCTCTTGGACCTTTCCAATTTGGGCAATCTGCCCAAATGAACCCTCTCTTCAGCCGAAATGAAGAAAATTTTCCGTGTCGGGTATGCGCTTTACGAATTCACCTACCATTACCATGGTCGCTTCTCCTCTTTTACTTATACTAGCGTAACATATGTATATTAAAAGTCAAACACGACAGTCACTTGTCGTGTTTGTGATTTTTCACTTTCCCTCACTTATCTGCTATAGCAAATAAGTGAGGAAAGAAGATTAACGGGTTGTATAAGGTATTAAAGCTAGGTAGCGCGCGCGTTTTATGGCCTCGGCGACTTTCCGCTGATGGCGGGCGCAAAGGCCTGATTTTCTTCGAGGGTAAATTTTGGCCTGGACACTCATAAAACGACGCAGGAGTTCCGCGTCTTTGTGGTCAGCTACGTCTCGATTCATCGTGCAGAAGAAACATTGTTTAGCTTGTTCTGTATTTCGCATTTTAAGATTTGTAATTTAAGGATTTGTTTAGAAATTAGGATTTAGAGATTTCAAAAGGGTATATCCTTAACGTTTATTTCTTCACCTTCTTCTGATAATTCAATAATCGGAGTAGGGGAATCTTGACTGGTTTGGACATCATCATTTGGCGCGTTTTGAACGCCCTCATCTCTTCCTCCTCCACTACTACTTCCACCACCCATATTTCTTGGAGGAAGCTGGACCCTCTCGGCAATAATTTCTGTCTTCCAATGTTTAACCCCCTGCGGGTCAAGCCAGTTTCTGGTTTGTAAACGTCCTTCCACAAGCACCGAACTTCCTTTTTTCAGGTACTGGTTTACTATTTCCGCTTGCCGTCCCCAGGAAACTATATTATGAAATTCAGACTGTTTTTGCTTCTGTCCGGATGAATCCGTATAAAAACGATTTGTGGCTACTCCAAAAGAGCATACCGCCTGCCCCGTCGGAGTTTGTCGGAGTTCAGGATCGCGAGTTAGATTGCCAAGTATGAATATTTTGTTTAAATTCATCCCACACATAACTTGTACTTCATACCGCAGTTATTTCAAGTTGCGGCACATCTCTACAAGTTATTTATTCTTTAGTTACTCTTACTAATCCCACGCTAGGCGCTTTGCGCCAATACAAGTTATGTGTGGGATTCATACCCTTACTTTATCATTTCCCCAAAATTTCCTCAAGCTTCTTATCAAGTTCTTCAAGGTCTAGTTTTTCCTCAGGGTTTTCTGCTTCGGTTGGAGCAGGCCTTTGCCTGGTATCTGTAGGTACTGATCGGGGAGTATATAGCCGAACTGGCTGTGGCGGAATTTCCTGTTCTTCGACAATCAGGTGTCGGAGTAAATTTTCTGCTCCTTTTATTTTTTTTTCTACCGTGCCAATATTCTCCGACGAAGCGCTAAAAGTAATCCAGCCAAAGTACGCGTTTTGCTGCTTTTTAATAAGATATGCAAGCCGGCGCTTGGTCGGCGTTTCTTGGTGGCGCACTAGGCCTCCTCCTTCTTCAATACTTTTGGCAAGCTTTCCGGACACGCCTAAAACCTCGTTTTCGGCAACAGTGGGGGAAATAAGGTAGGCAAGTTCGTATTTTTTCTGGTCGGCCATATACTGATAGATGATATAATAAAAACAATTTGCAGTCAACTTAAATTCTAAACTCAATCACATCGCCATCCTGGATGATATACTCTTTGCCCTCGATGCGTAGCAGTCCCTTTTCGCGCGCTGATGCCCAGGATCCAGCTTCCAATAATTTCTGCCAATTGATTACTTCCGCGCGGATAAATTTCTCTTCAAAATCAGAATGAATGGCGCGGCCGGCTCGCGGAGCTGAAGAACTTTTGGGAATGGTCCAGGCGCGAGTTTCGTCTTCTCCGGTGGTAAAGAAAGTGATCAGTCCGAGTGTGTCGTATCCGACCCGAATAAGCTGATCCAAACCACTCGCCTCGGCGCCAAAAGACTTCAAATATTCTTTCTTTTCCTCGTCCGGCAATTCCGCGAGTTCGGCTTCAATTTTTGCCGAAATGACGACATACGGAGCTAAACCAATTTTTTCTTTTAGTTTTTGATCCGGTCCCGACGCTTCGTTTTTAGTTTCAGGTAAAGAAGTCGCGGATCCCCGATTTGCTTCTGCGAATCGGGACTGCCAACCTTTTTGAATCTGATCTTCCGAGGAATTAAAAACATAAATAATGGGTTTTGCGGTCAGCAGCTGTAGCTCATTCCCTATTCTAATGTTCTCAAGAACATTAGAATAGGGGAGGCGGCCGGTTTTGAGTTCCTCGGCGACTTTTTGCAGATGAGTGAGTTCTTCCGCCGCTCCCCTCTTTCCCGCCCGCACTTCTTTTTGCAAAGTCTCCAGACGTTTATTTATCGTTTCTAAATCTTTCAGGATTAATTCATATTCCAAGACCTCAATGTCCGAGAGGGGATCCGGGGCGCCGGAGACGTGTATGATATCCGGATCTTCAAACACCCGAACCATTTCGGCAATGGCGTCCACTTCCTTGATGTGCGTCAAAAATTTATTGCCAAGACCTTCGCCTTCGGCCGCACCTTTTACCAGACCCGCGATGTCCACGAATTCAACGGTGGCGGGAATTACTTTTTTTGAACGGCCGAACAGCGCCAGTTCGTTGAGCCGTTTATCGGGTACGGCAACGATGCCGATGTTGGGCTCAATGGTTGCAAAAGGATAGTTGGCAATATCCACCTGCTGTTTGGTAAGCGCTTTAAAAAGAGTCGATTTGCCAACGTTTGGAAGCCCGACGATACCGATTTTAAGTGATGACATAATTATTTTTAAAAATAGCAAATTTCAGCCACTTTTTCAACTCTTCCGACATCTCGGAGAAGGTATCCGGATCACCTTACCCGTCATGTAGTGTTTATCGGGCGATTATGGTATAGTAAATTCAAGCTATTTTTGTAAAATCAATGTTTATTGACAACATAGTAATTTATTGATATTATAGTACAAACTATGTTTAACTTCTTTCAAAAAAACGAGATTATACCGGAAATATTGGTTGCCTATAAATGGCGTTGCCCGGACAAAATTGAAGTATCAATACAGTCTTCAAAAGACGGGGGATATGTCGCCCATGTTAATAACTTGCCCGGCTGTATGACTCAAGGGGAAAACGGCGAAGAACTTTTTGAGATGGTTAATGATTCTGTCTATACATATTTGGAAATCCCGCGCCACTATCAGCCGTATATGCCTACGTTTTTCCCTCCGGAGGACGTACGAAAACAACTCAACATGAAAATACCCGACAAATACCTCAACGATAAATTCGTATTGCAACGGACATAATGAGCGATTTTTACTTCCCCTGCAAAAGAAAGAAGCTCGTGAAAGCCCTAAAGAAATTAGGGCTTTCTCTTGAAAGCGGAGCAAAGCATGACCTTGCCAAATGCATTCCCAACGGAAAAAAGACAACTATCCCGCGACACGCGGAAATAAAACGAGAAATAGTGGACAGCATCGCCTCCTTTTTGTTAGACAAAGATTTCGAAAGGCAGCAGTTGTTAGATTTATTGCGCTAAAAGTAGGTTTTGGAACATGCTCCTCAATGGGGTATTTTATTTTGGGAATCTACGGATAAGCTATTATGAGAAAATTAGCCGGGTAGGCTAACTTTCGGCCTAAATCCGTAGTCAACACCTCTTTTGAGCGGCGGGGGAAGTTTTATCTCAAAAGAGAAGGGGACAAGTTTCGCTTCATCTTTGTTACATAAATATCGGGTTGTGCTCTGGCTATGCCTATTTTCAAGCTCTTAGCGTATAATTTACCTATCTATATGGACATAAACCAAAGTATTTTCAAAGCATACGATATTCGGGGGATTTATCCAAGCGAGATCAACGAGGAAGCCGCGGAAAAAATCGGTCAGGCTTTTGTTGTCTATTTAGGCAGAAAAACCGGGAAAGACAGCCCGGCAATCGCGGTTGCGCATGATCTGCGCGAGTCTTCGCCGTCTCTTTCGGAGGCTTTTATCAAAGGTGTTTTGAAACAAGGTGGAAATGTATACGACATTTGCAAGGCATCTACGCCCTTTCTATATTTTGTTTTGCAAAATATTCCCGCGGATGGGGGGGCGATGATTACCGCGTCGCACAATCCGGCAGAACATAATGGCATAAAGCTTCGCGGTCCGGGTGGGGAGGCTATTTATATAGAAAACGGCTTGAAAGATATTCAGGCAATAGCCTCCGGTGGTATTCCTCAAGCGGCCAAGGAGGGAGAAATGCTTCCCGCTAATGATCTTTCGGAAAACTATATTTCCTTTCTTGCAAATTCAGCCGCTGCGGGAAAATTGAAAATCGCGATTGATGCCGTGGGCGGATCTACGACGCTGTATCTTGACCGCCTCCTAAAGCATTTCCCGCAAGTGGAATACGCGCCGTTCTATTTCACTCCCGATGCGAAATTCCACGCCAGGCACCCAAACCCGCTCTTGCCAGAAACTCAGGAGGCAGTGAAAAAAGAACTCGCGAAGGGCGGGTACAATTTTGGCGTGATTTTTGACGGTGATGGGGACAGGGTTCTCTTTCTTGATGAACAAGGCCAGGCAGTAAATCCGGAGTTTATTTTCCTTCTCTTTGCCCGGGATTCATTGCAAGGAGCAGAAAAAGGAGTTTATGCCCTGCCTTTGGACACTACGAAAAGCGTTCGCGAACACATTACGAATCATGGTTGGAAAGTCGCGCCAACGCGGAGGGGGTATGCTTTCGTTAAGGCAGTGATGGAAAAAGAGCATTCTCCTTTCAGTGTCGAAAAATCCGGACACTTTTTCTTTAAAGAATTTAAATACAACGATTCAGGGCTGCTTGCTTTTTTAAAACTCGCTCATCTGCTTTCTGAAGCCCGCCAGCCGCTTTCACAGATTGTGAGATCTTTTTCGAATTACTACACAACCGGCGAAGTAAATTTTCACACGAACGATCCAACGGCAATGTTGCAAAAACTAGAAAGACACTTTAAGGAAGGCACGCGCTCAAATCTAGACGGCGTCATGGTAGAGTTTCCGGACTGGTGGTTTAATATCCGCCCCTCGAATACGGAACCGGTAGTCCGTTTGGTTCTTGAGGCAAAAACCAAAGAGCTTTTTGAACAAAAACTACAAGAAATAAAAACACTTCTTGCCGAAAAGTAATGTTTCTAAACCCCCAAGCAAAGAGTCTCTCCGTTGGAGACTTTTTGATTGAACTTGTTTTGCGTATGCGCTAAACTGTGGTTATGACTATGGAATTTATCGTTCTTGCGGTTATCATTGTAGCCGGGTTTGCCGGTATTTTTTGGTTTTTATCGCGCAAAAACAAAGCCGAGCCCGGGGAGGCGGAGAAAATAGGCGCCCTCATGGAGCGGCTGGGACAACTCTCCGAACAGAATCGGGATTTGCGCCATGTTATCGATACAAAACTTAGCGAAACCCACCGCTCGAACCAGGAGCAGATGGGCAAAACCGCCGAGCTTATCCAGGGGATTTCCGGACAATCGGCGAAGCTTATCTCCGAAGTTACCGAAAAATTGACCAAACTGGATGAGACCAATCGCCAAGTGGTAAACTTTTCAGGCCAGCTCCAAAACCTGCAGGATATTTTGAAAAATCCAAAACAACGGGGGATTTTAGGGGAGTACTATCTTGAAACCGTATTAAAAAACGTGCTTCCACCGGGGTCGTACAAAATGCAGTATTCGTTTTCAGACGGCGTTATCGTGGATGCCGTGGTGCATGTAGATAAGCGTATTATTCCTATTGATTCCAAATTCAGTCTTGAGAACTACAACCGGATATTAGAAGCACGCGATCCTACCGAAAAAAAACGGTATGAGGCGGCCCTTGTGCAGGACCTTAAAATCCGTATTGATGAAACTTCGAAATACGTGAAGCCCGAGGAAAACACTATGGATTTTGCTTTTATGTTTATCCCCTCGGAGGCCGTGTATTATGATCTTTTGATAAATAAGGTTGGCGCGGTTGAGGACGACACCCGAAATCTCATTCACTACGCCGGACAGAAAAAAGTGATTATCGTTTCCCCCACATCATTTCTTGCGTATTTGCAGACCGTTTTGCAGGGGCTAAAGAATCAAAAAATTTCGGAACAGGCGCGGGAAATTATCGGGCAAGTTGAAAACCTTCGTCGCCATCTCGTAAGTTATGACGAATATATGCATAAGCTCGGCAAGAATTTGGGAACTACCGTGAGCATGTATAACAATGCCTATAAAGAGTTTGGCAAAATTGATAAAGATGTTTTGAAGATAACCGGCGAGAAAATGGACATTGAACCGGTGACACTCGAAGCGCCTGCCTTGCGGGAGTAGGTCGGCGTACTCTAGTGATGCTATAGCATCACTAGAGTACACTTGGGCAAGTTGCACATTTTTTTAAATTCTGATACTATTTTAATCATGTTTGCAGTAATAAAAATCCCGCTATATCGCTTCGCGATATAGCGGGACAAGCCGGCGGCAAAAGTTATGGAACAATTCGCAGTTATTAAAACAGGCGGGAAACAATATTTAGTTACTCCCGGCCAGAAACTAAAAATCGAAAAATTGGATGCCAAAGAGGGCGACGCCTTTAATTTTGATCAAGTGCTTCTTGCCGGAGACGACAAAAAAGTTGAAGTAGGAACGCCGCATGTGTCAGGTGCTAAAGTGGAGGCCAAAGTCATAAAGCAGGGTAGGGGAGATAAAGTAATTGTTTTCAAATATCATGCAAAGACCCGGTACAGAAAAAAGAAGGGCCACCGGCAACCGTTTACGGAAGTTGAGATATCAAAGATTACGAGCTAAAAAGTTACAAACGCCAAGCTATAGCATTGCGTTTGTAACTTTTTTATTTCCGGTTGTGTAGAGCGCTTTTTAGCGTTATCTCATCCACATGTTCCAACTCGGACCCGAGGGAAAGCCCCCGCCCCAGGCGCGAAATTTTCAGTTTTGGATGTTTTTCTTTCAAAGGGGCAAGTACGCGATCTATGTAGAGCGCGGTAGTATCTCCTTCGGCCGTCGGGTTGGTTGCCAAAATAACCTCGCAATCTCCGTTTTTCGAAAGCGTCTCGGTTACTCGCGCGTGCAATTCCTTCAAATGAATTTGTTTGGGCGAGTCCGGATCAAGAGGAGATATGACCCCGCCAAGCACGTGGTAGATTCCGCGGTAGGCGTTTGTTCTTTCCATGTTATGCAGATCGGATTCTTTTTCTACTACGGCAATAAGCGTCTTTTCGCGCTTATCATCTAAACATAAATTGCAATGGAGCTTGTTTCCATTTCTTTCCATGGAACGATAACAGAGAGAACAAAATCTCACACCCTCTTGGAGTAATTTTAAAGAAGAGATTAGGTCATTTAGAAAGTTTCCGTTTCCTTTAAGTAAAAAAAAGGCAAATCGTGCCGCCTGACGAGGGCCGATTCCCGGGAATTTAGCGAATAATTCAACTAGCCGCTCGACGGGTTTGGGATACATGCTTTAGATCTCGTTAAATTGGTCATTTAAATGTTTAGCCATTGATCGGAAAGAAGAAGTTTCTTCGTGGAAATATAGTTCGATTTTGCCGGTGGGGCCATTGCGGTGCTTGGCAATCTGGATTTCGGCGATATTTTTGCGGTCGGTATTTTCGCGTACTTTGTCTTCGCGATAAATAAACATAACCACGTCCGCGTCCTGCTCTATTGAACCGGATTCGCGAAGATCGGAGAGTTTCGGCACCGAAGAAGGCCTCATTTCCACACCTCTGGATAGCTGCGAGACAGCAAGTACCGGAACCTTAAGTTCTTTGGCCATGGCTTTAAGCGAGCGTGATATTTCGGATACTTCTTGTACGCGAGATTCGAAACTGCTGTGTCCTCTTATAAGCTGTAAATAATCCACTACTACCAGATCAAGCTTTTTTTCTGCTTGCAGGCGGCGTGCTTTTGCGCGTAACTCCATAACCGTCGGAGCAGCGGTGTCGTCCATAAATAAAGGCAGATCGGAGAGCTTGGCCATGGCGTCCTGAAGCCGCACAAAATCATTATCCTCTCCATCGGAGCGCAAATGCCCGGTGCGGAGCCGCCAAAGATCCACGCCAGCTTCGGCCGCGATCAGGCGGTCGACAAGTTCTTCTCTTGACATTTCTAAACTGAAAAAGCCAACCGGATGATTAAGGCGCGCGGCATTTCTAGCGAAATCAAGGGCGAGCGACGTTTTCCCCAAGCTGGGCCGTGCGGCAAGAACCACCAAATTTGAACGCTGCAATCCTCCAAGCACATCATCAAGGTCTTTAAAGCCGGTTGAAACTCCGCGCAGTGTATCCCGATCTCGATGTATCATCTCTATTCTTTCCCAGGCCTCCTCAAGGGCATCCTTTACGGCAAAAAATTCTTGTCTTAAGGAATCTTTGGCTATACCAAAAATTTTCTGCTCGGCCTCGTCAAGCAAAATCTCCACATTTTCCGCTTCATTGTAACCAAGTTGTGCTATATGATGCGATGCATCAATAAGGTCGCGGAGCAGTCTTTTTTTTCGAACTATGGCGGCGTAGTGATCCACATGGCTTGCCGTTGGCACGGAATTTATCAAGGTGGCAAGATAGGTTGACCCTCCGATTTCCTCAAGTTTCCCAAGCTCTCGCAAGCGGCTGGTAACGCTTAGGACATCAATGGGCTCTCGTTTATTCCAAAGATCAAGCATGGCCGAGTAAATTGTATGGTGACCGGGCTTGTAAAAGTCCTTCGCGCTTAAATAATCCACGATTCTGTAGATCGCGTCTTTATCAAGCATCAAGGAACCAAGGGCGGAAATCTCGGCCTCTACGTCTTGAGGAGGTTTGCGGACATCTTGGTTTTTTTCTGTAAACTGCGCCATCATGTTAATAGTGTAAATTTCTGCTCGATTTAAAGCAATAGTAAAAAAGATTGATAGCAAACTTGCTAAATTAAATTAAGCTGGTACTATATAAAAGTCCGACTTTCGGACAAGGAGGTTCACATGAAGAGCATCGCATTTCTGACCGTTCTCGCCCTTTTGATTGTAACCGTGTCTCCGCTCTTCGGCCTCTCACTGATGGTGGCGACTGTCTTGGCTGTTGTTCCTTTTCTCGCCGCGGCCGTCGCGATCACTCTACTGACGGAACCGAAGCAGAAGCCGCCGAGGCCGGCATCCGGCGATAACGATGAGTGGGTGGATGTGGGGCGAGCGGACACCTCGAGGCCTACGGCCTCACCGCCCAAGCGAGCGGATGATCCACTCACCCACAACCAAAAATGGCCGCGTGGCGACGGCTGACCACCGGCAACAACCTTGGCGCTCCTTCGGGTCTTCTACCTGTCGGGGCGCCGCATAATTTTTGGCCCTTCGGGAGTATCTTTTATTTCGTATCCCTGAAGTTCAATTTCCTTTCGTAGTTTATCTGCCTTACTCCAATCTTTACTCTTTCGTGTTTGTTCTCGCTCCGACGCGAGTTTTTTTATTTCTACGGGAATTTTTTCAAGCTTAATATTTTTTAATCCAAGTCCGAGTACCCGATCAAAATTGTAGAGAAGGCCAAGAACTTCTTTGCTATTGAATTTACCCGGATTTTTTCGATAGTCACTTATAAACTGCCATAGGGCAGCAAGAGCCTTGGGGGTGTCGAGATCATCAAAAATGGCCCGCTCAAATTGACTTTTTACTATAGAGGCTAAACCTCTATAGTCCGCCTTGGCGAGGTTTGGATTCTTAAGTTCCCGAACAAAATCATAAAGCCGGTTCAAGGATTGGTTCGCGGCCGCAAGCGATTCCCAAGTAAAGTTTAGTTTTGAACGATAATGCGCGGTTAGCACCAAATAGCGGTAGCTAAGCGGACCAAACCCCTTTTTTATGAGCAAGTTCAAGGTAAGAAAATTTTCTCCGGATTTTGCCATTTTGGAGGTATTGATCAACAGAAATTCTCCGTGCATCCAAACCTTGGCGAGAGGCCTGCCATATGCCCCCTCGGATTGGGCAATTTCATTCGTGTGATGGACGTTTATATGGTCTACTCCGCCGCTATGGATATCAAAGGGTTGTCCCAGGTATTTTGAAGAAATTGCCGAGCACTCTATGTGCCAGCCGGGGAAACCCATACCCCAGGGAGAAGGCCAGCGCATAGTGTGGTTTTTGAATCTTCCGACAATTTTAAACCACAAAGCAAAATCCGCGGGGTGTCGCTTCTTGGGATCCACAACCACTTCTTCCCGCACCCCAACTAACTTTTGAGAAAGTTTTTGCTTGGATAGTTTTGTGTATTCTTTGAATTTGGTCACGTCAAAATAGACCGCTTGTTCAGTTTCGTAAGCATATCCGCCTTCAAAAAGTCGGCTTATGACTTTGGTTTGTTCTTGAATCTCTCTTGTAGCCGGAACTAACTTATGCGCCCTTTTAATATTTAGGCGTTCAACATCATTAAGAAAAGCTCTTGTATAAAACTTTGTAATGTCCCATACGGACTTTTTCTCACGCTTTGCTCCTTTTTCCAGTTTATCTTCTCCTTCATCGGCATCGGAAGTCAGGTGTCCTACGTCCGTAATGTTCATTATGTGTTTTACTTTGTGGCCGGCATATTCTAATGTGCGCCGCAGTATGTCCTCAAAGATATATGTTCTCAAATTTCCGATATGAGCATAATTATAAACCGTCGGTCCGCAGGTATATAAACCAACCCAATCCTTATGGATCGGTTTAAAAGTTTCTTTTTTGCGGGTAAGGGTATTGTAGAGTTTTAGCATAAATCAGATTAGAGAAGGCCGCCTTCTAGCGAGAAGGCCATGGACAAAAATATTATGTACAGAAATACCAAAATCACACCCTCGTTTTTGGATAAAATCCGGCCGGATTTCATAAAACTTAACGACACCAGAGCGGCAAACACCATGGCAAACCCAGCAAAAGATATCAGCTTGGAGTCAAAAGAGAAAGGACTCAAAAACGACATTACTCCCAAAACTAAGGTAATATCGGTAATTACGATTCCAAGTATGTCGCCAAGAACCAACTCGCCCTCTTTGGCGCGAGCGGCTTTTATGGAAAAAATAAGCTCCGGAATAAGCGTTCCAAACGTTACAAAGGAGATTCCCATGAGCACTTCGGGCAGAAGCAGGAAGTTAGAAATTCTTTCCGCGAATATAACCGTAGTATAAGCCCCGCCGATAAGCGCTCCCAAGCCAAATACAAAAAACGAGAATGCTTTTAAAAGTTCCATACCTCGTAAATGGCCGACATCCTTAAAATGTTCTTTCTTGTTTCTTTGGTACAAAAAGAAAAAAACAATCAGTCCCGCGGTGATCAGAGTGGCGCCATCCATTCTTGAAAATTCTCCATCAATGCCGAGAGCTATTGGCAGAAGCAGGGGAGCGATGAGTATCAAGTCGTCTTTGAGAAAGTTTGACCTGACTCTAAGTCCCTTTCCGGCAAATAACGCGGCAATGCCGAGAACTAAAGTGAGGTCAGCCACATTTGATCCAAAAATAGTTCCCAGTCCCAATGCCGGCACTCCTTTAATCGCCGAGATAATGGAGATGGAGAGCTCCGGGAATACGGAAATTACTCCGACTATGAGAAAACTTGTAAGAAATCCGGACAATCCAAAGAGCAAAGCAAGCGGCGGCATATATTTAATGATAAGTCCCGCGCCTCGAGCTACCGCGAAAAGCGCTAAAGCCAGTGTGAAAATGTCGGTGAATATTTGCATTGTTTAAATATACCAAATTTAGGCGCAAACGGAAACTTGCTTGCGGTTCCCTTGGAATGCGCCTCTGAAAGCGTCGCAAAATCCCCAGCAGGATTTTGCGACGATCTGGCTTTAGCACTCTATTGACAAGAGTGCTAAATGACCTAAAATAAAGAGAACATGGTCCTAAAAGAGCGCCAAAAAACAGTGCTTAAGGCAACCGTGCTTGAGCATATTAAAACCGCCCGCCCGGTGGCATCGCAGGATCTGCTTAGGTCGGGATTTAAAGTGAGTCCCGCTACATTGCGAAATGAGATGCTGGCTCTTGATGAGCTAGGGCTTTTAGAACAGCCGCACACTTCCTCCGGACGTGTACCTACTGACCGAGGATACAGGTTTTTTGTGGATAACCTCTTGTCTGAAATGTACTTGACCAGCAAAGATGAGGAATTGCTTACTAGGGCTTTTGCGATAAACGAAGTAGATGACTTTGTAAAAGAATTTACCCGAGCTATTGCCGGAATCGCGGATACATTTACTGCCGTTGGCGTGCTAGGGGAGGATCACCGGTACCGGAGCAGGGCTCGGTACGGGGCCGGGCTTTTTTACGAGGCGGGATTTGCAAAACTATTAGATGAACCGGAGTTATACGACATTGAACAAGCGCGTATGTTTGGGCGGCTTGCCGATCTTTTGGACGAGTCGGTTCGAGATATGTTCGATGACTCTGAATTCGAGGACAAGGTATTTATCGGCAGGGAAAATCCGCTTAAAGAGGCGGGGGAATTTAGTATGTTTGTCTCTTCCTGGCATCACCCCGGGGGTTTTCAGGGATTTGTGACCATGGTTGGACCTCGCCGAACCAACTACCCAAAGCATAACGCGCTTATTAAAAGTATTAGGAAAATCTCGGAAAATTATGATGAATGATGATATTGAACTTATACCGGATGAGGAGGGAGAACTGCCGGATCTTCAAAAAAAGTTAAAGAAGTTAAAAGACGACCTCCGAAAATGCGGGGACGAGAAAAAGGAGTACTTGGACGGATGGCAGAGGGCCAAAGCGGATTTTATAAATTACAGAAACGACGAAGGGAAACGGATGGAAGATATGGCCAGATTCGTCACCACAGGACTTATTCAAGATATTTTGCCGGTGCTCGATAGTTTTGAACTTGCCCACCTAAATTTTGAAAGTCAAAACTTGGGCGGGCTTGAGCGGGGAGTATTGTTGATAAGGTCTCAATTTGGAGATATTTTGAAGAAAAGGGGGCTTGAGCAAATAAAAGTAGAAACCGGAGAAAAATTTGATCCAGAAAAGCACGAAAGCATCGGAGAGGTCGAATCGGATAAAGAAGAAGGAACCATAGCCGAAGAAGTGCAAAAGGGATATACACTTCGTGGACGAGTATTGAGACCGGCAAGAGTGAGGTTGGCAAAATTAAAAGTGAACCCCTAGGGGTTCATCAGTTGAGCTTCTTCCACCGTCGGTGGAAATCCATTATTGCTTTATGGTGGGAAATGAGCAGGCGGATAAGTCCGTGCAAAAAAGCGCCGAAAGACGTTATGCCGATAAGAAAGAGTATAATAGCAAGCAAACTGGAATAGTGTGCAACCTTCGCAGCTATAACAAATGCTCCAAAATTTATGAACACCGAGGCAACAACATCAAATAGATTTTCGAAAACTTTCTGCCAATAGATATTGTTGGTAAGGAAAGTAGCGAAGGAACTGCGGATTCTCAAGTAGAACTGAATCATGCATACCTCTCAAAAGAGAACCATCAAAAGTATAACATAAATAAAATATAATTTCAACTACAAACATATGTCAAAAATATTAGGAATTGATCTAGGAACTACCAACTCGGCTATGGCCGTGATCGAGCACGGTGAGCCGAAAATTATTGAAAATAAAGAAGGAGCGCGAACAACTCCTTCTGTTGCCGCGGTCTCCAAATCCGGAGAACGTTTAGTGGGACTGCTCGCCAAGCGTCAGGCGGTCACGAATCCCAAAAATACTTTATTTTCTATCAAGCGGCTGATTGGCCGTAAATTTTCGGATTCTGAAATACAGCGCGACAAGTCTTGGCTGCCTTATGAGATGAAGGAGGCGGGTAATGGCGGCGTGGAAATAAAATTCGGAGATGCCTTAATCCGGCCGGAAGAAATTTCTGCCATGGTTTTGCAGAAGTTGAAGCAAGATGCCGAAGAAAAACTGGGACAAAAAATAGAAGAAGTAATAATTACCGTTCCCGCTTACTTTGACGATTCTCAAAGAAAAGCGACGCAAGCGGCCGGAGAAATAGCCGGCCTTAAAGTACGCCGGATATTAAATGAGCCGACTGCCGCGGCTTTGGCTTATGGTTTTAATAAGAAAAAAAACGAGCAGATTGTGGTTTACGACTTCGGCGGAGGAACTTTTGATCTCTCGGTTCTGGAAGTCACCGAAGATACCATCGAGGTTAAGGCCGTTGGAGGCGATACGCATCTTGGAGGGGACGACTTTGACCAAAGGATCATAAAATGGATTGCTGAGGAATATAAAAAAGAGCAGGCGATAGACCTTTCTAAAGATACTTTAGCGCTTCAGCGTCTGAAAGAGGCGGCCGAACGGGCCAAACATGAACTATCCACAACTCCGGAGACAGAAATAAATCTCCCGTTTATAACTTCAGACGCGTCCGGGCCAAAACACTTGGTCATGCGTATGTCCCGCTCCAAACTTGAAGAGCTTGTACGCGATATGATTGATAAATCAATAGAAATCACCAGGACCGTAGTCAAAGATTCCGGATTTCAAATGAGCGATATAGACGAGGTAATACTCGTCGGAGGACAAACGAGGATGCCCGCCATCGTCAATGCCGTTCGCGATCTTTTTGGAAAGGAGCCAAATAAATCAATTAATCCTGACGAGGTGGTGGCCATTGGCGCGGCGGTGCAAGCCGGAATTTTGCAGGGTGAGGTAAAGGACGTGCTTCTTTTGGACGTAACCCCTCTTTCGCTTGGCATAGAAACTTTGGGTGGGATTATGACCAAAGTCATTGAAAAAAACACGACTGTTCCCACGGCTCGAACCCAGATTTTTTCTACGGCGGCAGATAGCCAAACTTCGGTGGAGATTCACGTCCTGCAGGGCGAGCGCGAAATGGCAGGACACAATAAAACTCTGGCGCGATTTATACTTGATGGAATTCCTCCCTCGCCTCGCGGCCTGCCGCAAGTAGAGGTTACGTTTGATATTGACGTAAACGGAGTTTTGTCCGTGAAGGCGAAGGACAAAGCAACTAACAAAGAGCAGTCGGTTAGGATTGAGGCCTCCGCATCTCTTTCCAAAGAAGAAATAGAACGCATGAAAAAAGACGCGGAACTGCATGCCGAAGAAGATCGAAAAAATCGGGAACTGGCCGAAGCTAAAAATACCGCCGACACCATGATTTATACTACTGAGAAGGCGCTACGGGATGCCGGAGACAAAGTTCCGGCAGAAGTAAGAACCGAAATTGAATCCAAATTAAATTCTCTTAAAAACGCCAAAGATGGACCGGATGCGGCGGCAATAAAACAGGCCGCGAATGAGTTGTCCACTTCTCTGCAAAAAATCGGGGAGCTATTATATAAGTCTGCGGGAAATACTTCCCCGCAAAACGAAGCCGGTGGTTCGACCCATTCGACAAGCTCAGGGCAGGCAAGCTCACCGTCGACAGATGCCGGCGCCGACGATAATATAAAAGAGGCCGACTTCGAGGAAAAGAAGGAGGATGACAATAAATCCTAAAGAAATTATTCTAGTTCTCATTACCGCTCTAGGCGGGATAGCGGTATTTTGGTTTTGGAAAGAATCAATACCTCTTATTATCAAAGGAGAATTTAAGCAGTATATAAATTTTATCGGGCCGGTGGCCGGACTTATTGTCGTTGCCTCCCTTTTTCTGCTTTCAGGCGCCCTCATCAAAAACACCAGACTTGTCTATATTTTGCTCCTTGCCGGTATCACGGCTCCATTTCTTTTTATTGAGGCTACCGGCACCGCACTTGGAGCCGCCGCTATCTGTATTTTTCTGGTTGCCTTCGCGATTCACCGCATCCGACAGGAAGTCTCTCTTTCTCAAGGGTTTAGTCTTACTAAATTTGCTAAGTCGGGCTTGCATATTTATTTCACCTGCGCGGCGCTGATTACGGCCAATTTTTACCTTGCCAACATTGATAAAGAACAGGCAGTTGCCATTTTGTTGCCGAGGGCGACATTTGATGTGCTCATTCCCGTGTTTGAAAAACAGCTGGGACTTGAAATTCCAAATCGGGAACAGGCGCCCGAGGTATTTTATCGGGCGACGATAGCGCAATTTAAAGAACTTCTCGGTCCCTATCAGGATTTTTTACCGCTGGCCTCGGCAGTTATTTTCTTTTTTGCCTTCAAGGCCTTTACCATACCGCTGTATTACCTAACGCTCATTTTTAGCTTTTTATTGATTAAGCTCGCCCTTTGGAGTAAAATACTAAAAAGAGATATTGTGCAGGTTCAGGCCGAAAGGATAACTTTTTAGAAAAATGTCAAAAGACTACTACAAAATCCTTGGGATCGCGAGAAATGCCGCCAAGGACTAAATAAAAAAGTACCATTATGAACAAAGATTATTATAAAACTCTTGGCGTTGCCCGCAACTCTAGCAAGGAAGAGATTAAAAAGGCTTATAGAGCTTTGGCGCATAAATTTCACCCTGATAAAGGCGGAGATGGGGAGCGTTTTAAAGAAGTAAACGAGGCTTATCGAGTATTGTCGGACGACAACAAGAGGTCGCAGTACGATCAATTTGGCCAAGTCTTTGAGGGGGCAGGAGGCGGTGGCGGGTTTCAAGGGGGCTTTGAGTGGCCGGGTGGATTTAAATTTGATTTTGGATCCGAGGGAGAGGGCGGAGAATTTGATTTTAGCGATGTTTTTGAAGATTTTTTTGGGGGTACGGGATTTGGCGGCAGTACCCGTGCCAAGACTAGAGGCCGCAAAGGCAAAGACATCAGAATCGAACTTTCCATCCAATTCAAGGAATCAATTTTTGGAGGCAAAGAAACAGTAGATATATCTAAACTCATCCAGTGCGAGCACTGCAAGGGCTCTGGCGGAGAACCGGGATCCAAAGAAACGTCCTGCAAAACCTGCCAAGGAAAAGGCAATGTACAAAAAATACAGCGTACTTTCTTGGGCTCTTTTACGGCTGTCTCTACTTGTCCGGATTGCGTGGGAACCGGCAAAAGGCCAGAAACGCTCTGTACGGGATGTCGGGGCCAGGGAGTCGTGCGATCTACTGAAAATTTGGAGATCTTTGTTCCGCGCGGAGTACGCGATGGCGAAATTTTAAAAATGACAGGCAAGGGCGAGGCCTCGCTAACCGGTAGCGCTCCCGGAGATTTATATATAAAAATCCGTGTGCTTTCGCACGAGATATTTCTGCGCCACGGCGATGATATTGTGATGCAACTTTCAGTCCCTTTGACCGAAGCTATTTTGGGTACAGCCAAAGAAGTGGAAACGCTTGACGGCAATATCCGTTTAAAAATTCCCGAAGGAACACAGCCGGGCGATGTGTTAAGAGTTCGCGGCAAGGGAGCTTATAGCGCCTCCGGATACGGGCGCGGAGACCTGCTGATTGAAGTCAAAGTAAATATACCCAAAAGGATTAGCAAAAAAGTAAAAGAAGCCATAGAAAAGTTGCGGGAAGAAGGGCTTTAAAGCCCTTCTTGTATTTTCCCGCATAAGCAGTATTATCCAAAATAGGACTTATAAGGGGGGTATTGTGCAGATCCGACTAGACCTCGAAGCTAAACTCCGAGAACTTACCGGAAAAGTCAGGCAAGGAACTCGCGAACTGCGTGAGGCAAGCGCGAAAGGGCCCGTGACCGACAGCGATATTGACGAACTGGATTCGGGAGAGAACACCACAGAGTTTCTCACTGTTCGTGCGCGAGCCATTAAAGAAGTAGAGGCAGCCCTCGCTAGGATTGACGAAGGCAAGTATGGAATGTGTCGTGACTGCGAGGAACCTATCTCTCCCAAACGGCTAATGATTGTCCCGACAGCTATTCTTTGCGTTGACTGTCAAAGGACAGAAGAACGTCTAGGCCCAAGAAACCATTCAATGCGTGAAATTGTTGACTCAATGGAATCAGGTTCCGACGACGAGTCCCGTTAGAGATAATGTCCGAATCTCTATCGGGGGCTTCATGAGGTCTTTGTAGGCGGCCGATGCATTTAATGGAGAATAGGTATTTAAATCTCTAACGGGACGAGTAGCCGCAAAAGCGGCTTATTTATTTAGTTACAAATGCCATGCTATAGCGTGGCATTTGTAACTTTTATAGAGACTTGCGGAACAGAATCGGGCGAGTTATAATTTTCTTGTTTGTTATGCTTAAACAATGCCCGACTATATACTTGAAAATTTAAAGAAAGAAATTGAGGGTTTCAAAAGGGAAATCAAAGCCGAAAAGATCGGCCATGTTCTTGAAGTCGGGGACGGCATTGCCAAAATTTACGGCCTTGCAGGAGCCGCCTCGCAGGAAATGCTTGAGTTTTCCGCCAGTGGCGGATCCGCCTCGGGCGGAGATACTGGCCCCGTGCAGGGCATTGCTTTTAATCTTGAGGAAGACACGATCGGCGCGATCATCCTCGGTGATTACTTGAAAGTAAAAGAGGGAGACGTGGTCAAGCCCACCGGACGGGTGCTTTCTGTCCGCGTAGGAGAAGAAATGATCGGCAGAGTAGTGGATCCCTTGGGAAATCCAATAGATGGACGCGGCCCGATTTTTTCCGCCAATTCAAAAGAACCGGATTCGACAAGCTCACCGCGGGTTTATTTTCCGGTAGAACGCCTGGCGCCTTCAGTAACCGCGCGCGAACCTGTAAACACCCCCTTGCATACCGGCATCAAAGCCATAGATTCTATGATTCCGATCGGGCGTGGACAGCGGGAGCTTATAATCGGAGATCGACAAATTGGAAAAACTTCTATTGTGATTGACACGATTATTAATCAAGGCCGTGATCAGCACAAGGGCCGGATTCCTATATGCATTTATGTGGCTATTGGCCAAAAAGAATCCAAGGTTGCCAAAATAGTAGCTACTCTCAAAGAGCACGGAGCAATGGACTACACTATAGTAGTATCCGCCCCCGCGTCCATTCCGGCTACTCTATGGTATATAGCGCCCTACGCGGCGACAGCCATTGGAGAATATTTTATGTCGCAGGGAAAAGACGCGCTCGTGATTTACGACGACCTTTCCAAGCACGCCTGGGCCTATCGCGAACTTTCTTTGCTTCTGCGTCGTCCTCCCGGACGTGAGGCCTATCCCGGGGACATTTTTTATCTGCATTCTCGTCTTTTGGAGCGAGCTGCAAAATTAAATAAAGAAAATGGCGGAGGATCGCTGACCGCGCTTCCGATTATTGAAACTCAGCTCGGAGACGTGTCGGCATATATTCCTACCAATGTAATTTCCATCACTGACGGGCAAATTTATCTTGAGCCGGAACTTTTTTATCAGGGTATCAGGCCGGCGGTAAATGTCGGACTCTCGGTATCGCGCGTGGGTTCAGCCGCGCAAACCAAGGCCATGAAAAAAGTCGCGGGACGCCTGCGTCTTGAACTCGCGCAATATCGAGAGCTTGCCGCTTTTGCCCAATTCGCTTCGGATCTTGATGAATCAACCAGAAAACGGCTTGAACGTGGCAAAGTTCTTACCGAACTTCTAAAACAGCCGGAACTTACTCCTGTATCTTTTGAAAAACAGGTAGTTTTGATCTACGCCGGAACAAACGGATATCTTGATGACATGCCCGCTAGTGAAATAGAGACCAAAGCACCTAAACTTTTGGATTATCTGGAAAAAATGCATCGAAAAGCAGTTCTTGATAAAATCCGCGAAACCGGCGAATTACCGCAAGATGTTGAAGAAGCTCTGAAAAAGGCACTGGCAGATTTTAAAAAATTGTAATGCCCTCAACCAAAGCAATCAAACAACGGATCAAATCAACGAAAAGCACCGCGCAAATCACTAAAGCGATGGAAGTAGTTTCCGCAACCAAAATGCGCAAAGCCCAGGAATTTGCCATGAACGCCCGACCTTTTGCGGTAGCTTCACTGGAGATGCTTGAAAATTTGATTAAGCGAATGCCAATACTTCCTCCGCTTCTACAAAAAAGAGACGTTAAAAATTCTCTACTTATTGTGGTGACTTCCGATAAAGGACTTGCGGGAGCATTTAACGCCAATGTCATAAAAAAAGCTGAGCAATGGATCCTGCAAAAGCGATCCGCGGATATTTCTTTTTCTGTTGTTACCGTGGGTAAGAAAGCCAAAGAATATTTCTTCGTCCGAGGCGGATCCGCCTCGGACGAAGAGCGATATCCAATACTGGAAAGTTTCTGGGGATTCGGGGATTACAGCAAATTGGAAGATACTTTGCCGGTGGCCGATCTTATCCTTGGCAAATTTCTTGACGAATCTTTTGATGAAGTTGAAACCGTTTATACCAATTTTCGTACGACACTTCTGCAGGAAGCAGTCTTGAAAAAAATTCTTCCGGTGAGCGAGGAGGGGATATGGGATATGGTAATTTCCATACTTCCGGAGCGCGGCAAATTCGCGACAATCGAAGGAAAATCGCGGATAAAAAATATCTATCAATACGAGTATAAATTTGAGCCAAGTCCCGCGGAAATTCTGGAAGTGCTAGTGCCCCAGCTTCTGCGAATGCATATTCATCATTTAATTCTTGAATCTAACGCTTCCGAGCATTCGGCAAGAATGATTGCCATGAAAAGCGCTTCGGATAATGCCAAAGAATTGATTACTGATTTGACGCTTGTATATAATAAAGCGCGCCAAGCCAATATTACGAGAGAGCTTGTAGAGATTACCGCCGGTAAAGAATCCATAGAAAACTGACATGTCGGGAAATTCAAGCAAAAAAACTCCTTCCGGTGAGTCCGCCGCCATCCAAGTGGAGAAGTTAAAGCTGGAACTGAGGGAACTTACGAGAGGGAGCGGCGCGGAGCTTAAGTTTAAAATTTATGACCGAATGCTTGATCTTGCGGCACGGCTTAAAAAACAATATCCGGATTGCCGGAACTACCTTGTTTATCATACATTGATTGGAAGTAGCGTGGAAGAAGAGGACAAGAAAAATATGAGGGGAGAAGATTTTGAAGGAGACTGCTCTATCGCGAAATACTACCTATCGCTTTTGGAAGATTTAAAAGGGGGTAGAGTATAGAAAATAAATTATGCAAAAAGGCAAAGTAGTACAGATTATAGGCCCGGTTGTCGACGTAGAATTTGAGGAAGCCCCGCACCAGAGCAAGTACGATACGGGGCAGGGAAAACTTCCGGCAATTTACGACATGCTCACCGTTCGTCATCCTGAGCAACGCGAAGGATCTCATAAAGATTCTTCGTCTTCGACTCAGAATGACGTTGTGCTGGAAGTAGCGCGCCACTTAGGATCAAATCGGGTGCGGACAATTTCGCTCTCACCCACGGACGGTCTTACGCGCGGCATGGAAGTTGAGAATACCGGCAAGCCGATTGAGGTACCGGTCGGCAAAGAAGTGCTGGGGCGCCTTTTTAATGTTTTGGGAAATCCGATTGACAGACCGGAGGACGCGAAATTTTCAACTTATTGGCCGATCCATAGAAAAGCCCCGCCCTTCACCGACCAATCCACCAAAACCGAGGTTTTTGAAACCGGAATTAAAGTTATTGACCTTATGGCCCCCTTTATTAAAGGAGGTAAGATAGGTCTTTTCGGAGGAGCAGGAGTAGGCAAGACCGTGCTTTTGACCGAACTTATTCGAAATGTCGCCGAAGAGGCCGGAGGCGCTTCAGTCTTTGCCGGAGTGGGAGAGCGAACTCGCGAAGGAAATGATCTCTATCGCGAAATGCAGGAGTCGGGAGTCATCAATAAAACCGCTCTGGTTTTCGGACAGATGAATGAAGTTCCCGGCGCGCGCCTGCGGGTGGCTCTATCCGCGCTTACCATGGCCGAATATTTCCGGGACGAGGAATCAAAAGACGTTTTGTTATTTATTGACAATATTTTCCGTTTCTCGCAAGCCGGATCCGAGGTATCGGCCCTTCTTGGCCGTATGCCATCCGCGGTCGGGTATCAGCCAACCCTTGCGAGCGAAATGGGCCAACTGCAGGAGCGTATTACTTCTACAAAAAAAGGTTCGGTCACATCCGTACAGGCAATTTATGTTCCGGCGGACGACATCACTGACCCCGCGCCGGCCACTACTTTTAGCCACTTGGACTCCACCATCGTTCTTTCTCGCGCTTTAACCGAGCTTGGAATTTATCCGGCAGTAGATCCTTTAGCTTCTACTTCTTCAGCCCTTGATCCCAAAATTGTAAGCTCGGAGCATTATCAGGTGGCTCGAGAAGTACAGCGTGTTCTTCAGCGATACAATGAGCTCCAGGATATTATCAGCATTCTTGGTATGGAAGAACTTTCGGAGGAGGACAAACTAACTGTGGCCCGCGCGCGCAAAATCCAGAGATTTCTCTCTCAGCCCTTCTTTGTCGCTGAAACTTTCACCGGCCGCTCCGGCAAATTCGTAAAACTAGAGGACACTATAAAAGGATTTAAGGAAATTCTTGAAGGAAAGCACGACTCCAAGTCCGAGGATGTGTTTTATATGAAAGGGGGGATTGAGGAAGTTGTTTAAACTTTTAAATTTTTAAACTTTGAAACTTTCTATTTATTCTATAAATAAAACCTTGTTTGAAGGAGAAATCGAGAAACTCACCGCAAAAACTACTGTAGGCGAGATTACCGTGCTTGATGGACACCTTCCATTGATTTCCACCCTGAACGGCCCAGCAGTAGAGATAGTAGATGAAAAAAACCAAAAAACTGAAGTAAAACTCAGCTCAGGTATATTGGAAGTCCGGCCCGAAAGCGAGGTGGTAGTGCTTGTTAATTCCTAACATACGGTTAAGTTTATCCTTGGCACAAATACCAAGCTATAGCGTGGTATTTGTTACTTTTAAATCATTAGTTTGATACTTTCGGAAAATTTATATTTATTTTTACCCCGTTAGAGGTAAGACGTCAATGGGCGTAGCCGATATGGTTTTGCATTTTTAAATATTATGTCCCTAAGCCGCCTTTGGCGGCAGGGATCTCCCTAGGCCGAGCCGGGATGGCGGTCCGATTTTAATCGGACCTAGCCACCGGTGGTTTTTTTAAAA
>CAYJWH010000001.1:30323-68631 GCA_964373875.1 uncultured Candidatus Saccharibacteria bacterium | reverse complement strand
AGGGTGCCGGTGAGAGAGAGCGAAGACAAAGACTGGGATCCGGATATCGTAATGGCGTCGGGGATATCGGAGTCGGTGAGGCCGGATACTCCGGAGACAGAAATGTTTGCGAGAGAAGTTCCGGAGAGAGAATCTATTTTTTGTGAAAGAGTAACCATTCTGATACCGGAATCGGCGGTGAAAGTGGTGCGGGAAAGCGAGGTACGGATTTCTTCAAGGGCTTTATCAAAACGTTCGCGGATGGTCTTATTCGCGTTTTCAGCATTGAAAAGAATATCGGATTTTACTTGAGCAAGATCCGCGGGAATAAGAATTTCTTTTATCGTTTCCGTAGCTACTCGGGGTCTAACCTCAGACGGCACCTGTGGCAGAGGTTTGACCTCTACATTTGATTTCTTGATTTCCTCCTCAACCTCTGTTTGCAGACGAGCGAGCGCTTTCGCAGATTCTTCTCCAGTTTTAATTTCTGCCGTGTCTGGGTCTTGTGTTTTGTTTGCGATTTGTGTTTTTGTGTTTTGTGCTTTGAAAAATTGTGAAGCAACTTTTTTCGTGCCTCGTTCGAGCCGATCAAGAAAAACATCGTACAAAATTATTGCCCTCTCCAAAATTTTATCAAGCAAAGGAATTTCGGTTCCGGTCCCTAGGATTAAAAGGCCAGAATCCCGGCTGACTGAAGTCAGCCTAGGGACAACTTCCGCAAATACCTTCCGGAGTTGAGGTCGGACCTCAACGGCCAAGAGGTCCGACCTCCCGCCGGATTCGTATAAATTCATCCCCCAAACCCCGAAGGAGAAAAATAACGCAAATACAACGACCACGACCGCCCCTTCCTTGAATATCCTATTTGCCGTAGAAACCCCAATCTTTAAAATTTCCAAATCTGGCAATTCTAGATTTTCTACGACTATATCGTCAGCGATTTTTCGATCCGATATGGTATCGTCCAATATCGGATAATCAATTTTGTCCTCTGCTCGGGTTGGACTCCGTCGAGCCATTTCCTCCTCAAGCAATTGCTTCTGCCACAGAATATATTCCCCCACCGCCGCTTTGGTGGTAAACCAGTTCCGGCCAAGCTTTGTTCCGGATATTTTTCCTTTGCGAACAAGCAAGCTTAAATACTCCTGTGAGTACGGAGTTCCCTTCGCGGCTTCAGAAAGAGGTATAAATTTTTGAGATTCTTCAGAGATCATCCGTCTGCGAATTTAGCTCTATTTCTCGCTCCGATATCGTATCGGTTTATTTATCGGATATACGATTTTTAACTTGCTTTTATAATACAACCCACTTTCGCTTTTTTGACTCAAAGCTGTGGATAACTACGCGCTTGCTTAGTAGTATGTAAAAGAACGATAATGGCACTAGTAGGTAGAAAGGTATATAAACCTTACTAAACCTTAATAAAGGTTAATAAAATTGAGGGGGTCGCTATCAAGGTTTATCAAGGTTTGGACCAGACACCGGGCAACTGGATTTTTGAAGTATTTTCGGCAAAAAGAGGCCTTTATCTATTGACAGATTTTCAAATAAATCAAAATCAGCGTATGGAAGCAAAATATCTATCTATAAAGGAAGCGGCAAAAGCGTTAAAAGTTTCCGTCTTAACTCTCCGGAATTGGGACAAAAAAGGAGTGCTCGTCGCCTATCGCCATCCGGTAAACAATTATCGAGTCTACCGCGCCGATCAACTGCAGTCCTTTACCAGAAGAATTGAAAATTCAAAAAATAAACACAAGGGAAGGAAAATAGACATCTCGGTGATATAAATCTCTAAACTCAAAATAGCCCGCATTAAAATAGTCCGCTTAACAACGGACTATTTTAATTTTCAGTATACTATATTATCTATACATGCTATAGCATTTTTAGATAATGTTTATAGATTAAAAAAACGCTTTAACTCTTTCTCTCCGTCTAGTGATTCCGCAACAACGTAATTTACATGTTCGGAGATGTTGAAGAATTCCGATACAAAATCTATTTCGTCCCGGCACTCAAATGGATATACAAAACAGCTTTTCTGGAGATGATAGAAACCTAAATCTCTGAGCTTCTCTCGAATTGCTTCCCTAGCTTTCTTGTGCTGTTCGGGAATATCAAATAAAACCATCCTCCATCTTTTGTCCCAATATTTGGGTCTGGAAATTTTAATATCTTCTATTTTTCCACTTATGATTCTCTTCCGACCTCTTTCGGTAAGAACCAATACATGTTCCTCTCCCCTCTTTTCTAGTTGTAAAAACCTATTTTTCTTAAGTGCTACAAGTGATTTCCTTAGTACGTGTGGCCTGCTGTCTATCTTCCTAGCAAACTTTTTTAGAAGGGGGAATAGGACTTGGGCCATATTTGGAGCAACCAGAACAGCAGGTATCGCTACCCCTGCGGAAATAAAATATAGTATCTTTAGCGCCAATCGTCCTCTTTCGTATTTTGTCATTCCTCTATTATATACAATCTAAACTTGCTATAGCAAGTTTAGATTGTACTTGCGTTTTTTCAAATACTTTAGTACAATGTTGTTGTACTTTGATATATTGAGTGATCGCTCCTCATATCTTTGAGGGGAGGAAAGTCCGAACACCATTAGTTATCATTAGATAGCTATTAGCGATAGCGGCTAACGGCCGCCGTGACCGGGAAACTCCGACGCCTGCGCAAAGCGCATGGATCGGAGCTCCGACTTCATTGTCAAATTTTGATAGTGCGTCGGAGGTGTCACAGAGACTATACCGCCGATCGCCCCCGCCTTTTTAGTCAAAAAATTTACTTGTGAAAGATTTGGGTCAAATGCCTGAATTTCTCTTTGTAGATTAGTGCGAATAAAAGATGGGGGAGGAGGTAAGGGTGAAAAGAGTGAGGTAAAAGCTCACAGCACGCGCTGGCAACAACGCGTGGGGAAAAACTCCTATCCGGTGCAACCCGCCTAAATTTTGCAAAGCAAAACTTGGGCGGGGCAATGAGCTTGGCGAGCAATCCCAGGCCCAGACAGATGATCACTCCCTATCCAGTTTTACATCAAAGTTAGACATTATATAGAAAAACTTTGTACTTAATCAACACATCGTTGAGGACGAGCTCTGAAGTAAAACTGGGTGGGGACAGAATTCGGCTTACAGATATATCAAAGACTTGAAAAGCAGCCATACGGCTGCTTTTTTAAAACAAGGACTTTTGATCTTTATCCAAGGATTCATTTACCAACCTATCCGCCTCTTTATTTTTTTCTCGAGATATGTGACGAAAAGATATTTCTCCGAAATCCATTCGTAGATTCCAGATTTTGATGAAAAACGGGAACAGCCGCTCTTCCTCTATTTTGTACTCCCCGTTCAATTGCTTTTTAACAAGCTCGCTGTCCATATTAACTTCAAGGGTGATATTTTTAATTTTTTCTTTTCCGAGAAGCGCTTTTACTTTCTGCAGAGCGGAAACTACCGCCCTATACTCTGCTTCATTATTAGTTGTCTCCCCTATTGCTTCCCCGTAACTTTTAATATTATGGCCATCCTCATCCTTGATCACTATGCCAATAGCAGCAGGACCGGGATTACCTCGAGCTCCGCCATCGGTGAAAATAATTATCTTTTCTTTTTTAGGCATATTGGGCGTATCCGTTATTGCTCTTAAGATATCCTGTCTGCCTTAACCAATAATCATTTTCCCACTCCCAAAGAACCTTAGCGGCCATAAAAGCCCTAACATCTTTATAAAAATAAGGAAACTCCCTTAATTCCACCTCGCCAATCAGACTTCCCCATTTATGCTCTTCTCCACAGGAAAGAGATCTGGTAAGACGAATTTTACTCCTACCTCCCTTCTCCCGCAAAGTAGCCCCGCATTTTTTGCATATCTTATGCTGGTTTATTCTCAAAATCCATCTGGTTTCAATGTCTTTAGGCAGGCCCAGAGACCTTCTAATCTGAAATTCCTGCAAGGCAGAGACATACGCGGCAGTCTGCAGATTATACTCGGGATAAAAACCGGTCGAGGTTTTTATGTCAAGCACGCCGAATTTGCCGTCAACCGTCACAAGAGCATCTACCGTCCCGGCATAGCGATGCCGGATGGACCAAATCTGGCGCTCTATAAATTCGGGATGAAAAACAATTTTTCTTTCTTTATTAAAGCTCTGAAAAGCCCGAACCGCGGGGCCGATTTCCTCCGGAATCGCGACTTCTGTCCCTATCGCCACTTTTTGGACGACTTCGTGTATGAGACTACCCTCAGCGGCGGATTTATTTTTTACGTCCTCCGCCGATTCGAAACTTCCCATCTCTTTAAAAAAATTATCAAGAGCTGGTTTTGACTTTATCTCCAAAATTTTGGTGACCCGAGGATACCAAATATCATCAATGGTATATCCGGATAACGATTTAAAGTTTTCCGCATTTTCGTAACGCATAAAAGAAATCAAACTTCTACCTTTTGAGCGCTTCTGTCCCCGGCAACTTCTTGCCCGCGAGCATTTCCAGCATTGCTCCTCCTCCCGTAGATACGTGATTGAACGAGTTCAAAGAAATACCAAACTCCCGCAGGGCCGCTACCGTATCCCCTCCCCCGACAACTCTAAACGCTTTAGACTTTACGAGGTTCTTCGCGAACTCTCTAGTGCCTTTGGGAAAATACGGAGTAAGTCCCAACGGGCCGTTCCACACAACCGTATTGGCCTTTCTCACGAGCAGAGAGAACTCTTTAGCGGTCCTCGGACCGATATCTACGATATGCTCATCTTTTTTTATTCTGTCGGGAGAAATAATCCTAAATAACCGCGACGGCACCGATTTGACAGCAACTACATCTAGGGGAAGACGCAATTTTTTACTTTCCACTAACTTCTTGTCCGGCAAAACATCAGTCGTTGACCTACCGGTTTCAAACCCTCTGGCTCGAAAAACGGAATTGGCGATTCCGCCGGCAAGCAACACCGAATCGGCCTCTTTAATAAAGTGCTTTATAAGCGGCAATTTTGTTTCAAGTTTGATCCCACCCAGCATAACAATGAAGGGGCGCTTAGGTTTTTGCAAAATTACTTCCAGATTAGAGATTTCTTTCTCAAAGCGTAAACCGGCAAAAGAAGGCAGAAGCTTCGCAAGAGCGACAATAGAAGTATCTCTACGGTGCGAACTTGCAAACGCCTCGTTTACATAAATATCTCCCCAATCGGCAAGATCTATGGCAAATTTATGACTATTATCTTTCTCTTCGGGCCAAAAATAGATGTTTTCAAATAAAATAACCTCGCTTGACCGGCTATACTTTTCCAGTCTTTTTTTGTCGGTGGGGTCGGAAATAACAACGACTCTTTTATTAAGAAGGCGCTCCAAATAACGAGCTACGGGTCTTACCGAAAGGGATTCTATGTATGTACCCTTTGGTCTGCCGATTTTGGTAATAATCCGGAGTGATCCTCCTTTTTTAAGAATAAAACGCAATGTGGAAATATTTTCATGGATGCGAGTAGCGTCTATAATTTTTTTTCCTTGGAGGGGAACATCTAAACCGGCGCGAACAATCACTCGCGTTCCTTTCTTTATTGGCGCTTCTTTAAGGGGGTAAATCCTCATCTTTCCCATTCTAGTCTATCTCATGATAGAATGTAAATCTCTATGCGAGAAGAAACAAAGAAAAATATTATTATTGCGGGAGCGGGCTTCGGGGGAATTACGGCAGCACTTAAAATGTCCAAATGGATCGAAAAGTTCCCGGAGTACAGTCTGATTCTTCTCAATAAACAGAACCGCCATCTATACACTCCCGCGCTCTACGAAATCGCCGCCATTCCCAGCGACAGGTTTTCTATGGCTAACTTGAAACTTGCGGCCATGGTTTCTATATCGGATATTGTCGCCAAAAGGCCGATCTCTTTTGTCTCTGATGAACTCATTGGTATGGATATGGAAAGAAAGAAGATAACCCTCGCTCGGGCAGATTTTCTGTCCTATGAATATTTAGTTCTGGCTTTGGGGGCCGAGACAAACTATTTCGATATTCCCGGGTTAAAAGAATACGGATTACCCCTAAAAACCTTTAGGGATGCCGTAAAGATGAGAGACGCCACCGAGGCAATCGTAAATGAAAAAAATGAAGTCAAAATAGTCGTGTGCGGAGGAGGCGCCTCCGGAGTGGAGCTCGTCGCCGAATTTGTAAATTTCATAAAATTGTTAAGAAAAAGGGTGAAACGCAATAATGGCTTTGTAATACGATTTGTCCTGATCGAGGCGGCAGAAGATATTCTGGCGGGATTTGAACCGTGGATAATATCTATAGTAAAAAGGCGCCTAAAGAAGCTGGGAATAGAAACTAAAACAGGCCTTAGGATAAAAGAGGTTAGGTCGGGTCTCTTGTTACTAGATAACGGCATCGCGGAAACCTTTGATCTTCTCTTTTGGACCGGCGGAGTAAAGGGTCCAGAGATTTTCAAAAATTTAGGACTTGAGAACTCTCCCCAAAGCTCGCTTGAAATTGACGAATACCTGCGTCTAAAAAACCGGGACGGAGAAATATTTGCCATTGGAGACAATTCAACTTTTATAAATCCCAAAACCGGAGAATCGCTTATCTGGAACATACCGGTGGCTGAGGCCGAGGGAAGACTGGTCTCCCAAAATATTTTTCTTTCGATCAAGAAAAAACCTCTTAAAAAATTCTACCCCCTGAAAAAGTACCCTTATATTCTCGCGGTAGGGAAAAAATTTGCCATTGCCGATTTAATCTACTTAAAATTATCAGGGGTTATCGGATGGTACCTAAAGCAGATCGTAGAACTTCGCTACCTTATTTTTATTCTCCCTATTTCAAAAGCCATCCCGGCTTGGTTTCGAGCCGTAAGAGCATACACAAGCAATGATTAAAACCCTTTCCTTCACTTATCTGCTATAGCGGATAAGTGAAGGAAAAAACTTCCACAAAATATTTACAATAAGGAGGCGAAACGCACAACTTCCGTAAATTTTTTAGAATCCAAACTCGCTCCTCCCACCAGCGCACCTTGCATTCTACCTTCTTTAAGAAACGAGACAATGTTACCTGAATTTACCGAGCCTCCGTAAATTATCCTTATTTTTTCTCCTGTTTTCCGGTCAAAAAGCGAAGCAATAATTTTTCTTATGAAAAGCGCGGCCCGAAAAGCATTATCAGGAGTATCGGGTCGGGCTCCGGCTTGAGTACTTATCGCCCAAACCGGTTCATAGGCGACAATAAGATTTTTGAGCTGACCTTTCCCAACTCCCTTCAAGGCAAACTTCAATTGCTCTCCTACGATTGAAGGTATTTCATTACCGGCCCTTTCCCTCTCCCCCACGCAAAGGATCGGATACATGCCGTTTTCAAGAGCCGCCTTTATTTTTTTGTTTACCATCTCATCCGTCTCACCCAAATTAATTCTTCGCTCGGAGTGTCCGATGATCACATACTTCACGCCAAAATGCTTTAACTGATGCCAAGATACTTCTCCTGTATATGGGCCGACATCGGCCCAAAACGCGTCCTGTGCCCCGAGTTTTGCCTTCTTTAAGGCCTTGCTGACCGACCCGAGAAATAGAAATGGAGGGGCGATAACAACCTCGGTCTTTCTTCCGGAGATGCGTGATTCAATTTTTTTTGCTAAAAGACCGGCTCTTTCCGGAGAGTCTGGATTCATTTTCCAGTTGGCGACAATAAGAGGTTTTGCCATATTAGACCTTAATTTTTCTTAAAAACTCTGCTGCGGTTTCCGGAGCAATCGTGGATATCTCAATGCCAGTCCCTATTTCAAAGCCGGCCCATATAGCCGTTTTGGGCAAAATCTCAAAATGCCAGTGATAATGACCGTCTTTCCACCTGCTTCCAACCGGTGCTGTGTGCAGAAAAAAATTATAATCAGGATTTTTGAGCCCCTTAAAAATTTTGGCGAGAGCCATCCGCAGGGCATTGGCAAAAAACAGACGTTCTGAAAAGTCCATATCCGCAAAGTGCGCGGCATGCCGCTTGGGATATAATCTTAACTCAAAAGCAGTTTTGGAGGCAAACGGCGCAAGAACAACGAAACGTTCATTTTCAAAAACAATGCGATCTTTGGCGCGTAATTCGTACTTCAGGAGCGTGCAGTGAGCGCAAGCTTTATTTTTATGAAAATAACGAGAGGACCCCTCAACACTTTGGACCACATCCGGAGGAATAACCGGCAAGGCGATAATCTGCGAATGGGGATGGGAAAGACTGGCTCCGGCAGCCGCTCCGTGATTGTGAAATATAGAGATATATTCAACACATCCCTCGTCTCGCAAAGCAAGGAAACGATCTTGATAAGAGCGGACAATAAGTTCTGCCTCCGGACCACTCATTTGAGCAAGAGATCGCTCGTGGTCACTGGTAACCACTACTTCGTGAAATCCTACTCCGTCACTCCAGTGATACGGGCCTTTGGAGCGAATTATTTGACACTCTCCGCGTCCAAAAGCCGGAAATTTATTAGGAATAACTTCCACCCACCAACTTCCTCCTTTCCTCTTTCCATCAAGGGAATATGAAACCAGTGTGTTTTTGTGAAGCACTTCAAATGGACACAAACTTTTGGGTTGGCTAAAAATCGGCCTTGGCTCTTTCGCAAAGTCATGCGGACGTTTGGCTCTACCCGTCGCAATAACTACCCAGTCGCCGGAAACCAAGTCCTGGCGCAACTCCGATATATTTTTCATTACCTTATAATAACTTCTTCTTCCCTAAAATAAAAGTTGGGTGCTTATGGTCGAGGACATGTCGCTGAGAAAAGCATTGCGGAGGACGTTGAGGTGGGAAGTAATTTAAAAGTTTAAAGATTCAAAGCGGACTCCGCACTGAGCGAGGCAGGTATAATCATATTTAAAGATTTAAAGATATGACGAGCGTCTTTTCTTGGCGATATGCCGAGGGAACCGTAAGCACCGAAACTACCTATATACCCCTCTTATATCATTCCATTTTATCCTGAAGAGTTCAATAAGCGTGGTCACATACGCGCTTAATCCCACCCTGGATCCGGCTGGGTTTATCCAAATAACCGGCACTTCCTTAATATTAAGTCCCTGGCGCTTGCCAATAAGCAAAATTTCAAAATCAAAACCCCAGCTAACGAGCGTTTGTTTTGGGAAAATAGCTTCGGCCGCGCGCTTCGAAAAAAACTTAAAACCTCTTTGACTGTCATGAACTTCCCAAAGACCGGAAACGGCTCTTATCAGATATTTAGCTAATTTCCCCAAAATCCGGCGATACCACTGGGCATTTTCCTGAATCACCGCCCCCGGAATTTCAATGGATCCGATCACAATATCAAAACAGGGATTAGAAGACCCGTCACAAACCAGAGGAATAAATTTCTCAGCTTGCTCCGGAGAAACCGAGTTATCCGCATCGGCAAAAGCGCGGATTTCCCCGACCGCCTGCGACATCGCCTGCTTTACTCCCCAGCCCTTGCCTTTATTTATTACCGAGATAAATTTAAGCGCCGGAAACTCTGATTGAAGATTCTTAACTATTTGGCCGGTGCGATCCGGAGAAGATGAATCCACAACAATGATTTCGTATCCTTTGGGAAAGTTTTTGGACTTAAGGTAGGCGTCAACGGCGCGAATTGATCCTTCAATCCCCCCTTCTTCTTTATATGTAGGAATTATCCAGGATAAATTCATCCCACACATAACTTGCACAATACATAACGCACTCCTTTTGTAAGGATTGCGTTATTTGTTGTGTAGTTATTTTTAATATATTTCATAGTCATTTTTATTTCCCAGTGCAAGTTATGTGTGGGATACATAAATATTATTCCTTCTTTTTATCCAGAAAGGTTTGCAAAATAATTGCTGCGGCAACGGCGTCGGCATTTTCTTTTTTCACCCCCGAAGTTTTGGCCATGCGGGTGGTAAATACTTCGTTTTCAAACTCTACCGGAATTGCGAGCGATGTATGAAGTTTCCCGGCGAATTTGCGTACTATTCTGGTCTGCTCTGTTTCCTTATTTCCCAGAGAAAGCGGAAGGCCGATTATAATTTTTCCAACCGATTCTTCTTTGACCAGTGATTTCATTTCCTTGATAGCGTCTTTGGCCGCCAAAGTTTGGCGTGGAAAAGCAATTTTACCTTCATCGTCGGAAATGGCAATGCCGACTCTCTTCTCACCATAGTCTATGCCAAGATATTTCATCCCGTTAGAAGCAGGTCGCAGTCATTGGAGACCCACAGAATTAATTTAAAGATAATTGTTTGATTTTTTCTCATATAGAAAGTTTTGTGCTTTACGCGATCGCGGCTTCTAACGGGACTTCATATTCTAAATTATACTTTGTATAATTGGTTCGCTCGGTTGATATGAAAGTATCAACTTTCATATCTCCCTCGCTACCAATTATAGCATCGTAAGAACTTCCGCTCCATCTTTCGTGACGGCAATCGTATGTTCAAAATGCGCGGCCAAACTTCCGTCGGCGGTACGAAAAGTCCATTCGTCATCGTCCAGGTCCACCTTCCACCCGCCGAGAGTCGCCATGGGTTCAATGGCAATCACCATGCCTTCGAGAATTTCGGCACCCGTACCCGGCCTGCCGAAGTTTGGAATAAGCGGGGGTTCATGCACTTCATGCCCGACACCGTGCCCTGCAAGGTCGCGGATTATACCAAAACCGTATTTTTCAAGAGAGGTCTGCACGGCAAATCCTATATCACCGACTCTTACACCCGGCTTAACAATTTTTATCCCTATCTCCAGGGCTTCTTTAGTATCTTGGATGAGCCGCGCTGCTTCCGGAGATATTTTACCTATACCGACGGTTACGGCCATGTCGGTATAAAGGCCATCTTCTTTGGGCCACTTCATTCCAATATCAAGGCCAATAATATCTCCTTCTTTTAAAACTCTGTCCTTATTAGGTATGGCATGTACCACTTCGTCATTGATTGAGGCGCAAAGACTACAGGGATAAGGAACTCTTGTCTCCTTTATTTTGTAACCCTTAAACGAAGGAGTTCCTCCTGATTTTATAATTAGTGCTTCTCCGAATTTATCCAGATCGTATGTAGAAATACCGAGCTTTGCCTCCCGGACAATACTCGCAAGAATTTTGGCGAGATAGCGCCCACCTTCCCGCAAGACCTCAATCTCTTTTTTAGTTTTTATAAGAGACATCTATTTCCTTAAAAATTTGGCAAGGGCTATTGCAATATCCGCCCTTACTTTTTCTACCGGCTGTTCTCCGTTTATCAAAATTAGCCGTTTGTGAGACTTGTAGTAGTTGACGGTAGGAATTACATTTTTGGCAAAAAATTTCATTCTATTTTTTATAGAATGCCTATGGTCATCGCCTCGAGCGCGCAAAAACAACCTCCTGAATGCTTCCTTTTCACTGACGTCGACATGTATCGCGATAGGAAGAGGACGATAATGCCAGGAGGCCAGGTCATCAATAAGTTTGGCCTGCCATACGGAACGGGGAGCGCCATCAAAAACCCAATGTTTATCTGCGGTCCCTTTTTCTATAATCTCTTTCAAAATGCAATAAGCGGCAAACCAGTCGGGGAAAAGCCGTCCGCTAGCCATGGCAACTTTCGCAAGAGCGGTAGTGGAATTTTTATATTTTTTTAAAATCTCCCTTAAATAACGCCCAGTTTCCAAATGATCCACTCCTTGTTTTCTCAACCGTTGCAAAATAAATCGCGCCTGCGTACCCTTACCCGATCCGGAACGGCCGAGAACAATAATACTAATCCGGTTAGATGTTCTCATATTCCCTCATTACCAATTGGGCATTAATCTGTTTTATAGTCTCGAGCACCACGGATACCACGATGAGCAATGAAGTGCCCCCAATTGTTAAAGCTTGTATGCCAAGCGCTCCTTGGACTAGAAGGGGCAAGACGGCTATCGCCCCTAGAAAAGCCGCTCCCGCCAAAGTGATGCGATTTAGAATTTTAGAAAGAAATTCTGCGGTAGGCCGTCCCGGGCGAATACCCAAAATAAATCCTCCCTGCTTTTGCACGTTGTCGGCAATGGCCTGCGGGTCAAAAGTTACTGCCGTGTAGAAGTAAGTGAAAGCAAAAACTAGGAAGAAATAAACTGCTCCATAAAACCATTGATTATTAAAAATCTGGATGAGAAAACGGGAAATCTCCTGCACGACGGCATTGGGAACTCCCGCGAGAAAACTGCCGATAAGTCCGGGAAAAAGAATAATGGAAATCGCAAAGATAATCGGGATCACCCCCGCTTGATTAACCCGAAGCGGCAAATGTGTAGAGACTCCCCCATACATTTTCATACCTCGAATGCGTTTGGCGTAAGATACGGGGACATTGCGCTGTCCCTCGGTAATGGTCACTACTCCCGCGATAACAACGAGGCCCATGGCAATAAAAGCGAGAATTATCGGTATACGCTCCGGGCTGAAATTGAAAAACTCCTGCCTAATGGAGACAGGCAATCCGGATACTATACCGCCGAAAATAAGCAGAGAGATGCCATTGCCAATGCCTTTTTCAGTAATGAGCTCCCCGAGCCACATCAAAAACAGGGTCCCCGCGGTGGCAATAATCATATTAAATAGAAAGCCGGTCAGGGACAAGGAAGGAATAACCTGCTGTCTGACCAGAAGCACCAATAGACCGTACGATTGCAAAAGGGCCAAGGGTACCGTGAGATAGCGCGAGTATTGATTAAATTTCATTCTTCCCGCCTCCCCTTCTTCTTGATACATCTCTTTGAGGCGCGGAAAAATCATGGTCAAAAGCTGCATGATGATCGAAGCGGTGATGTAGGGTCCGACTCCCAGCATTACTATGGAAAGATTGTCAAGCACTCCTCCAGAAAAGATATTTAAAAGCCCAAAAAACTGGTTTCCGGCAAGAAATGATTTAAGCTGGTTTGGATCCACTCCCGGCACGGGGATAGAGGCGGCAATACGAAAAACTGCCAAAATACCCAAAATAAAAAGTACTTTTTTCCGGAGGTCGGGAATAGTAAAAAGTAAGACAAGTTTCCTAAACATAAATAACTAGGGTTTACTAGCGGAGATTTTGGCCAGAGCCGAGCGCGAAAATTTTACATCTTTAAAAGTGAGCTTTTTTTTAAGTTCTCCGTCTCCTAGAATTTTAACCTTTGGCAGTTCTCCTTTTACTTTACGGACTAATCCCGCCGTATGCAAAGTTTTGGGAGATACGACTTCGCCGATACTAAATTTTTCATTTATAGACGAGAGATTCACTACCTCGGGTTTTGTCCGGAATGACTTAAATTTATATCCGCGAAGTTTAGGGATTCTTTTAAGAATTTCGCGCTCCATCGGCCTGATCTTATGGCCGGCGCGCGCTTTTTGGCCCTTGGTTCCGCGGCCGGCAGTCGTGCCACGTTTCCCTCCCCGGCCGATTCTTTGGCCGCGTCTCTGTTTGTGGAATGGTTTTAGTTGATGTAGTTGCATATTAGTAAATCTCTAAGCTCTAATTTCTAATCTCTAAACCGACCGCAGGTCGTCCTGAACGAAGTGAAGGAACTCCAGAGATCCTTCACTGCGTCAAGTCTGACTTGACTACGCTCAGGATGACTTCCGGTGAAGTCATTTAGAGATTAGAGTTTAGGATTTAGAGATTTCAGTTTCTTTAACGCCTCCATGGTTGCTTTGGCGTTATTTAATTTGTTTACGGTGCGCCCCAAAATCTTTGAAGTAATATTTTTGATACCGGCAAGGTCGGCAATAACCCGAACTGGTCCTCCGGCGACAAGCCCCCGCCCTTCTCTACCCGGTTTCAAACGTACGCGAGCTGCGGAAAATTTCGCCTCCACTTCACGCGGAATGGTTTTTTGGTCATTGAGCGGAACAATGATCAGTCCCTTTTTTGCCTGATTGACTCCCTTTTCTACGGCCGAGGCCACGTCACTACCCTTTCCGGTACCAAGGCCAACTTTTCCGGCGCGATTGCCGATAACCACCGTAGCCCGAAAACTGAAACGCCGTCCTCCGGCAACCACTCGCGCGGTTCTTCGTATATCCAAAACCTTTTGATCAAATTCAGATCTTTCTCTGGGTTCTCGTGATCCTCTATGTTCTCTTGGTCTGGCCACATAACTAGGCTTTAGGCTTTAGGCTTTAGGCTTTAGGAAAATCGTTCCTAGTGCCTAGTGCCTAGTGCCTAGTGCCTTTTTAAAATTTAAGTCCTCCTTTTCTCGCGCCGTCAGCCAGAGCTTTTATAAGTCCATGATACTTATATCCTCCTCTGTCAAAAACTACTTTCTCGATTTTTTTCGCATGAGCGCGTTTAGCAATAAGCTTTCCGGTCTCCTCCGCAGACTTTATTCCTTTGTCCTTTTTCCCTTTGGCGAGTTCTTTCGATGAAGCATAAGCAAGAGTTTTTCTTTCTTCGTCATCAATAAGCTGCGCCCAAACAAAACGATTTGACCGGAAAACAGAAAGCCGCGGGCGAGCGCCTGTACCAAAAATTTTGACCCTAACTCTCTTGTGCCTTCTTTTCCTTTTTTCTTGTTTATTTAATTTTCTCATAGCGCTTTATCAGCGAATTACGAATCGTTACTAATTTACAAGTTCTTATTTTCGTATATTCACACCTAAATTCGTAATTAGTTGATTCCTATCCTCCGGCGACCGCTTTCTTGCCGGCCTTGCGGCGTATCACTTCTCCCTGATATCTAATTCCTTTGCCTTTATACGGCTCCGGCGGCTTTAAATTTCTTATACGGGCCGCCGTCTCTCCCACAAGCTCTTTATCAGCCCCGGAAACAGTAATAACGTTTTTTTCTACTTTAAAAGCGATTCCTTTTGGCGCCTGGAAACGGACGGGATGCGAAAAGCCCAAAGAGAAAACCAGAGTGTCACCCTCAAGATTTGCCCTGAAGCCGATGCCTTCATATTCTAATTTTTTTTCAAATCCCGCACTGACCCCCAAAACCATGTTTGCAACCAGAGATCTTGAAAGGCCCCACAAAGCTGGAGTTTTTTTGCCGGATCTTGCCGGAGAGAGCAAAACTTCATTGTCTTTAACCGAGACCGCGATATCCGAGTGAATTTCCCGTTGGAGTTCTCCTTTGGAGCCCTTAACGCTAACCCGCCCGCCGGTTACGGTTATATTCACCCCCAAAGGTATCAATATTGGTTTTTTGCCGATTCTAGACATACCCTTTTATTTTCTCTTTAATTGTCGGGTACAAGCGTGCCCGATTATATTTTTAAAGCCCATCAGCAAGTATCTCGTGCCAGACTTTGAATTGTTAAAATAGAATGGCATAATTTTACCAAACTTCTGCTAATATCTCTCCACCCGCTTTGGTTTTACGCGCCTCTGCTTCACACATCACTCCTTTGGGGGTAGAGAGTAAAATAAGACCTCCGTGTTTTGAACTGGGAATTTTTTTTAACGGCGCATATAACCGCCTGCTGGGTTTGGAGATCAACTTCACGTCGTGAATTCTAACCTGACTTTCAAGTGGCTTTAGCTCAATCTCCAAAGTTTTTCTTACCCGTTTTCCCTTTCGTTCAACAGACTTAATCATTTCGTGCTTATCTAAAACCTTGGCGATCTCGTGCTTGAACTTTGAATATGGCAAAGCCACCATCTCATGGCCCGCAAGTTGCGCATTCTTTATTCTTATAAACATATCGCTAATTGGATCTGCCATATTTGTCGAAATTAAGATTTTCGCAGTTTTGTTCTTAAATTTTACTAATTTTATACATCCTAAAATTTAGACAAAGCCCTTACCATGATGATTTTCTAATACCGGGTATTTCTCCTCTGTTAGCCAACTCCCGGAAGCAAATCCGACAAAGGTCAAAGTCTCTAAGGTATCCTCTCTTTCTCCCGCAACGGAAACACCGTCTCACCACGCGTGACTTGAACTTCGGAGTTTTCATTGCTCTGGCGATAACCGACTTTTTAGCCATAATTTATTACTGGCAACTGATCACTTTTTAATAGGCAAACCGACTAATCTTAAAAATTCAATACCTTCTTGTCTTGATTTAGCGCCGGTCACGATTGTAACTTCAAGCCCAAATAAAAATCGGTAGTCTTCACCGATCATCTCCGGAAATACTATATGTTCTTTAATGCCCAATGTCAAATTACCCGCCTTATCAAAAGACGATATTTCAATACCTTGAAAATCTCGGGTTCTGGGAAGAGCCACGTTGATGAGGCGCGAGAGAAAATCATACATCCTTTTTCCGCGTAAAGTTACCTGATACCCCACGATTAGTCCCTGGCGAGTTTTAAAAGAAGCGATGGCAATACGTGCCGGACGCGGAGAGGGTTTTTGGCCGGTAATTAGCGCTACGGCATGCTCGATTTCTTTTCTTTCCTTCTCTTCGCGAAACTTTCCAACCCCGATATTAATCACCACTTTCTTTATTTTAGGTACGGACATTATATTTTTGTAGCCAAACTTTTCCCGCATTCCCGGAACTGTTACTTTTGCAATTTTTTCTTGTAAGTCAAAACTCGCCATAATGTCTAAAATTCATTTCCGCATTTTTTACAAATTCTAATTTTGTTCGCATTATCAATTTTATAACCTATCCTGGCTGGCTTATTGCACTTGGAGCAAAAAATCATAACATTTGACATATTTACGGGAGCGGGGATTCGCACTAGCTCTCCTTTTTTTCCCTGAGATCGCGGCCGGACATGTTTCTTCTTTATATTTATCCCCTCGACTATCAATTTCCCCAACTCCGGCAACACCGCCAAAACTTTTCCGGTTTTCCCCCGGTCATTCCCGGTAATTATTTTTATTTGGTCGCCTTTTTTGACTTTCATCCCACACATAACTTGCACAATAAATATCGTGCCCCGAGTCCGAGACGCGAATTATACATTATACAATTAGTTAAATCATTTTTCATGGGTTTTAATTTTACCAGTGCAAGTTATGTGTGGGATTCATACCACTTCGCTCGCCAACGAAATTATTTTTGTATATCCTTTATCTCTTAGTTCACGCGCGATCGGCCCAAATATGCGCCCGCCTCTTGGCTCAACTCCTTCCACCAAAACCGCGGCGTTATCGTCAAAACGGATATAAGATCCATCTTTTCTGCGCGTAGGGGCACGAGAACGCACAACTACCGCCCGTACTACGTCTTTCTTTTTCACGGGTTTGCGGGGCTCGGCAACTTTAACCGAGACCACGATAACATCCCCTAGTCCCGCATAACGTCGCCTTGTTCCCCCCAGAACCTTAATAACCTGGAGAAGTTTAGCTCCGGAGTTATCAGCAACTTTTAGCATTGATCTCGTTTGAATCATCACCTAGGGCTTTAGGATTTAGGCTTTAGGATTTAGGATTCGTTCCTAGTGCCTAGCGCCTGATGCCTAATGCCTTGTCACACTATCCTTCTTTTTCCCCGTTTATCTCGACATTTCTTTTTACTAATCTAACAACCCGCCACCTTTTATCTTTGGACAACGGCCTTGTCTCTTGAATTTCAACCACATCGCCGACTTTGTATTCGTTTTTTTCATCATGGGCTTTGAATTTCCGGGAAACTCTGAAGTATTTCTGATATTTGGGGTGCTTTTTTAAGCGGTCCACCCGGACCACAACGGTTTTGGTCATCTTATTTGAAACTACTGTGCCGTGAAGTTTTCGCATACTAAGAATTTAAAATTGTAAGGATTCTCGCGATATCTTTTCTCTCCGTATTAAGTTCGCGGACATTCTTGATTTTTTTCTGCGCTAAAGATGCCCGAAGTTCCTCCACTCTCGCCTTCTTTTCTTGGAGCATGCTTTTTAGCTCCTCTTTCGTTTTTTGACGTAATTCGGATCCTTTCATCCCACACATAACTTGCACAATAAATATCGTGCCCCGAGTCCGAGACGCGAATTATACATTATACAATTAGTTAAATCATTTTTCATGGGTTTTAATTTTACCAGTGCAAGTTATGTGTGGGATGAATCCCCTTTTATTTTATCTTCGACTTATGATTTTAGTTTTTACAGGAAGCTTGTGCCCCGCAAGCCGTAGGGCCTCATTAGCCATCTCATCCGAAACTCCATCTATTTCAAAAAGAATCCTACCGGGTTTTATGGCGGCCACATAGTGGTCTACCGCTCCTTTTCCTCCTCCCAAGGTTACCTCCGGCGGTTTTTTGGTCACCGGTTTGTCTGGAAATATTCTTATCCATATCTTTCCTCCCCGCTGAATGTAGTTTGTCATGGCGCGTCTAGCCGCCTCAATTTGTCTAGAAGTAATCCAACGCGCTTCAAGCGATTTTATACCAAAAGATCCAAACGCAAGCTCGGTCCCGCGAGTTTCAACTCCCTTAGTTCTACCCTTGTGCCACTTGCGATGTTTTACTTTTTTAGGTTGAAGCATGCCAATGTTGTTAAATATTTACGAGCTCAATGCGAAGTAAATATTTACTTACAACATTGAGCACCCCGCCCATAACTTTGTGCACATCTCCCCTTGTTTATATTGCGCCAGAAATTTTTCTGCAATGAAGTTTTGCGGTCGTGCTGCACAAGGTTATGGGCGGGGTTCTCCAAAATCTTTCTAAATTTTCTTCACCATATGCTCGGAAATTTAGACATTTTGGGAAAAAATGTCTCCTTTATAAATCCATATTTTAACTCCGATTGTTCCATAGGTAGTAAAAGCGGTCCTTTCCGCATAATCTATATCTGCCCGCAAAGTTTGCAGGGGAATCCTTCCTTTTTTAGCCCACTCGTAGCGCGCCATTTCCGCGCCATCAAGCCGGCCCGAAAACGCAATTTTAACCCCTTTCACTTCTTTGGAGGCAGAAACTTTTTCAACCATCTGTTTCAAAGCCCTCCTAAATGGAATACGCTTCTCCAATTCTTCGGCCACCATTTGAGCGGCAATCGCGGCATGCGTTTCTGGTGATCTAATTTCCTCAATAGTAAGTTTCAGCTCTTTTTTGTCCGCCACCGACTCTCTAAAGCGTTTGCTGATTTTCTGAAGCTCTCTTTTGATTTCATTCTTTAATTTTTCCGCACCCTCGCCCCCGCGGCCAATCAGAATTCCGGGACGAGAAGTTCGTATAATAACCTGCATGGTATTGGGGGATCGTTCTATCTCGGCATCCTCAATATGCGTATGTCGAAGCCTTTTTGAAAGCCACTCGCGAAGCAGAGTATCTTCCCGCAAATATTTCTGATAACTTTTACCGGTAAACCACCGTGATTTCCACGGCCTAATCACTCCGACTCTAAATATGTATGGATGGACTCTATGGGTCATAGTTCGATAAACTTACCACAAGCCTTTTTTTGAGGGCAGTGGGGTTTTAAATTAGTTTTATTCTAGGCTCGCCCTGAGCGGAGTCGAAGGGTCATATTACCTTACGTTTAAATACTCTTCTTACGAAATCCGGCGTTTTTATTCGTGTTTTTTCTTTCTCTATTTGCCGCTCGCCTTTTGATTTGTCATCAAAAAATTCATCCTTAATATCCTCTTTGGTAATATCTCTTACCAAGGGCGCACGGATCCGCTCTTTTTTATCTTTGATCTCTGCCGGTCTTTGTGTATCTAGAATTAGTGATACATGACTCGTGCGTTTGCGTATGGGCGCGGCGCGGCCAAAGGCGCGAGGCATAGACCGCTTTAAAATCGGTCCTTGATTTACAAGAATGCTCTTTATGTAAAGGTTATCCTCCGGCAGTTGGAAGTTGTGCCGAGCATTGGCGATAGCCGATTTGAGAAGCTTTGCCAGAGGGTGCGCGGCGCGTTTGGGAAGGTGCTCCAATTCCAACTCGGCCCGTTTCGTGCCCATGCCCTTAATAAGGTTTGCTATCAGTCGCACTTTTCGTGGAGACATTCGCAAGTAGTTAAGATGTGCTTTTACTTCTGCCATAGTTGTAGAAATTTAGACAAAGCCCTTATTTTACGGCTTTTTCTCCTTGTGCTTTTTCGCGCTCGACATCCGCGGCTTTTTGTTCAATCTCCTTTTGCATTCTTCCTCCATGGCGGATAAATTTGCGGGTAGGTGAGAATTCGCCCAAGTGATGCCCGACCATATCTTCATTGATTCTAACTTCTGTAAAACTTTTCCCGTTGTGTACGCCAAAAACATATCCGATCATCTCTGGTGTAATCGTCGAACTCCGCGCCCAGGTTTTGATAACCGTCTTTGATCCGGGAGTAACTCTAGACATATGTTTCAAAACCGAAGGATGAATATATGGACCCTTTTTTAGTGATCGTGGCATTGTAGCTGTTTACTTTTTGCGTCGGGATAATATAAGTTTACTGGACTTTTTCTTTCTCTTTCTGGTTTTAACTCCACGAGCGGGCTTGCCCCACGGAGTCGCGGGACCTCGTCTGCGTCCAACTAGTGTTCTTCCTTCTCCGCCGCCATGCGGATGGTCGCGGGGATTCATGGCGGTCCCTCGAACCGAAGGTCGAATACCCATATGCCGCGCTCTACCTGCTTTCCCAATAGTCATAAACATGTGTTCTTGATTGGAAAGCGCGCCGATAGAGGCCCAATTCTCCGAGCGCACTTTGCGAATTTCTTTGGACGGAAGTTGTAGGTTAGTATAATCTCCTTCTTGGGCAATTACTATCGCGCCCGATCCGGCAGATCGCACTAACTGCGCCCCATGTTTCCGCTCAAGTTCAATATTGTGTACTGTGGTCCCTACGGGAATTTTGCGAAGCGGCAATCTATTCCCCGGACCAAGCGGGGCATTTTCTGAAATTAGCACTTCGTTTCCGATTTTTAACCCTTGTGGTAGAAGAATATATCTTTTTTCTCCGTCCTTAAAAGTCAATAAGGCAATAAAAGTAGTTCTATTGGGATCATACTCAATAGAGGTTACCCGAGCAGGCACATCTATCTTATCTAATTTAAAATCTACCTGCCGGTAAAGCCGCTTGGCTCCGGCCCCTTTGTGTCGAGTGGTAATACGGCCATACTGATTTCTACCTACTGCCCTTTTAAACCCAAAAGTAAGGGACTTTTCGGGCTCTCCTCTGGTAACGATATTTTTCCAGTCGCCTACTTCCATTTGGCGCCTTGCCGGACTTGTTGGCTTGTATTTCTTGATCATAGATTACTGAACTTCTATCCCGACGCTCCGCCGGAGGTCGGGACTCCGACTTTACGTCGGAGTCGATTTTTTATTGAGCCTCAATAGTTTGTCCTTCTTTTAGAGTAACCATCGCTTTTTTAAATCCGGGTTTCCATCCGATTTGTCGGCCTCTCCTTCGTTCTTTACCGAATGTATTTAAAACATTGACTTTTTCCACTTTGACTTCAAAACGCGACTCAATGGCTCTTTTCACTTCGGTCTTGTTTGTTTTGGAAGAAACCTTAAACACATAAGTCCCCGCACGGAGAGCGGCCTTCTCGGTTATATGCGCTTCCCTTAGAACTCCGCCTACAAAAGTACCACCGCGGACTTGTAAAGTCTTTTCTACTTCTTTTTCGGCCTTCGGCTCTTCTTTGTCACGAGTTTCCTTCTCTATTTTTTTCCCGAGGCTTCTAGTTGATAAAATTTTATTTAAAAATGACATAGCTTTACGAAGTACGAATTTTTACGAATTTACGAATCATTTATTTAATACGCTTAACGCTTCTTGAGGAAATAGGATGTATCTGTATTGGAGAAGCTCATAGGCATTCAGGTTTCGCGCCTCGTCAACCCCCACGAAAGGAAGATTGTGTAAAGCCCTTTTTACTGTTAAGTCGTTTCCGGGAAGAGCCACCAAAACTCCGTTTCCTTTTTTCAAATTTCCGTACTGTTTTATTTTAGAAAGATTTTCAAAAACTTTTGCGGCAAGTTTGGTCTTTGCGTCTTTAAATTTTAATTCATCCAAAATGATTAATTCGTTGTCGCGAGCTTTGGCCGAAAGAACTACCTTCAATGCCGCGCGAGCCATGGACTTGTTGATCTTCTTTTTATAATTTTTTTCGGTAAGCGGCCCGTGCGTAACTCCTCCACCTTTCCATAATGGCGAACGTATAGATCCATGCCGCGCTCTTCCGGTTCCTTTCTGGCGCCAGGGCTTTTTGCCTCCTCCGCGGACTTGGGCGCGATCTTTGGTCTTGGCAACGGTTTTACGCTCGTTGGCGGCCATAGAAGTTACGACCTGATGGACAAGATCCGCGTTCCACTTCAGACCGAAAACCGAATCCGGCAATTGTACCTTCCCGGTTTCTTTTCCTGATTGGTTGTATATTTTTACTTCCATATTTCTAATCTCTAATTTCTAATTTCTAAATAATCTCAAATATCAAACTGACTTCACCGGAAGTCATCCTGAGCGTAGCGAAGGATCTCTGGAGTTCCTTCACTTCGTTCAGGACGACCTGCGGTCGGTTTAGAGATTAGAGATTAGAGATTATTTTCAATAATGTTCCTGGTTTTCCCGGTACTGCCCCCTTAATGGCAATCAAATTATTTTCTACATCCACTTTTGCGACTTTCAATCCTTTGGTCGTAACCTGCACTCCGCCCATTCTTCCGGCCATGCGCATCCCCTTTATAACGCGCTGCGGCCAAGTAGCGCCGATGGATCCCGGCTCTCGATGAGCGTGCTTGGTTCCGTGCGTGGCCGGAGCTCCGTGGAATCCGTGACGCTTTACCACTCCCTGAAATCCTTTGGCTTTGGAAATGCCTGTTACTTTTACCACATCGCCTTCTTGAAACACCGAAGCGTCAATCTTTTGTCCCCGTTCCAACATGGATCCGACCCCTGTAGGACGAAATTCCTTTACGTGGCGGAAATTGCCAAGACCCTTGAAATGTCCTCGTTGCGGCTTTTTGATGTTTTTCTCGCGGCGCTCGCCTGCTCCAACCTGAACCGCCTCATACCCGTCTTTTTCTTTGGTTTTGACATGTATAACTATATTGGGCAATGCCCGAACAAGCGTCACCGGGATGACGTTTCCTTCCTTGTCAAAAATCTGCGACATCCCAATTTTTTCACCTAAAATGGCCTTCATGGAGTGCAACCCCGTGCCACAACCGTTAAGATTTGATACAGCGTTAAATTTAAATTAGAACCTTGCCCCCGAGAGCTATAGCCGTGATAGCTATAGTTGTGGCACGGGGCAAACAAAAAAGCCGGCTCCCCGGCGCATAACCGACGGAATTCTTCTATTTTCCTATTGTGAGAGGAAAGTATTCAATTCCATGCTTGCAACTAAGCAATCTCCCTGACAACGGGAGTGAACGACTTTGGATCGCTCAACTCTGTCCCTTATAGCATATATGGGAACAGAATTCAAGGATTCAATTGTTCAGGCAGTTCTATCTTATATTTTTTGAAAAGATTTTCCATCTTTTGCTTTGCCTGGTCTTTTCTCTTTCCGTCCATAAGAAAACAAGGAATTTGAACATCTTCAATAAACTCGATATCTTGCCTATCGGCCTGTACTTCTGTTTCTACTCCTCTTGCACTACTTCTTTCTTTTGAATCAATTTCTTCACGGAGTTTATCAAGTGAGCTAATCATTTTAAGCAAGTTACCGACGACTTCAGCAGGATCATCGCTCAAATATGCTTCTCGCGGATGATTCCCCCACATCATGACCGCCTCACCAACGTCAAGATGCCATTCTTTTATTTCGCTGTCAAAGTTTTCCCCCTTTTTTGTTTTTTCTCCTATCGCGGCAATCTCATTCAATCGTCGTTTCGCCCAATGTTTAAATTCTGGAAATTCCTTTGCGACTTTGCCAAGGCCCTGAACGTCCCTTGCTATTCTTGCTGCCTCCCCAATGCCGGTCATTGCGTTCTCGACTCCCTCTATCTTGACCCTTGCAGAACTTAGCTCATCTTCAAAAGAGCCGCTTTCGAAAGCTTCATATGACCCTTGCTCTGGTTTTGGAGCTCCTTCTCCCATATTATTTAATTTTTGCTTTAATTTTTTAGTTGCTTTGCTTGCGCTCGATTTCTGGTATGTCAAGAAGGCGTCGCGAAAGCATCGGCCGAAAATATATTCTATAGGATCCAATTCGTCGACGATACAAATTTTCTTCTCCCTGGATCGGTTTGACGTCACCCCGGAACGGATCCCTTTTCATCTCTTCCAACGCCTCAAAAATACGCTTCTGGTCGTGTCTTGGGAAACGCCTGAGATTCTTGACCACTTTATCGGCCAGTCTATAATCCCAGCTCATGCCGTAATTCTCTGGAGGTAAAAAACTTTCCCTGTTTAATCTCGCGCAGTCCTCTTTCTACCACTTTTTTTTCTCTGGCAGTCATTTTTACGGCGCCGGCCCAAAAACGAAAAAGTTTCTCATATTCCCGCCTTGAGATTATGACTAAATCATCTTTTTTTATCAACCCTCGCGGTATAGTTATAGTGGTCATATTTTTATTCTAAAACATTTTTATCTCAATATCCACTCCGGCCGGAAGATTCAAATTTGTAAGAGCATTAATAGTCTTTGGACTTGGATTCATAATATCAACCAAGCGCTTGTGCACGCGCATCTCGTATTGCTCGCGCGCGTTTTTGTGCACAAAGCTTGAGCGGTTCACCGTGTATTTATGAACCTCCGTAGGCAAAGGAACAGGGCCGATTACTTCAGCCCCGTTCCTGATTGCCGTATCCACAATTTGTTTTACGGAATTGTCAATTATCTTCGAGTCATAGGCCCGAACCTTAATCCGCAATTTTGCCTTAACTTCCTCCGCGACTTTCGCTGCCATCGATAATTCCTTATTTAACGATCTTGGTTACTACTCCCGCACCCACTGTTTTCCCTCCCTCGCGGATAGCAAATCTTTGTTTTTCCTCAAGCGCTACGGGGACGATAAGCTTTATGGTGACTTTGATGGTATCTCCGGGCATGACCATTTCCGTTCCTTGGGGAAGGGTTACTTCTCCGGTTACGTCAGTGGTGCGGATGTAAAATTGAGGCTTATATCCGGCAAAGAACGGTGTGTGGCGTCCGCCTTCTTCTTTAGTCAAAATATATATTTCACTTTCAAATTCAGTATGCGGAGTGACAGAGCCCGGTTTTACGATCACCTGGCCTCGCTCGACATCTTCTTTCTTCAATCCACGAAGCAGGATTCCGGCATTATCCCCAGCAAGACCTTCGTCGAGAGATTTATTAAACATCTCAATACCGGTTACAATCGTCTTGGCCGTAGGTCGGATACCTACAATCTCAATTTCTTCATTTACTTTCACCTTGCCTCGCTCAACCCGTCCGGTAACGACAGTTCCTCGTCCTTCAATAGAAAATACGTCTTCTACGGGCATCAGGAACGGCTTGTCTATGTCGCGAACCGGATCAGGAATATAATCATCAAGGGCATCCGTAAGTTCGGAAACTTTCTTTGCCCATGGGTCATCCATGGAAGTCGCTTCAAGAGCTTTAAGACCCGAACCGCGAATAACCGGAATTTCATCTCCGGGAAAATTATATTTCTTCAAAAGTTCTCGAACCTCCGCCTCCACCAAATCGATAAGTTCCGGGTCGTCCACCGTATCGCATTTATTCAAGAAAACCACAATCGCCGGAACTCCTACTTGGTAGGCAAGTAAGATATGTTCTCTGGTTTGGGGCATCGGACCGTCCGCGGCCGACACCACTAAAATCGCGCCGTCCATTTGGGCCGCGCCGGTAATCATGTTTTTTATGTAGTCGGCGTGTCCCGGAGCGTCAATGTGCGCGTAGTGGCGCTTCTCGGTTTCGTATTCCGAGTGATGAAGGGCGATAGTAATACCTCGCGCCTTTTCCTCGGGGGCATTGTCGATTTGATCAACTGATTCTACTCGCGAAGGCAGACCCTTTAGAGAAAGAATCTTGGTGATAGCCGCGGTTAAGGTTGTTTTTCCGTGGTCGACGTGCCCGATAGTTCCCACGTTCAAATGCGGCTTTTTTCGCTCAAATTTTTCAGCCATATTTTATATATTCCCCCGCTGATTAAGCCATTGCGGGCGGACTTTAGCTTTACCCCGCTCTTGAATACTCTACGGTCAAGGGCAGGATTTATTTAACTAATAATACACAAAACTAATAATAGCAAAAGTGGAGATAACCGTCAACCAGCTCAATACTAGATAGGTAAATCTTCTAAGCGTATGTCTTCGAGCCGCACGGGGAGACCTATGGATTCGGTAAGCGCGGGAGTCGAGCTCAGCTCGACCGAGGCAATGAGTTCAGTCTCCCGAAGTCCTCGCGGATCAAGATCCATGAATTCTTCCTGATAGTCCCGGTGATCCAAATCTTCTTTTACTTCTTGCTTTGCGTGGCCCCCGGCCAACCTTTCGTACTCTTTAAAAGACATTAAAACTATTTCCAGCCCTCCATTTTCGAGCACAATAAATTTATCCCCCGTCTGCTGCATTATTTTTTTGATTCGTGAGAAATCCATGTGCTTCTTGTTGTACGCCAATTCAGAAAAAAATTCAATATGCCGCGGGGTTTGACTAAACTCTTGGCTTGACCTTGCAAACTTTTCTCGCTCCTTGTATAATGCCTTGAAGTTCCTTAAGTCAGAAGGGAAGAAACATGTTCTGGGATATCTCCCTTGTTGTGATCAGCTGTTTTGTTGGAATCGTGATAACCATATTTCTTTCGAGTCTTGATTTTGACGGGATTATAAGACAGAGAAATCAGGGAGAAAATTATTATTATGATGTGTGGACAGATCTCTTTATAGGGTACTTCAGTGAGGAGAGAAATCATCTCAAAAGGATCATATCAATCTGTTTGATATTTCTGATTTTTCCTGTCGCCTTCTTAATCTCTATCTTTCAAGACTTACGAGATAGATGGGAACACAGAAAATACAAACGCCTTGAGAGGAAATTCCTACTTAGTGAACGGCCATAGATAGTGAGCCGTTTTTTCTTTTAGAGGCAAGACGTGTGTTACAGTGTTGCAGAAACTTTACCAAATTTTTTATTTTAGAGAAATCCATCGTTATTTTTATGAAGATATGCTGACGACTTATTTTCGCCCAAGCAATTTCAAAAAATCACCCAGGGTAATTCCGGCCTGTTTTAATATGGACAGTAAAGTCTTTGGAGGCAAATCTTTGTTATGCACAGGAACTGTTACCTTTTTGCGTTTATCTAAAATATGTTCAAGATGAACATGGCTTCCTACCTGCCTCACAACTCTAAAGCCGATCCTAATAAAGATCGGCAGAAGACGCACGGCTTTAATAATTGGTATAAAACCCATGCGCTAACTATGCCAATACGCGACTTCTTTTCTTGGAGATTATTCTCCTGCTTCGCATTTTTACTTCCGCCATACCGCTTTGCAATAAACATTCGCAATGCAGCTCAATGGCCTCCTGTGCCATTTTTTTTGCCTCGTTCATATCTTTGCCGAAAGTGACAACACCTTTAAGTTTAGGGACCGTAACGGTATATCCTTTGTGGGGTGCATTGGATTCAAATAGGCAGTCAAAAGTACCTATCCGTGTATTAACTTTTACCATTTCCCCTTTTTTCATAGTTTTATCTTATCATAAAAGCCTATAAATTACCATAGATTTGCTTCTGACTAAATTTTTGATTTTTCCTAAATCCATATTATTAGTAGAAACTATAACGCGAGCAGATCTCTCATCATTTTATTTAACTCCTTAAAGGTTGCCTCGTCTATTTTACCAACTTTCTTATGTAGCCGCTTTTTGTCAATGGCCCGGAGCTGAAGGACCAAGGCAACTGACGAAACTTCCAGTCCATTCTCACGCGATGGTTCAAGACGCAGAGTAAAGGGGAAACGTAGGGCTTGGATATTGGAGGTGCACGGTACTATAATCGCCACACTTGTTCGGGTATCGGCAATAAAAATAGCCGGACGGAGTCCGCGCTGTTCGTGTCCATCAACCCCCAAAATTTCTACAATCCAAACCTCTCCCCTTCTCATAGTCGTGACGGAAGACGTTTCGCCAGCATTCGGAACGCCTCGTCGCTCAAGACGTCCCAGCTCTCAAATTCTTTTTCCGCATCCAGTATCTTTTTAGCGCCTTCTAAATAAAGCAGAAGCGCTCTATATACAAGATCTTTTTCTTTAATGCCCATCCTACGAGAGATCTCGCTAATATTCTTTTTTATTTTTTTTTCTACATTGATTGCCATTATTTTTACTTTAGCTGTTTATGTGTTGGGCGTCAAACAATCATCTTGACTAAATTTTTGATTTTTGCTATGTTCATATTGGTACACTGGAGTAAAAAAGATGCGTTGGTTTCCAAGGAAGAAAGAAGTTACCGAAACTGTTCCTGAAGGAGCAGTTACTCTACGCGTAAATCAGATTGGTGACGAAATCGCATTTTCTCTACATGCTTGTAGAGTCGATGGCTCAATCTTCTGGGCTCGGGGCGGAACTCCGGCTTGGCATATACATCGCACTCTGCCATTCGGCCTATTCGGATCTCCGGTCAAGATGAAAATATTCCTCATCGGATCCTTATTCCAACGTTGCGCTCAGCCTATGGCGCGACTGACCTGCCCGGAATGCGCCTTCCACATAGAAATTCAGGAAGACGGACTTTCTGAAGAAGAGCTGCTCGAACTTTTCAGGGAATACAACCACATTCCCAGTCATACCTAAACGGCACACGCCGTTTTATTTTTATATCAGTTTTTTGAATTTTTCAATATCCAAATTTAACTGCTTCAATATACCGCTAATTGTTCCTTTTCGCAATATCTTGTGATTGGGCACAACGATGATTTCCCTGCCATCCCGGTGTTCACGAATAAATTTCATATGGCTTCCCTTTTGGCTCTGCAAATGAAAATTAAGGCGAACCAAAATCCGCCCCATTTCTCTTCCGGAAATTTGCGGCAATTTAGGCATGAAGTTCTACTGGTGCCATAAATTCCCGTTTTGCTCGATATTTTAGAAGCGCTTTTTCTTCACGCTCATCTTTTAGATATAGCTCCAGAGCTTCTTTAATATTGCCTGCCGCTTCTTCAAATGTATCTCCTTGAGAAAAACATCCAGGCAAGGCCGGTACACTGACACTATAACCGCCGTCATCTTCTTCTAAAAAAACAGCATTAAAAGTGAGGATCTCTTTTTTAAGTTTTTTCTTAGTTTTCATATACTGATATTACCATACATGAATGGCGTGAACAACGGGTGATATCTCTATTCTGCTTGACTAAATTTTTGATTTTTGATATGTCCATAAATCCTTGCAAACGCCACATTAATTTGTTAAACTACTACTGGTACATTCCCAGAGAGACATTAATGGATTCTAAAAAGATTGTCCTGCAGGTAAATGAACACGCTGATCGGGTTGAATTTCGCTTCCGTTACCATACTGGTTATATGGACTACATATTTTCAGCAATGGACCAAAATCCAGCATACCATATCCACTCACATGGCGTCTGGCAAACAAGAATTAAAATGAAATATACTGTTACGGGTTATGCTGGCTATCCCAAAAACGCTGTTCTATTCTGTAAAAAATGTGGTCTTCGGGTGGTTCTCCCTTATGATCGCTTCAAAAAAGAAGAACTTTCTTTCCTCTTCAAAGAGTTCAGGACAATAGGTCTAGTCGAAACTACGTAGATCTTCATCCAGCGGCCTCGCGCCGCTTTTTGTTTTCCTCTACGAATTACGAAATGGTACGAAACTACGAAAACGCCTTTTCGTAGTTTCGTATTTCGTAGCCCTAGCGCTTCCCTTCAATAATCAACTGCGCAATATTCCCCGGCACTTCCTCATAATGGTCGAATTCCATGGTAAAAGAGGCCCTTCCTTGAGTCAAGGAACGAAGAGTAGTTACATAACCAAACATTTCCGACAGAGGTACTTTAGCATCAATTACCTTTATTCCAAGTCCCCGGTCAGACATCTGCTCGATTCGAGCGCGCTTGGAATTTAAATCTCCGGTTACTTCTCCCAAAAACTGTTCGGGCGTTATGGCCTCAACTTTCATAATCGGCTCAAGCATGACAAGCTGTCCGCGCTTGGCTCCCTCCTGAAAAGCCATGGCACCCGCCACCTTAAAGGCAGCTTCGGACGAATCTACTTCATGATACGATCCGTCATATACCGTAACTTTCACGTCAACCACCGGAAAACCCGCGAGCACCCCCTTTTCAATCGCTTCCTTTACTCCCTTTTCAATCGGAGGAATAAATTCTTGGGGAATAACTCCGCCTCTAATGGAATTTATAAATTCAAATCCTTTGCCGCGCTCCAAAGGTTCCACTCGAAGCCAGCAATGTCCATACTGCCCTCGTCCTCCGGACTGCTTGATATACTTTCCTTCGGCTTCAGCGGATTTTTTAATCGTTTCTTTGTAGGCAACCTGTGGCCGTCCGACATTGGCTTCAACTGAAAACTCCCGCTTCATGCGGTCTACGATTATTTCCAGATGGAGCTCGCCCATTCCCGAAATGATGGTTTCTCCGGTTTCCAGATCTCCTTTGGTCTTAAAGGTAGGGTCTTCTTCCCCCAGGCGCCGAAGTGCTAAACCCATCTTTTCCTGATCGGCCTTTGTTTTCGGCTCTATCTTTAACGACACCACTGGTTCCGGGAAAATAATTTTTTCAAGAACAATCGGATGCTCCGGATCGCAAAGGGTGTCTCCTGTATGAGTATTTTTCAGGCCGACAATGGCGCCGATGTTTCCGGCTTGTATTTCTTTTAATTCTTCGCGGCTATTGGCGTGCATCCGCAAAATGCGTCCTATTCTCTCTTGATCTCCGGTAACGGAATTAAATACATAGCTTCCGGCGTTTAGCGTTCCGGAGTAAACTCTAAAGAAAGTAAGCTGTCCGACATACGGGTCAGATTGCAATTTAAAAGCAAGCGCCGCGAAAGGCGCGTCGTCTTTTGCTTCGCGTGTTATTTCCGCCCCAGAATCTGGATCAAGGCCTTTTACCGGCGGCAAATCGAGAGGCGAGGGAAGATAGTCAACTACGGCATCCAGCACTAATTGTACTCCTTTATTTTTCAAGGCAGAGCCGGTAAAAACCGGCACAATTTTATAAGAAAGCGTAGCCGCGCGGAGTGCCCTTTTAATTTCTGGCGCGGTTATTTCTTTTCCTTCCAAATATTTTTCAGTGAGGACGTCATCGGTTTCCGCGACTTTTTCAACCATTTTATGCCGCCAATCTTCGGCAGTCTTTTTTAAATTATCCGGAATATCTTTTATAACAACTTTTTCACCGTTCTCCCCCTCAAAATACGCGGCTTTCATATTTATAAGGTCAATCAAACCCTCAAAATTTCCCTCGGATCCGATCGGGTATTGTATGGCAACCGCGTGGGGAGTTAAGCGCTCCCAGATGGAGGCAAGCGAATGCTCAAATGACGCGCCGGTGCGATCAAGTTTGTTGATAAAACAGACGCGCGGTACGCGGTACTCATCGGCGTATCGCCAGTTGGTTTCGGATTGCGGCTCAACTCCGGCAACTCCGTCAAAGACCACCACCGCGCCGTCAAGCACGCGAAGCGAGCGCTTTACTTCAACGGTAAAATCAATATGTCCCGGAGTATCAATAATATTTATGCGATATTCATTGTCTTTGGTTTGTTCGGCATAGGTCGGTTTCCAAAAAGCGTTGGTTGCCGCCGAGGTAATGGTAATACCGCGCTCGCGCTCCTGCTCCATCCAGTCCATGACCGTATCACCCTCGTGCACCTCGCCGATTTTGTGCGAAACTCCGGTGTAAAATAAAATACGCTCGGAGACCGTAGTTTTTCCGGCGTCAATATGGGCAATGATCCCAATGTTTCTTGTTTTTTCTAAGGGGTATTCGCGAGCCATAAAACTAACTAATTTCTTTCTACAAAATTATCTTGGCGTTCTTTTTTATGTCCCTCATCCATAAACTTCGTTTATATTTTCTGATAAACCTATGTCCTTACTAACTAAAACGCGCAAAGACCTTATTTATAAATCTCATGCGTACCGATACTTACATAGACCACCGTATGATCGTCTACAAAATAAAAATGTACCCGATATTGTTGATTAACCGAGTACGCCCAATCATCTTTCAGTGCGCCGCCAAGTTTATGGGTCTCCAGTGATGGATGAAATGCGTCCGTGCGAAACACTGCGTCTTTCTTCTGGGCCAGTTTCTGAAGATGCTTCGGCAGACGGCTGAAATCTTTTTTAAAGCGCGTGAAGTATCAATGCGAAAAATCGGACGGGTCATATTACGGATCACATCAATTCTTTCAGACTCGCTATCTGTCGTGTTTTCCCCTGCTTCCATTCACGCCGCGCAGCCCGCGATGCTTCTTTTGCATCCTCGATTTCCCAGCGTCGTCTCGCTTCTGGTGCAAGTTCGCTGGGTTCAACTAAAACCAGCCGCCTTGTCGCATAACGGTCAGACAACATTTTCTTTGGAATCGTAATAGTGATTGTTTCCATATTGTTATTATACCGCGAATTTCTTACCACGCAAAATGCGCAAACGCTTTGTTCGCCTCAGCCATGCGGTGAGTGTCAATTTTTTTCTTGACGGCCAATCCTTCGTTTTTGGCCGCGGCTACCAGCTCCTCCGCGAGTTTTTCATGCATGGGCTTGCCTTTTTTCCCGCGCGCCGCATCCAAAATCCACCGAAAAGCAAGGGCTTGTCTCCTCTCTCCGCGAACTTCCCGGGGAACTTGATAAGTCGCTCCCCCAATGCGTCGAGATTTTACCTCCAAAGCCGGCCCGACATTTTTGATGGCCGTATCAAAAACATTAAGCGGATCCTGCGTGTATTTTTTTTCGATAATATTAAAGGTTTTATAAACTACTTTTCGAGCGGTAGATTTTTTTCCTTTGCGCATCACGTAGTTGGTAAATTTGGCAATTATTACATTGCCATATTTGGGATCCGGCTCTATTTCTCTTTTAACATTGCGTTTTCTTCTCATCCCGTTAGAAGCCTAGAGTTAAAAAATGTCTCAGACATTTTTTAACTGCGGCTAAAATTAGTTTTTGAGATTTAGTCATGAATTATTCAACTAGCTTGGGTTTTTAAGCAAAACACGGCTTCTAACGGGACGCGGTTACTTTTTAGGCGTCTTGGCTCCGTATTTACTTCTTTGCTGTTTTCTTCCCTCGACTCCGGTTGTATCCAAAATACCCCTTACAATATGATATCTCACTCCAGGCAAATCCTTTACTCTGCCTCCGCGAATAAGCACTACCGAGTGCTCCTGCAGAGTGTGTCCTTCTCCGGGAATATAAGCGGTTACTTCCATGCCGTTAGTGAGGCGGACCCTAGCCACTTTACGTAGCGCGGAGTTCGGCTTCTTGGGAGTTACGGTCGTCACCTTTACGCATACTCCCCGCTTAAAAGGCGAAGCATACTCCATGGGCCTATTTCTAAGCGTGTCAAATCCGCGTCCGAGAGCCGGCGTTTTGGTCTTGTACCTTTTCTGGGTTCTTCCCTTTTTTACTAACTGATGAATGGTGGGCATGAAATACAAAAGAAAGCATAACAGATATGATGATCCCCGTCAATCAGTTAATATCTCTTTTAAATTAAAGAGGCGAGCATGCTCGCCTAATCTTCGGTGCTTGGGAGAGAATATGTCCCACGCTGTGTTTTGGCACCGGGCCGGGTAAGAGCTCTCAAATTCAACACAGGTTTGATCTTCCCATGATGTCTCTCCCGATAAACCTTGGCATGAAAGACTTGTTTCTCCCCTTTAACTCTTTTTTCTCCAAGGTCCTTCAGCGGCGCACCATAACCACCATTATCGATGAATGCGTCAATCGACAAAGTACGAAAACCTCGCCTCGCATATTCGGTTTCCCATCTTTCCCATCTCTTCAATCTTTTAGCAAAATCCGCACATTCTCCCATGTAGATAAGGCTAACCGCAAAACCAAATGAACTTCCTGCCCGTACATACCTCTTCTCGACTTGTTTATCAGTCAGCAGTCTCTCCACTATTTTCACTTTTCCCTCCAAAAAGATACTGAAGGATTTATAGCAATATCTCGCCAGAATGTCAACCCACGAAGAAGCTTTAGGGGATTCTCTCTTACAAAATAGGAAAGCTTCCGGTGATCAAACGGAAGAGGAAAATCACCACCGGGAAAATCCAGCGTGAGAAGAAAAATATAAAAAGCAAAAGCAAGAAAAAGCCGTACTGCTCGAGAAAATTCTGCAGATTTCTCCAATTATAAGGAAGCAGGGCAAAAAGCACCTTTGACCCGTCAAGCGGCGGAATAGGCACGAGGTTGAACACCGCCAAAACTAAGTTGAGAAGGGTTATGATGCTCGCAATAGTTATAAAATTCATCAGGAACGACCCGCCGACTCCGTTGGCAAGTTCCGGCAAAAAACGAAGAGCAATTCCAAAGATTAAAGCAATGGAGATGTTGGCCGCGGGACCCGCCGCGCCAACTATGGCCGGTCCCCATTTCTGATTGCGAAGGTTATAAGGGTTGTACGGCACGGGCTTGGCCCACCCGAAGACAAATCCGCCAAGCATCAGCGTAAAAGCAGGTAGAAGAATTGATCCGAAGGGATCAATGTGTTTGATGGGATTTAAAGTGAGCCTCCCTTCGTTTTGCGCCGTGCGATCCCCTAAAGATAGAGCGGCATAGCCATGCGATACCTCGTGGATCACCACCGAAAATATCAGGATAACTATTTGAAAAATTATTTGTATTGCGTTTTCCATAAGGCTTTGTCTAAATTTTGGAGCGTATTACGCGAACAAAATTTAGCCACAAAATCCCGCAACTTCCGCGGCCAAAGGGAACGAGAAGTTGGCGAGGACCCCGTACCTCCCGAACTGATGCGTTAGTATTATCTCGGAATTAGAATCGTGGAAGTACGGGACCGCGCACTCTAACCTCACTTTGTTCGGGATGGTGCGGTGGCTTATGCCCCGCTCTAATTTGTTCACGAAGTAGCGAATTGCGTCTGACGAGCCGAAGGCGTAACCGCGAATCGCTGCCGAGCCACATAAACCCAGAGTCGAAATTAGGGCGCGGGCAACATTCAACTTAAACTTGATTATAACTTTAAATTGTGCTAGATTTCAAATTACCATGCGAGTATGTGCTATATGCGAAAAAGGATCGGCGATTGGAGGAAAGAAAGCTTTTCTCCGAAGCCATTATAACCCGGCCAAAACCGTTAGGCGATACCCCAATCTGCAGTGGGCAACCTTGTCCGCCGAAGCCTTGGCGAAGGCAGGAATTGCCGCGGGAAAACGCGCAAAAATTTGCGCAAAATGCTTAAAGACGCTGCATAAATAATTTATGCGTATTCTTCCCGTATCTTATAAAGAAGCGGCAGGGAAGAAAAATATTTTTCTTCCACTATTCCAAAAAGAATCTCTGGATAAAGAGGAGCTTTTTTTGAATCTCCCCTCCTATGCGAGAGATGCCGTCAAAGAACTATGGAAGAAAGAATTCAGAGGAGAGGACGGAGAAACAAAATCGGTGTGGTTTTCTAAAGGAGCCGTCAATCGGGTCCGGCTTTTTGGCTGGGGAGAAAAACAAAAATGGAACTATCGAAAAAATCCGTTGGTAGCCCGCCGTTATGTGCAATATGCCAAAGCAGAACGCATTGATGAATTTGCGACTCCTTTCGGCAAGGCTCTCGGTATGGATAAAAAAGACGCCGCCGCGGTTTTTGCCGCAAACGCGCTTCTGGCAAGTTTTGACTTTAATAAATATAAAGAAGTACCCAAAGAAGGCTGGCCGGAAATAAAAACCATATATCTTGCCGCCGATCCCAAAGATTTTAAAGAAATCAAGGAAGGAATAAAGGAGGGATTGATTACGGGTGAAGAAACAAATAAGTGCCGGGCTCTTGCCAACACTCCGGGAGGAGATATGACTCCGACGCATCTTGCGGCAGCGGCGGTTAAAGCGGCTAAAGAGGGTGGTTTTAAATCAAAAATTCTCGGGGAGAAAGAAATAAAAAAACTCGGTATGGGCGGGGTGCTCGGAGTGGCGCGCGGATCATCTGAAAAACCTCGATTTATAATACTGGAATATTTAAAGGGGCCAAAAAGGCAGAAGCCATTAGTACTTGTCGGAAAGGGAGTAACTTTTGATACCGGCGGACTAAATGTAAAGCCGGACCAATACATGCTCGACATGCATATGGACATGTCAGGAGGTGCGGCAGTAATTCACGGCATGGCCGCAATTGCCCGGCTTAAACTGCCGGTAAACATCGTCGGCCTGGTACCCGCGGTTGAAAATATGCCCTCCGGCACAAGCTACCGCCCGGGAGATTTATTAAAAACCATGTCCGGAAAAACTATTGAGGTTTTAAACACCGATGCCGAAGGAAGAGTAATTTTGTCCGATGCTCTCTACTATGGAGCGACCAAATATAAGCCGGGGTTTATGGCGGACTTCGCGACTCTGACCGGAGCGGCACACGTCGCGCTTGGTAATTATACATCCGCGGTATTTTCAAACCGCGAAGAACTTATTGAAAAATTGGAAGAAGTCGGCAAAAAATCAGGGGACTACGTTTGGCGACTGCCGTTGTGGGATGAATATTTGCCGGAAATTAAAGGAGTATTTGGAGATATTGCCAACTCCGGAAGGGCGGATCGCTATGGCGGAGCCATACAAGGAGCGAAATTTTTGGAACAATTTGTGGACAATACCCCTTGGGCGCATCTTGATATTGCCCCCCGCATGATTGCCGTTGACGGAGAATTTCTTTCCAAAGGCGCCACCGGTGTTGGCGTAAGGTACATCACCGAGTTAGCAAAATGCTACTCGGAAATCCTAAACTCTAAATTCTAATCTCTAAAAAATATCTGAATGATTCCCGTAATTCTCACTCGCGTTAAAACCCGCGACGACATAACACTCGAAGGAATCATCATCCCGCCGAAACGGAAATCTAAAACCGCGCTAATTTGGGTGCATGGGCTTGGCTCTCGATTTTATTCAGGGCAAACCATCACCAAAGAAGTATCTTCTGCCGCATCAAAATTAGGAATCGGATATTTAAACTTCAACAACCGCGGCCATGACACCGTCAACCGGGATGGAATCGGTAAAAAAAGAAATCTCGGAAGAGCTTTTGAGCGTTTTGAAGATTGTGTCCATGATATCCGAGCAGTAATTCGTGAGGCACGACGACTTGGCTTTAAAAATATCGTCCTTGCTGGACACTCCACAGGTGCGAACAAAATCCTCTACTATCTTTACAAAGCCAAAGACCGATCCGTGAAGGGGCTCTGCTTAATCGCGGGGTTAAGTGATATATCGGCAGTAGCAAAAGAAATAGGAATGCGGAAACTTCGGCGCCGTGTAAAAATTGTTGAAAAACTCGCCCGCAAAAACCCGACAGCGCTTGTCCCTGAAAAATTCGGCCTTTATTCCCGCGCGCGATACTTGAGTCTACTTCAGCCGGGAAGAAACGAAGACACTTTCCCCTATTACGATCCGCGCGGATCTTGGAGGGCGCTCAAAAGCATTCGCGCGCCCGTTGCCGTAGTCATCGGCGCAAAAGACCAGTACCTGGACCGTCCCGCAAAAAACTTGATTGAAATTTTCCAAAAAAACGCTGTCCGCACAAAATCATTTTCCGGTGTCATCGTTAAAGGAGCAAACCATGGTTTTATAAAGAAAGAGAAAGAACTCGCAAAAGTTATTGTGAGCTGGGCCAAGCAACTATAATGTCTGAATACAAAAGCATTTATTCATTTGAAGGCAAAACTTCGGAAACATACCGAGAGTTACTGAAAGTATATTTAAAGCCCCCGTACACATTTGAGTTACCCCAAAAAAGACTTGAGATCGGAGACCCAAACTATGATTTCTATATTTGCAGAAATAGCGTATTGAACAATATTTTGACCACCATGTTTAGGGTCGTGCAGAATGAGGATTTGCCCCTGAATGAATCGGATCGGTCACGAGTACGAAATGCATGCGATAAAATTTCAAATATGATGTGGGGGATGAAGGCGGCAGAAATGCGAACCGCAGAAGAAATGGAAGCCGTCAGATCCTCTATCGAAGAGATTGTTGATGCGCTGAAGAAAGTAAAAAACGGGCCATAGTATAGTGGTAATACGTACCCTTGGGGTGGGTATGTCGGCAGTTCGATTCTGCCTGGCCCGAAATTAAAACAATGAAAAGCGTAATTGTTAAAAAGTCTAAAATAAATAAAAAGGGTGTATTTGCTACAAAAAATTTTAAAAAGGGAAAGATCGTTCTGAAATGGAGGCCGAAACTGATAAACCCGGCGCAAGCGGAAAAACTAAAAAGCAAATACAAAAAATATATCTTTAAAATACGGGGCAGATATTTTCTGATGCAGCCACCGGAAAGATACGTCAATCACTCTTGCGAAGCAAATACCAGAGCAAAAGACCATACTGATATCGCTATACGAAATATCAGAAAGGGAGAAGAAATAACATCTAACTATAGTAGT
>CAYJWH010000001.1:0-30223 GCA_964373875.1 uncultured Candidatus Saccharibacteria bacterium | reverse complement strand
TATCGCTATACGAAATATCAGAAAGGGAGAAGAAATAACATCTAACTATAGTAGTGATCCAACGCCATTTGCTCCATTTGGGTGCGCCTGCGGCAGCAAAAGCTGTAAAAACCTAATAAAGTAAAAGTGAACAATCAAAAACTCGCCGATGTCGGCGCGTTTTTGATTGCCTCATTCTAGGAGAAGTAGGCGTAAAGCTTGAATCCAGGTGGGTCGCCGCAGTCCGGGCCCAAGGGCCTAAACATATAAAGCATCCCGAAAGAAAACAATTGTGCTAAAGCCTAAATTCTCTTGAACCCCGCTCTTTTGGTCAATAATTACGCACGATAAAAAATATTCTCAAACTAGACCATGCGCTGATCAAAAGGGCGGGGTGAATGAGGCTAATTTAAGTATAGAACAGGTAAATTAAAGTTCAATTAATTTGCAAATACTCTCGATGCAGCTATTCTTGCTATAGCAGAAATAGCTGCATAAGTCCAATTAAGTTATATACACTATATCTAAAGGCCTAGGACTTGAGCCACTTGTTTGATAAGGGCCACGGCTACCGGAGCAGGAAGGAGACTGTAGGACTCTACCCCATCATCGTCTTTAACTACATACGGCTCCTCAATAACCTTTGGCTTGTCACCATCCAATTCATACCGATAAGCAGGTGTAATCTCATATTCATCTACAAAGTCTCGGGATTGATTTACCGGAATGGAATTTCGCAAAAATATTTTGGGAACTCCCTGCAAATCAATAACTTTCCGCGCAACCTCGGCCTCCGTCTCCAACCTCCCGCGGATGATTTCAATGCCAAGCGAGTCTCCTTCTTTGGAGACCATGCGCGCGTTTCCAAATCCATCGCAGTTGGGATTGTCGCAGAGAAGATAAAAAACTTTTTTCTCCGCGTCATATCCGACTTCTTTGGTACGAAGCAGTTTTATGTTGCGAGGGCTCTGGCATTGCGGACAAGTTACCCGGTATTTCATACGCTCATCAATCACCGCCTCCGGCACATCGATAAAAACAAAAAAGTCCGGATCGTCTCGATAGCCAATTAAAGTCCTAAAGTATAGAGAGTAAGAAATTTGGTCAAGATTTCTGGGAAAACCGTCTATAAAAATCGCCTTCCTGCCGATGCGATCAATCTCCCTCTCCACCAGCACAAGAATAACTTCGGTCGGAAGATGCTTTGACTGGTCGCGGCCCGTAATGACATCTACCGCCTCTTCAACGGCCAAAAAACCTCGATATCTTTTTTGTAGATCTTCAATGAGCTTTTTTTTGCCACCCGCCGTTTCCAAATCTTTGTGTACCGCTCTTACGATATCCCCCACGGAGATATGAGCTACGTGATCCCCGCCCACCGCCTCCATGAAAAGCTTTGTGTAAGTGCCCTTGCCGGAATTTTTGGGGCCCAACAGAAAGCCAACAAAAGTATTTCCCTTGGAAAAGTAGTCGCGCAGTTTTTCTATCTCGCTCCCCGCTTTCAAATCAAAATATTTACGGCGCTCGACCGGATCTTCCAGCATAAATTTTTCTGAATGTCCCTCGATTTTAGTTTTGAATATTGGAAATGGATACCCTTTCATCCCACACATAACTTGCACATCTTTAGTGAGTTCTTTAATCACTAAATTCCATGCACAATCCTTTAATCAAGTAACCTGTATATTTTCAAGAATCTCACATACAACTCAATGCAAGTTATGTGTGGGATTCATACTACGGAATTATAACCGAAGTCCCGTCGCTTTTCAACTGAATGTCTCCGTTTAAGTCATTTCGCAATATAGCAGCACCAATCGAGCTTAATCTATCCAGTACTTCCTGATACGGATGGCCGTAGCGATTTTTGCGCCCTACTTGGACAATGGCGTATCTGGGGGACACTGCCCGCAGAAAGTCTTGGGTGGAAGAAGTTTTTGACCCGTGGTGCCCGACTTTTAAGACATCGGACTTCAGGTAAACTTTATTATGAACAAGTTGATATTCAAGCGGTTTCTCCGCATCTCCCATAAAAAGAACGGTGGTAGAGCCATAGTGCATTTTGGAAACAATCATGGAGTCATGGATATTTTTAAAAGATTTTCCGGCCAAATTTTCTCCGGGCAATAAAATATCGAATTTGCCATTTTGGGAAAAATGAATCGTCCCTCCAACCTTGGCGTAAAAAATCGGGGTACGTTTTTTTTGAAGCAGCTCCTGCCACTCCTTATATTCGGGTGTTGAGTAGTTTGCCCCAGACTCAAGCACCGCTCCTACGTCATATCTTTTTAAAACTTCAACGAGCCCGGTTACGTGATCCGCATGAGGATGCGTTAAAATCACAAGATCAATTGAGCGATCCCAAAACGGCAAAGTCCGACCGAGTTTAGAAAGTATGGTCTCGCTCGGGCCGCCGTCAATCAATATTTGGCTGCCCCCGGGTACCTCAATAAAAGCCGCGTCCCCCTGCCCAACATCGAAAAAAGTTATCAAAAGATTTTGTCGGCTTTCAAAATAAAAAACAGCGTACCAAATTGTGGCGTTGAGAATCACCAAACCTAACAAAAATACCAATTTAAGATTTCTCCTCAACTTTTGCATAATACACTTTTAAAAATATCGCCAGATAAATTATTACGAGAATTATTGCCGCGGTTTTTCCTAAATCAATAGAGGCTACGGGAACTTTCGCGAAAAGATTGACTACCTGCAATTTGTATTCAAGCAGTATCCAATTAAGCCAGCCGAGAATTCTTGCCAAATCTCCAGAAATAAATCCCAAAAGCCCAACCAAAAACCCAACGCCCATGGAATAGGGCACGGCCGCCACTACCAAAATATTGGATATGGGACTTACAAGCGAGACCCTGCCGAAAAGATAAATAATAAGCGGAAGCACCATTAGCTGGGCAGAAATGGTCTCAACTAGCATGCGGCGGAGAGGCAAAAGCTTCGCTTTCTCGCCCACAATCTCTTTTTTTCTATCTTGCTCGAATCGGAATCCGGTTATTTTGGTTAAAACCCGATCAAATAACGAATCAATACGCGGCGATAGATAAATAAGGCCAAGTGTCGCCAGAAAACTAAGCTGGAACGCCGCGTCAAAGCGCAAAATTTTAGGATTTTGAAAAATCATAACCGCGGCCGCGAAAACCAGGGCATTTCTTATTTGATACATTCTACCCTCTCTCTCGGCAACCAGTATTAAAATCCCCATTATCCCCGCTCGCACCACGGAAGGCGAAGCACCGGTCAATATCACAAAAAGTACAACCGCTAAAGTTGCTATCCAGAAAGATACTCGATATGGAATAGTGAGAAGCAGTAAACCCCCTACGAAAAATCTTGAAACAAGAGTGATGTTGTATCCTGAAAGAGCGATAATGTGGGTCGTACCGGTCCGGCTAAGGTTTTCCTTAAATTCTTTAGAGAAAGATTCACGTTCCCCCAAAAGAAGACCTTTAAGAAAAGAGGCATGCGGTTCAGGAAGAGCTAGCTCAATTTTTTCTTCAAAAGCATTCTTTGTCCTTGAAAGAAATTCTTTAAACGGACTTCCTTTCCCGCTTCCGACAAGTTTGATCTGCGGAAAAGACATAACCGCGTAAACGTCGTCTTTTGCCAAAAAAGCCGCGTAATCAAACTCGCTGAAATTTTCCGGACGTTTAAGCAACCCGGCAATCTCCAATTCATCCCCCAAAACATACGCGGGGAAACGCTGAGTAGTTACCAAAACATGAAAATCGTTTACCCCCACACCAAACGAGTTCTTATATTCACCCAAGGTATCGCCTGGCCACGTTATGGTGTGGGGGTCTACTTTTATAATCAGGCGCTGGGCCGAAAGAGACTCTTCCGGTTCCTCTATGACAATTCCGGTTGCCGACATAGGCCTGCCGTACAAAGAAGCAAGATCCGGACGGGCATTTTCTGACGTATCGTATCTGATAATGCCACCAACCAAGAAAAGAGTTACAAACCCCAAATATATAAATCTTTGTTTCTGGCGTAATGAACCCAAAGCAATCGCCGTGGCAGAACTGGCGACCGCCAACCAAAGGAGCACGTATGGAACGTATAAAAAAGAACGTATCGCCACTCCTCCGACAAAGGCGATTAGCAGTATAAGAAAAAATCTGGACTTAGACATAGCGAAAGCGTAACAGAAGCAGCACACTTTTCAACTAATATTCCAGTCCTCTTTTTCCTTTTACTCCTTGATCATATGGGTGTTTAATATCCCGCATCTCGGTTACCAAGTCCGCCTTCTCAATAAACTCTTTTGGCGCGTCGCGGCCGGTCAGGATCAAATGCTCGAGTTTACGAGTTAATGAGTTTAACGAGTTGGTGAGTTCAATAACTTTTTCCTTGGAAATTAAATTGAGTGAAACCGCGTTATTTACTTCATCAAGAATCACTATATCCCAGTTATCTGATTCAATTTCTTTTTGCGCATATACCAAAGCTTCTTCGGCCGCTTTTTCGTGTTCTTCTCGCGGCAATGTGTCATTTAAAATTCCGACAAATCCTTTGCCCATCTTCACCAATTTAAAGACGCCTATGGAATCTTCTCGAGTCGCTTCTCTCGCTCGAAGAATGCCTGTAGTGAGTATTGTCGAATTATTGTTCGAGCTTGTCGAGAACATACCTTTTGGCAAAATGTCTATATTATCCTCTCCGGACTTCCACGGACCCTTAATAAATTGCACCATTAAAACACGTTTGCCTTCCCCAACGGCACGCATGGCAGCCCCCAAAGCGGCCGTCGTTTTCCCTTTTCCGTTTCCGGTGAAAATGTAGAGCATTTTTAAATTTGTTAAAATAAAAACCGCTCGCGGGCGAGGTAATTTTCGGCACTGAAGATGCTACATAAAGAAAACCCAAAGACGAGTGAAGCAGTTCGAGCCGTCTTGCCTCTTGGCGGCGCTCAAAATTGCGGCAGGCCGGTCTGTCAAGGCATTCATTGGCTGCAAGCCGCAGGCGATATGCCTTGACAGCTGGCGCAATTTTGCGCGAGTCCAAAATCCCGCTGGGGATTTTGTGACGCCCGCCAAAAGCAAGACGGTGAGAACCGCAAGCGAGCGCTATGCCTCCACTGCCACAGATGTTTCCATCTTGCTCGCTTTTTCCGCCTCCGCGGAAAGATCTACTTCGCAAACTCCGGAAACACAGGCAAGTTCGTGCGATCCGGTTGTGGCATCTTCTTCTTCGTAGGCAATAATACTTGCAAAATCCACTGGAGGCATTTGGGCTACTAATTTTTTGTATTCGTCTTCGCTTACCTCTTGATAAGGCGCAAGTTTGTAGACATAGTCGGTACGCGGCAGAAAAGAAAGCCCCCCTAAAATTTCCCAGTGCCGGTAAAGCCAGTTGGAAGTTTCTATCCATTCGTTGTCTCCTACCGAAATAGTTACCGAAGGATTGTGCTCGGTGAAATTTTCTTTGACCATCTTCCAATACTCAAGTTGTTCGATTGAAGAAAGGTCGTCTTTGAAAATTGATCCCGACGGCGCTTTTACCGGAAACTCCAAGACATAAGTTGAGGCGGCTCCCTCGGCTTGCCCCACTTCCGGATGATACGGAAATTTTTGATCCTTGAGCATTTGAAAAAGTGGATCGTTGGCCGAAATCCGCACGCGACGAATGTAATGTTTGGAGTGGCGCGGGTGCATGCCGGAGGAAGCATCCACAAGCTGCGAAACCGTCCCTGAGGGCTTAACACAAGTCACACAGGTGGAAGGGCTGATCTCCATCTTTTTGGCATATTCGCGATTGGTCTCAAGCGCCACTTCTTTCATTTTGCGAAGTGTCGCCGGATTTCGTACGGCCGGCGAATCCCACTGCCCGGTGATAGATACTCCCAAGAGCCGTTCTTCCTCGCAGTTTTTCTTCCACTCCGGCGAAAGATATTTGAAATTAGTGAGAGCGGATTGATAAGTACCGAGGATAGTGGCGATTCTGGTTTTGACGAGAAGTTTCTCCTCCGTATCCGTGGCCCGAGCTACTACCTCGGTCAAATTACAGAACTGTTTACTTTTTAAGACAATCTCGCCACACTGCGAATTATTGAGATACACAAATTTTCTCTTGCCGTTTCGCGTGGAACTCGCAAAACCGCCAACAAAGAAATTATGAAATTCGTCCACGGTTCCGTTGTACACGTCTTCGTATCCATAGAATTTTACGCTCACGACTTTATGGTTATACATCCCCGCCTCCTCTTGCAATAAACTATAATTTCTGAACGGAGAACTTGGGCGGGAAATTTCAAAGCTGATCCCGGTTTTCTTGCATTCTTGCGCCCATTCTTGTTTAAATGGTTCGCGGCCAAGTTTAAATTTAAGTTGGTTATAAAGACTAACCTGCTGTTCTCTTTTTTCCGCCCTGGACCGTTCGTGCGCCGCTAAAATTTGAGACATGATATTGGACCGATTTTCTTGATCTTGCCACGCTCTTTTAACTCCGCAGGAAATACTACAGAGCCCGTATTCCCTTCTCGCGGGAACCGTTTTGAAGGCGGTCCCGCATAATTCACACCTTTTAACAATCATTATATGGCCATCGGCGATTTCGCAGTCGTATCCTTCTTTAGTATAGCGACGATAGGCCTCTGCCGTTCGCGGATCCGTGTCAATATGATCATAGCCAAGTTTCTCCGCGGCCCATTTAGCCAAACCTAAAATTCCACCAAGATGATCTCTCCGCCATTTACTGAAATATTGCGGCAAACCATGTTTTTCCGCGTAATCGGTCCAGTTCTTATGAGAAAACCTTTTTCCGAGAATTTTAGTCAAACGCAGCGCGTGAGATCGTAGCTGGTCATCGGTGTAACCGGAAAAGTTTTTATTTCCTTCGGCGCGGTTATTTTTTGAGTGTTTTTCGCGGTATTCGTACCACTTTACTTTATCCCACTCCAAATACGCTCGCCGCATCGGATTATTCGATCCGGTCATCAAGTCTCCGTGAAGACGATCGTGATCTTCCTTGCTTAAAATTTCTAGATTTAGGGGGGTATTGTTTTGAGCATTTCGATCTCGGTGGTGAACTATAAATCCTCGGGGAATACCCGCGTTGTAATGAAACTTGGCGATTAGCCGATGTTCGCCTTCATTCCTAAGTCGGCCGCTATTAACCCACCAATAGTTTTGAGATCTGGAGTTCGCGTTTGGGAAAATATCTTTAATCGATGCCTCAAATTTAGTAAGTATACGCAAGCTGTCCCCGAAAATAAGATCTTTAACTTCTTTGTAGCCGCCGCTTTTCAACAAAAATTTATGATTTGCCGTTGTCTTTATCTTCGACCCATCATCCAGTTCAACTTCAAACACTTCCGCCTTACTTTCGGTAATCCTGGGATTACGCATCTGGCGGACGACCGGTGCTCCCTGATCAGAAAGACAAAACACGGGCACGTCTTTCCCTTCTTCAGCAAGTTGTTTAATAGGAATATGTCCGCGGCCATCCGCGACATACACAAGAGTATCACCGGTTAAGCACGGGTTGGTGCCGGCCGTATCCAGATCTTTTTCAAATCCCTTCCAACGCCTGGCAGGCAACTGATACTTTAATCCTCCGCGATTAAAAATCCCCCTCTCCCCCGAACCGGACTTGGCCAAAGCCAACCACTCCTCAAGAAAAATCTTGGTATCCGGCTTCTCATTGTAAACCGCGGAGTTGTTGGCCATAGAACGCTGGGGACTATTCAAATAAAACTGGCCGTCTTTGGCGTGCCGCATTTCTTCGTCATCAAGATCGGAAATTGAAATTAAAGCGCTGCGGCGGACTCCGCCCATAACTACTACTTCTCCGATTTTGCAGATAATGTCGTGGGCATCTATATTAGTTAGCCGTTTGCCCTGGCGGGAAAGAATTTTTCCTCGGGAAAATTCCAAAAGCGCCTTTAAAGGCCCGGGACCCGAGCTTTGTCCGCCCATGGTTTTTAGACGCGCACCGGCCGGACGCAAATGAGAATAGTCAAAACTAACATCTCCTCCTTCAAACCAAGTTTTAAGTCCATGAGTGACGGCAGTCCCCCAACCTTCTTTGCTATCTTCTACTACATATGTTTTTAGTTTTTTCCCGGTTTGGCGTTTAATAATCGGAAGCCGCTGTACGCTTTGGCTCTCAACCGAAAATCCGACTCCGGTCCCGCACATCAGCAAATAAAGAATCTCCGCGAAATCTTCAACTTTTGATGGAGCGATAAAGGAACAATTGTAAGCGGTTACATTGGTACGCCGACAGGCCTCACCCGCGCTCCACATAAGACGCATGGAGGGCATTACTTCTTGATTTAAAATAGCTTTGCGCACTTCTTCATATTCTTTCTCTGCCAATTTCTCCCCCAAGTTTTCGCGCATGAAATTTAAGTAGCGGTCCACCGACTCGATCCAAGTTTCCCGGCGATGCTCACTCGGAATCCAGCGAGAGTAAGAGCGGTAATAAATAAATTCTCCCAAGGGATTGCGGAAATATTTTTTTGACTCTTGCGCGAGCTTGCGCACATTGTCCGGCACAAGTTTTCGTTTTTCGCGAACATCGGATCTTTTGGATCGATAGAGAATATAGGCCTTGGCCGTTTTGGGAAAGTCGGTAAGAATTAAAGTTTCCTCCACCACGTCCTGGACTTCCTCAATGCTGGGAACGTGTGCTAGAGAAAACTTTTTGGTAAGCTCTTGAACTGCTCGATTTGAAACGCGCAGGGGATCTTTAGTCAAATCTCCCTCTCCAACCGCCTGCATCGCCCGATACACCGCATTAGTAATCCGCGACTGGTCCCAAGGAACAACCCGTCCGTCTCTTTTACGAACAGAGGTAAAAGTTGAAACCGATTTTACTGTTGGTTTTGAGGCGGTTTTTTTTGGCATATGTTTTTGGGTTAGACCCCGCAATATAACTTTGAATGTTGCTTTCTGTCGTCCCACGAGAGATAAACTTACTACTCCGTCGGAGCCAAATTCCGCCAGCTGAGTCGTGGCAACAACAAAGGGTCAAAGTTACAAACGGGGCGAGGACAAAAATTCTCTTCGTCTCGCCTATTGGAGCGAAACACTTATTTAGCGCGCTGCCTTCTTGCGAAATGAAGAGACTCTTTGAAACAATTTTTTAAAGTAAGTTAATTATATTCCTAAGATTTTCTCCGTCAAAGAAATCTGTGGATAAGTGAGCAAACATTGACAATATAGGCCAAAAGTGATACCACTTATCCTAGCATCCGAGAGGATTTCAGATGAAAGTCCTGGTTTTTCTTCTCACACTTGTTCTTTGCCAATTGTCTCCTACCCAAGCATGGCAGAATAACATTCTTACTGCTACGGATTGCGAGCAGATCTTCTACGCGTCTGGTAAACAGTGTATTTCGCTACAAATAGTTAAGGAGGTCAGAAGAGATCACAAAGGCACACTTTATGTCATACTCCACGATAATACCCTAATGGTGTTCCAACACGGGGAATCAAGGGATATTTTGACAAAAAGTGAACCCTCGCAAGAAAACTGGGGAATTGGGAGAAAAGAACAGGATCACATTCTTGATAAATTTATGAGTACATGGTATCAGACAGAAACAAAACCAGATATGTTAACCGAGCAACAGCTAAACGATGCGGATATGCTTATGTTCACATTTGTATGGGCAGCAACCCATGATCAACAAACCGAGGCCTTGAATATGAAAGCGATGGGAAGTAGAGGCAACAGATACATAAAGCGTTTCGCGTTCGCAACGGCATTGTTTTTCAGCCCCGAGCACGAGGCAAACTTTTGGGGGACATATATAGGTTCTGCCGCAGCCCGTAAAGAAGACGTTCCGGATGATCAAGAGAAACGGGACGCCATACAAAAATTACGCGGCTTATTTGAAAGAAACAATCTAGACTACAGGATTGAAGATTCCGTCAAAAAAGAAATCAAACGTCTTGATCCTTTAAGCTATGACGTCCTCAAGGACAAACTCCGATATTAAGTAAACTCAAAACCGCGCATGGCGCGGTTTTTTAAAATCAAATCTTGGGTCTATTTCCCCCTTCTCCTCAAAAACGCCGGAACGGCATCCCATTCGGACTCGTCCCCCATTGGCGCTCCGTTTTTCCCCTGAACAACGCTTGGTTTTTTAATTTCTTGGCGATCTTCTTTATTCAAAGGTAGCTTCAAATTAGTGGTCGCTCCGAATCCGGTGGCAATAACCGTAATTTTTATCTCTCCTTTCTTTAATTTATCGTCATTTACCGCGCCAAAAATAACCTTGGCATCTCGATCAATGGACTCGGTAATAATTTTAGCCGCCTCGTTTATTTCATACATGGTTAGGTCAGACCCTCCCGATACATTGAATAGCACGCCTTTGGCGCCATCAATAGAAATGTCGAGCAATGGAGAACTCACTGCCGATCGTGCTGCCGTAATAGCCCGCTCTTCTCCCGCGCCAAACCCAACACCCATAAGAGCGGATCCGGCATCAGCCATAATGGCCTTAACGTCGGCAAAATCTACATTAATAACACCGGGGGTGATAATCAGGTCCGATATCCCTTGCACCGCTTGTCGAAGCACGTCATCGCAAATTGTAAAAGCATTCAAAAGAGATGTGTCTTTGGTAATAACATTTAGCAATCGGTCATTCTGAATTGTGATTAGCGCGTCAACTCTGTCCTTTAGCTGATTCCAGGCGTCATCCGCAATGCGCTGGCGCTGGATTCCCTCAAAAGTAAACGGCTTAGTAACTACGCCAATGGTCAAAGCTCCGGCGTCACGGGCCACTTCGGCAATGATGGAAGACGCGCCGGAACCCGTTCCTCCTCCAAGGCCGCACGTCAAAAAAACCATGTCAGCGCCCTTGATCGCTTCATGAATTTCATCTCGGTTCTCCTCTGCCGCTTGCCGTCCGATTTCCGGATTCATACCGGCCCCCAAACCTTTGGTAAGATTTTTACCGATATGCAGTTTGGTCCTGGCTTTGGTGAAATGCAGATCCTGCGCGTCGGTGTTTATGGTTATAAATTCAACGCCATTAATCTTGTGGTCTACCATCCTGGTAACCGCTTTTCCCCCTCCACCTCCGATTCCTATGACTTTAATGCGCGCAAAAGTTTCTATTTCCGGTTTTAATTGAGGCATTTGCCAATGTTGTCTAAATTTGTAAGCACTCAACGCGATTGCTAAAGCAGTCAATTTAGCCACAACATTGAGCACCCCCTTCTTTTCGCGCGTGGAGCGCAAAAGGAGGGGGTAAAGCTTTGGCAACTATATTTTCTTCGGCAAAGCCTCGAAAACATAGGCCAAGCGCTTAATTTGTAGCATGTCCTTTACTAACTGGCAATAGTGCCTGCTACCCACAACCTTTCCACAGGTTGTTATTCTTCCATAAAATAAATACCGCTAATTTCGCGGGTATTTAGAGAAAACTTGGCGAATTTCTAAGGAAGAAGAGATTTAAGCCACCGCGCCCAGCCGGATTTACCTACTCTTGATACGTGAGAAGTCCAGGGTGATTTTTGTCCGCCGGATCGCAAATAAGCCCACTGTGCTGTTCCAAGCACCGGGGAAAGCGTTTGGGCAAACTCGTCATCATTGCTTTCGATAATTCTCGGGCGCCCAATCTCTATGGGCAATTTCATTTCTCGTCTGGCTAACTCCACAAGCCCAGGTATAGTGGCTGATCCTCCAACTATTACAATGCCCGCGGGCAGTAACTGCGCCCGGTCAACTTTTTTCAGTTCTTTATGCAAAAGTTCAAAAATATCCTTTAGCCGTGCCTCAACTATTTCAGCAAGTTCTTTACGCGAGTAAGAACCGGTCTCCTCGGGCATATATTCAGCCAAGCGTATATTTTCACGCTTGGGTAGGTCCGCGGGGAGACAAGATCCGTGAGCAACTTTAATTTGCTCAGCAATATCAACATGCGTCCTAAATCCTATGGCCACATCGTTGGTAATATGATTTCCCCCGATAGGAACAACTCCGGCATGAATGGGAACTCCCTCCTCATAAATAATAAAACTTGCCGTTCCTCCTCCAAGGTCGAGTAACATCACTCCAAGTTCTTTTTGGCGTTTGGTCAGCACCGCTTCGGAAGACGCCAGAGGACTAAATACATAATCCTCTACCTTGAGTCCTGCTTGCTCAACGCATTTTAGAAGGTTTTTAAGAAAAGGGGCGGAGCACTCCACAATCAAGGTGTCGGCTTCCAGGCGAATACCGTGCATACCTACCGGATCTTTGATTCCCGCTTCGTGGTCCACCTTAAAATCTCGAGGAATTACGTGCAATATCTCTTTATTTGGATTTTTGGCTATAAAAGTTTCTGCGGCCAAAATTGCCCGATGCACATCCTCCGGAGAAATTTCCCCGTCCGCGCGAGATACGGCCACCACTCCCCTTGAGGAAGAAACAGAAATATATGCTCCGCCAACTCCTACCCAGACAGAACGCACCGGAACTCCGGCCGAACGGCGGGCCTCATCTACCGCTTGACGAATGGCCAACGAAGCTTCCTCGAGATCAACTACCACTCCACGGCGTACGCCAGAGGAAGGAGCGACACCCACACCCAAAATTCGGAGACCTCCTCCTTTTTGCTCCTCGGCTACCACGGCTTGAACCGTAGAAGTGCCTACATCAAGGGCTGTAAAATAGTTGCGAGCCACAAGTCATTAAATCTCTAATCTCTAAACACTAATCTCCAAACAATTTCAACAACATAAATTCAAAAACTTTTTAGATTTGAATTTTGGGTTTATTTAGATATTAGAAATTAGGATTTAGAGATTTACTTGGCTAGAAATAGTCCCTCCAACAGCTTTTGCTCCAGATCGCTTACTCTTTTCGCCGCCGCTTTCGACTTTTCATGGTGAAGTCCAGCCAAGTGTAGCATACCATGCAAAACCATCCATGTCATCTGATACTTGTATGAATTTCCCTGGATTCGGGCCTCTCTCCGGACTACTTCGGGACAGACTAAAATTTCTCCATAGTTTTTGTCGAAACGGAAAGAAAGGACATTCGTGGCTTTGTCTTTCCCCCGATATATTTTATTGAGACGGCGCGATGCTTTCGGAGAAATCGCGATTATGCCGATTTGGCTGGGCAACTTCTTTCGCAAATAAAGAGGCAGCTTTTTTTTTATCTCAAGCCGCATGAATTATGAAAGAAGTTTTTTGACGGCCGCGCTTACCCTGTCGCCACCAGCTTGTCCCTTTACCTTCTTCATTACTTCGCCCATAACCCGGCCAAAATCCCTGCCTGGAGCGAGGTCGAAGGGTTTTTGTATTCCTAAGTCGGATAAAACTCCGGCAATAATTTTTTCAATTTCCTCGTCAGACATCTCGGCGGGAAGGTAAGTTTCGAGAATTTTAAGTTCTGCGGTTTCTTTGTCGGCCAAATCCTTTCGCCCGCCTTTTTTAAAACCTTCGACCGCGTCTTTTCTTTTCTTTGCTTCCGAACGGATCGCGACCGCTACTTCTTCGTCGTTGAGTTCGCCGTGTTTATCAATTTCCCGATTGTGAATGGCCGAAGAAAGCATGCGCAAAACCGAAAGCTTAAGCTCATCTTTAGCTTTCATGGCTTCTTTCGTATCTTGAAGAATTTTTTCTTTGTTGGTCATGCAGTTTTTTTAGCAGGAAATCGGTGAAAAGTCAAAACCCCGCGACTAAAATTTAGCACGGGATAAACAAAATCTCTGCGTAAAGCAGAGGTTAGAGAAGAAAACTCATTAGCCACATGGCCGTGACAGAAACCGCACCGCCAAGAAACATAAGAAACACAAGCACAATTAATGTCAGCGCTATCACCATGATTAACACGAAACAGAGGATCAACCAGACGATCTTGAGCGGCCACGTAAGTGACAAAAGAAAAATGTATGAGGCCCGTGGGTTATGCGCTTGGGAACGTTTCAGAAATGAAACTAGCGTTATATAGTACTCTGGTTTTTTGCCAGTACCCGGGAAAATACAGGTTTGGTTGGGTTCACACCATCCATCGATAAGAATCGCGGAGACCGGATAGAAGAAAAATCGAACACTTTCATCATATTCTTGCCAGTTTTCGTGGACTTTATAGCCGGTAGACCCGACCCAGATGCCAATGAGAAGGTAGGCAACAAGTGCTGGCACAATCCACCATTTCTTCTTCATGCTATTTCTCCTGAAATGATCTAAAACAAAAATAGCACCCCTTGGCGCTATTTGTCAACCATTTTTAGCGAGCGCCTTTTTTGTCATCCAATTTTCCCAACTTTTCCAGCTTTGTTCTTTCTTTCATTACTTGGATTCGGCGCAGAGCCCTTTCCCGCGTTGCCCGCTTGGAGGGCTTAGAGATATAAAACCTTCCTTTTCTTGCCCTAATCAAAACACCCGATTGCTGAACTCTTCGGGTAAATCTGCGAAGCATGGCTCCCATAGTTTCTCCTGCTCTTTTTCTTACTTCTACCATAGCTACACTTTATTGTCTTAAGTCCTCTACATTATTCCATCCCCCCATAATATGCAAATGCAGATGATCTACCTCCTGTCCCCCTTCACGCCCTACATTAAAAACTAGTTTATAACCCTTAAGGCCGTTTTGCGACGCCACCTGCTTTGCCGTGTAAATAAGTTTGACGATAACGTCGCTGTGATTTTCTTCCAAATGAGCGATAGATTCTATGTGATTTTTTGGAATTACCAAAAGATGCACCGGTGCTTTGGGGTGGATGTCCTTGAACGCTTTAACTTCGCCGTCTTCGAAAACAACGTCTGAAGAGATTTCGTTTTTGGCGATTTTACAAAAAAGACAATCCATGGGGTCTCGATGCCAATATACGAATGAATGCCAATTATGCGAATATTCGTATCATTGGTAAATTTGTATATTCGAACTATACTCTACTTCTTCAACTTCTTCCTCAAAAATTCAACCAATTTTTCCTGGGCAATGGTCTCCTGAATTCCGGATTGAATCTCTCTGACGATAATAGTGTTGTCTAGCGCCTCTTTTTGCCCGAGAATCAAAGCCATTTGGGCCCCAACGCGTTCCGCCACATTGAGCTGCGATTTTACGGAGTCGCGTCCCAGTGATTCATACACCGAAATTCCTCCGGCTCTTAATGCCTCCAGGAGCTCTAAGCTTTTTCTTTTGGCAAGGTCTCCCAGCTGGGCAAGATAGACTTTGGGTTTTTCTGAAGCAAATGTATTGCCGATGCCAAGGGCCTCCACCAAGGTATTAAGATCAAAAACGGCACTCGCCACGTCGAGGCGCCGTCCGACAAGCACTTCTCCTACTCTTGACATCCGCCCGCCTTCGGCAAGAACCCTTGGATTTTCCTTCACTTCTCCCGCTTCAATGGTTTTAACCGGGTTTAAAACGATATCAAAAACAAGGGAGCTATAGAGCGTTCCGTCTTTGAAAAATTTGGAGTCAAGAGTGTAGGGTATTTTCATCTCATCCAAAAACTCTAAAACTCCGCGAAGATGTTTTTTACAAACCTCGCAAATGTAATCAAGCACCTGAGGTGCCTGTTGTGTCATTTGCTTGCAAGAGTCTTCCTGGCAGAAAAGAACTTTTGTTTGATTTTTTTTAAAGTCGTGCTTGCAGGTTTTGCAGAGTCGATGCGCGCGTGAACGCAGATAAGCGAGATAGGGGGTCCGGAAAGAAGACTTGCACTCGTTACAGGCAGTAGCGTTGAGCCGTACATTTAAACGCGTTACGTCTATACCAATTTTTTCAAGCAATTTCCAAATGATCTGTATAGTTTCGGCCTCGGCAATAGGCCCTTCCTCTCCTATCATACAAAGACTGCCTTCGTAAAAAGAACGTAAATTGTCCGATCCTTTTACACCCGAAAAAGTTTCCCCCGTAAAGTGGAATTTCAGCGGGTGAGGAAGATCATTCATCTTGTGCCTCGAGTAGCAACGCAGAATTCCAAGTGCACCGGAGGGACGCATGGTAAAATCCGCGCCGGAAGAAATTTTGCATGAGGCCAACGGCCTTTCAAAAAATCCTGCCCTTTGCAAAGGCAGAAGATAGCGCGTCTCTTCAATGGCGGAAGGAGCCATGGCATCAAAACCATAGAAGGACGCGAGCGTTCCAAAAATGTCCCTCATTTTAGAAAACGCGCGCTCTCTTTCCGGCAGGCGATCAAACCGTCCTATAAAATCCGAGTCGTTAGATTTATGTCTTGCCATGTATTTATTTTATATACAGGATCACTTTTATTTATTGCTTTCCAAGTATGCCTAATCTTTCTATCGGCCAGGCTCTGAATAGCGCGCGTCCGGTTATAAATTTCCTATTCAATACTCCCCACATCCTTGAGTCAGAGCTAAAGTCTCGGTTGTCTCCCAGAACAAAATATTCGTCCTCACCAAGAGTGATTGATAAACCGGGATGGGTAGGGCGTCCGGGAGGATCAAGATAAGTTTCCTCTGGAATAAATCCTTTGGGGTTTTGCTCGTTGAAAATCTTTACTTTCCCTTCTTTGACCTCCACTCTTTCGCCCGGAAGGCCAATAATTCTTTTTATAAAAAATTGCCGTGGATCTCGGGGATAACGAAACACCACTACTTCCGCTCTTTCCGGCTCTCTAAAATAAAAAGTAACTTCGTCAATCACCAAGTATTCTCTATCCTCAAATCTCGGCTGCATGGAGGCCCCGCGAACGATAAAGGGCTGGGCTATAAAATAACGTATGGAAAACGCCAGTACCAGTGATATGCCGATGACCTTGGCAATTTCCCATAATTCGTTTGCTGCTCTTCGCGACTCTTCCTTATGAGGTTCTTCGTTCATCCCACACATAACTTGCACATTTCTTCTATGAGTTTTACTCACTAAATTTTATGTGAAGTTCTAACTTAATAAATTAACTACATTCTTTGTGAATCACGTCCGCACAACTTAGTACAAGTTATGTGTGGGATTCATAGATTTCCCTAGTATACTCGAAATTTTGCGTTTTTGCAAGAAGGCCCGACTCGCTCGTTGACTATATTCGCACTCGAGTTTCTGCGTCTATTCTATATCGTCATACAACTGCAACTATCCGTGCTATAGCATGAATAGCTGCAGTTAATCATTTTGGCGATAGATTGCTCATATAATTGGATTTAAAATAAAAATTAATATACAATATAGATATGATTTTAATCGTAGGCCTTGGAAACCCGGGGGAAGAATATAAAGGAACACGGCACAATGTCGGCCGTGAAATTGTTGAAGCGCTGGCGAAATCGTCTAGCTTCAAAGTCCCTAAGCCCGCAGAGTGGGCCGGAATCCCGGCCGCTAAAAGCGGCCTAGGGAATTTTCATTTTGAAAAAAAATGGAATGCTTATGTGTCCGAAGGAAAAATCAGCAGAGAAAAAGTAGTTCTACTTCTACCCGAGACCTTTATGAACAGATCCGGCAACGCCGTTGCCCCGATAGCCCGTTTTTATAAAATCAAACCCAAAGACATTTATATAATTCATGATGATGCCGACCTCCCGCTCGGCCGGGCCAAGCTTTCATTTGGCAAGCACTCTGCCGGGCACAAGGGAGTCGAATCGGTGATTCGAAATTTAAAAACGATTAAATTTTGGCGCTTCCGCATCGGCATTGGCGACAAGCGCGACATTCCGGCCGAAAAAATGGTTTTAAAGAAACTTGCGCCGGACGAAGAAAAGCTTGTCAAAAAAATCCAGAAAAAAACTATTGAGGCGATTGAAGTTGCCGCAGGCGACGGGCCCGAGTACGCGATGAATAGTTATAACTCTTAAACCTAGTAATCTTTACTTTGACAAATTCAGTAATAAGTGCTAGCATTCCCACGGATCATTACAGGAGAAATACCAATGAGTCGAGATCAAGTAAGAATAACCGGACTTATTTGCAATGGCAGACATGTTGGAACAACTAATTGGGAAGGGATTATGTGGGGCAAACCACCTCTTCTTGGCCAACTTCCAAAGCTTGTCCAGGTATTTCTACACGAACGAAAATACGCGCACATAGCAAAAATCATATTTGGTACGGGAGCTTCACAAAAAGACGGCATGTATGAAGCGGAATATATGGCGGTATATCTTTTTGAAAACCTTCACCGCTTAGCAGAGTTTCCTCAACTTTCCGCTATTGATTTTGCCCGAGTAGACAAACTGAAAACGGATCTCCAGGCAATTATTTGCCTAGATACAGATTCAAAGAATACCAGAGAAGAAGTCACCAATGCTCTTAAAAATTTTGCATGCTCCGGAGTGACTCGCGTGGTCTGTGTTACTTGTCCGACACATACTCCTAGGTGCGCGCGGGACATGAATGCGGCAAAGGAAGAAACACGTAACCTATTCCCCGACGGATTTTGGGTTACGTCTTCTGATATCCCCTTTGTTGGTACTAAAGCAGACGACGTAGTCATCATCGAACCGCCTCACCGCGGCGATACGCCTCCTAGTTTCCGAGCATTTCATTCACACATCACAAAAATAACGAAAGCATTTTTTATGCTTTCCGAAGATAAGCGCAGGGGTCTTCTCGAGGATCTTGGAAAAGTTCGCACAAATTTGCGAAGCTAGCCGCAGAAATCTGCGGTTTTTAATTTACTTTTTACAATTTTATGCTAGAGTAATTACGCCATGGAAAAAATGGCAGAGATAATGATTCCAAGCGTTACCCCCCAAAATCTTGAGCGGGGCGACTTATGGTTCCCGGAAAACAAAGAAGCCATCAAAAAAGCCCGATTTTCCAACCCCTGGTGGCGGGACAATGTTTTTTTCGCGGAAAAAGACTTAAGCATAAAACCTTCGGAATTTACCAGAAAACTTCTTGATCTCGGATACGAGCGTGCGACTACCGTCCGGGGCAAAGGAATATTTGCCGTCAGAGGAGGCATCATTGAGATCTGGCCCATTCAAGAAAAAAAACCGGCAGTGATTGAATTTTCCGGAAATACGATTGCTGAAATCCATGAACGAGAAGAAATAAAAGAATTAGTAGCACCACGAATCCCAGCACAATCCATAGAAAAACTAGAAAGGGGCAATTTTGTCGTGCATGCCGACCACGGGATTGGAAAGTTCTTGGGCGCGCAGGATTTTGAGAATCAGGGAAAATATTATCTGGTTGAATACGCGCCCGCTGCTCCCGGTAGAGAACCGGATAAGTTATACGTGCCCACCGACCAAAAAGACCGTCTAACTCCATATGTCGGTTTTGAAACACCGCGCGTGCATCGTCTTGGCGGAACAATCTGGTTTAAAACTAAAAAGAAAGCATGGGAAGACGCGGAAAAACTTGCCAGGAAACTTTTGGAGATTTACGCCAAGCGTGAAGTTGCCGAGCGTTCTGCTTATGAGGGAGACAAAGAAATTGAAGATATGGTGCACGAACAATTTGCCTTTAAAGAAACTGAAGATCAGCTCATAGCCGAGGAGGAAATTCTGAAAGACCTTGCGGGTACTAAACCAATGGATCGGATTCTCTGCGGCGATGTCGGTTTTGGGAAAACAGAAATTGCCCTGCGCGCGGCACTGCGCGTCATGGCTTCAGGCCGACAGGTTGCGATCCTCTGCCCCACCACTATTCTCGCGGCACAGCACGAAAAAACTTTTCTTGAGCGCCTCAATCATACCCCCCTTTCCGTTGCCATGCTTTCCCGGCTCACTTCTCCGGCCCAAGAGAAAAAAATTCTGGAAGGAATTGAACGAGGCTCCATTGATGCCGTTATCGGCACGCATCGCCTGCTCTCAAGCGATATTCAATTCAAAAACCTCGGCCTAGTCATCATAGACGAAGAACAAAGATTCGGCGTGAAGCAAAAAGAAAAATTCAAAGATTTGCGCGCCGAGATTGATTTGCTTTCACTCTCGGCCACCCCGATTCCGCGCACGCTTTCTTTGGCGCTTGCTAAACTGCGCGATCTTTCAATTTTATCTACTCCCCCGCCGGAACGCTTGCCTATTCACACTCTGATTTATCCCTACTCGCCAAAACTTATTCGTGAAGCGATTTCTTTTGAACTTGAGCGGGGAGGACAAGTATATTTTTTGCATAATCGCATTGAAACCATCGGTCATGTAAAAAAGAAGTTGCAAAAAATTTCCTTTTCAACATTTGCCACCGATCATAGAAAAATGTTGAAAAGGGGGGAAAAGCCAATCGTGGAAATACTCCACGGACGAATGGGAGAAAAAGAAATCATCCGCGCGATGAATAGATTCAGAAACAAAGAAATAGATATACTGCTTGCCACCACTATTATAGAAAACGGGCTGGATATCGCCTCGGCCAATACTCTGATCGTGGACGATGCCACACGGCTAGGCTTGGCGCAAGCCCATCAGTTGCGTGGCCGGATTGGCAGATCGGCAGAACAGGGCTTTTCTTACTTTTTGTATAGACCCAATCGCATGACCGAAAAAGCCGGCGAGCGGCTAGAAGCGCTTAAGGACTATGCGGAACTTGGCGCCGGATATCAGATTGCCTTAAGAGATCTGGAAATCCGCGGCGCGGGAAATATTTTGGGCAGAGAGCAATCGGGCGCCATAAATAAAGTCGGACTAAATTTATATTGCCAGATGCTGGCCGAGGCAGTTGAAGAAGCAAAAAAATAAATCGGGTTATTTACCCCGATTTTGACTTTTAGAGCGACGCTCCTCATTTTGGCGACGATTGTCTTCGAGCGCCTGCTGAATAGTATAAACACTCACCAGCCCCGAGTAACCGCTATCTATGAAGCTTCCGATTCCAACAGTTTCTCCTTGGGCGTTTACAAACATATTTCCCGAGAACCCGACTGCCATCGGCTTATCAAGATATAGAAATGAGAACGGGGTTGGCATCGGCAAACCATGGGCACTAAAAAATACCGACGCGATACCAACTACCAAGGCCCGATAAGGCAAACTCCCAAAATACAAAGATGTTCCTTCAAGGCCCGGGACATCCGACACGTACCTGTACCCGGAAAACTTAGCAAAAACAGGGGTATAAAGAGGAACGTCTTTGGCCAAAGTGGCGGGGACCATGCCATCAGGAATCTTATCGATTTTAAGAAGCGCAAAATCCGCGGAATGGGGAATTACGTACTCTACCTTAGTGGAAACTCCTCTAAAAGTTATAGTGGAGTAATCTGGGATTTTAGCGGCGGTTTTGACCAAATGAAGAGCCGTTGCCACTAGCCCGTCAGCGCTTATGAGAACTCCGCCACCAGCGTTTTGCCTCTCAACTGGAGTCTCTACTGCCACCAATCCTTGACTTTTATCTATGGCTTCGTCAGCCGCCTTGGGAATATAGTCCTCTACTTTTATACCCTGCGCATTACCGGCAGATAAGTTTAAAAGTACTAAGAGTCCAGCAAGGAGAACGTATGCTTTTCTCACTCTTATACTCCAGTTCTGGATTCTACTTGTCACCATAGCAATCGGCCCGGTATTGTCAAGGAGAAAAAAATAGATTAGTCTTGGCAGCATCACTCGTCCCGTTAAAAGCCGTGTTTTACGCAAAAACTAAATTGGTCAAATAATTCATGGAAATCTACAAAGAACTAGGTTCAGCCGCGGTTAAAAAATTTTTCCGAAATTTTTTAACTCTAGGCTTCTAACGGGATGAACCGCGACCTAAAATTTTTAAACGCTTGGAATTCGATTCCGAATATAGGGCCGGTAACTATCCGCACTCTTCGCGACCATTTCGGATCTTTGGAGGAAGCATGGCGCGCCGGCGAGACAGACCTTGTTTCTGCCGGACTCACTCCGCATAAATTGCAGTCGGTGACTTGGAAAAGACCTTCTACTCATCCGGATAGAGAAATGGAAAAACTGCTTCGCGACAATACTTGGATTCTTACTGACAATGACCCGCTTTTCCCTCCGGAGCTTAAAGAAATCCCTTCTTCGCCTTTCTTTCTTTACGGGAAAGGAGATATCCGAAAGCTCTCTACAAAATCAGTAATGCTCGGAGTAGTGGGAACAAGAAGGCCTACCCCCTACGGGATTGAAGCTACGGAAATTTTAGTACGCGAGCTCGTAGAAGCGGGGACTATAATAGTAAGCGGTCTTGCGTGGGGAATTGACGCTAAAGCGCACGAAACAACTCTCGAAGCAGACGGCACTACCATCGCGGTTTTGGGATCAGGACTTGATCAAGCGTCAATTTTCCCGCCGGAAAATAGGGGTCTTGCCAAACGAGTAGTTGAAAAAGGAGGAGTAATATTATCAGAGTATTCGCCCGAAACTCCGGCCACCAGAGACCATTTTCCCGCCCGCAACAGAATTATCGCCGGGCTCTCGCGCGGAGTATTGGTGGTAGAAGCAAGAGAAAAATCCGGGGCGCTTATAACCGCGCGACTCGCCCTTGAACAAAATAGAGAAGTGTTTGCCCTGCCCGGATCGATTTTTTCTTCAACCTCTCGCGGCCCAAATCTTCTTATACAGCAAGGCGCAAAACTAATATTATCCGCTAAAGATATTTTAGAAGAGCTGGGAATAGAGTATACTAAAAAGATACTAGCAGATCTTTCTCTTGGTGAAAAAGAGAAAATAATTTACAATCTCCTCGAAGAGCCCACTAGCGTTGACACCTTGAAAGAAAAAACTAGTCTGGAAACTTCCTTCATTATCGCGACACTTAGTTTTCTTGAATTGAAAAATATGGTTAAAAATCTGGGACAAGACATCTATCAGCGAATTTCTTAATTAATTATTTTAGATGGCTAAAAGCTTGGTTATAGTTGAATCGCCCACCAAAGCCCGCACTATCTCCCGCTTTCTCGGGAGAGATTTTGTTGTGGAATCAAGTTTTGGCCATATCCGAGATTTACCAAGATCCAAACTGGGTGTTGACGTCGATCAAAACTTTAAGCCCCAATATGTTGTGCCCCGCAAGGCCAATCCGGTGGTAAAAAAACTAAAAAAAGAGGCGTCAAAAGCATCAAAAATAATTCTGGCAACGGACGAGGACCGGGAAGGAGAAGCTATCGCCTGGCATTTAATTTCTGCTTTGGGCCTCGAAGACAAACCCGAGGATAATATAGAGCGAATCGTATTTCACGAAATTACTAAAGTCGCGATCGAGGAGGCATTAAAAAACCCCCGAGATTTAGATATGAAACTCGTCAACGCGCAGCAGGCACGCAGAATTCTGGACCGGCTGGTCGGCTACAAACTTTCGCCGTTTTTGTGGAAAAAAGTTTACCGAGGCCTTTCAGCAGGACGAGTACAATCAGTCGCGGTGCGTCTGGTTGTTGAGCGGGAGCGCGAGATTCAGGCATTTAAACCGGAGGAATATTGGACCATTGACGCGGTACTGGAAAAAAATAATGAAAAATTCGGAGCAAGTCTGCAAAAAAAAGACGACCAAACTTTGGATAAATTTGCCATAAAAAATAAAGAAGAAGCGGAAAATATTATAAAAGATCTGAACGGAGCGGAATATATCGTGGCCAGCGTTGAAAAAAAAGCCGTCTCCAAAAATCCCCTTCCTCCTTTTACCACCTCGACTCTTCAACAGGGAGCTTTTCAGCGCCTTGGATTTTCGGCAAAGCAAACTATGGTTGTCGCCCAACAGCTCTACGAAGGAGTAGAACTTACCGAGGGACCGACGGGACTTATTACCTACATGCGTACGGACTCCTTCAATCTTTCTGAAAGTTCGCTCACCGAGGCGCGAAATTTTTTGGAGAAAGAAGTCGGCCCAAATTATACGCTCGCCGCTCCCCGCCGTTTCAAAACCAAGTCAAAAGGCGCGCAGGAGGCGCACGAAGCCATACGTCCCACTGATCCCTGGCGCACTCCCGAATCCATAAAAGAACTTTTGGATCAAAGACAATTTCGGCTTTATGACCTGATTTGGAGAAGGTTTGTCGCGACGCAAATGCCGCAAGCCATTTTCGACGCGACTACCATTGATATAACCGCGTCGAAAACGGAAAATCCAAAATCCAAAATCCAAAATCCAAATTATACTTTCCGGGCCACCGGACAAATAATGAAATTCGACGGATTTTTAAAAATATATCCTGTTAAATTTGCCGAAGTAACCTTGCCCGGTTTAGAACCAAAAGAAAAACTTAATCTTATAGAACTCACTCCCAATCAGCACTTTACCCAGCCGCCTCCGCGCTTTAGCGAGGCGTCTCTGGTAAAAACTCTGGAAAAACACGGCATTGGACGCCCCTCAACTTACGCTCCGATTATCTCCACCGTTCAGGATCGCGGATATGTTGAAAAATTTGAACGAAGATATTTAAAACCCACCGAGACCGGATTTCTGGTAAATGATTTGTTGGTTGAACATTTCCCCACGATCGTAGACATCGGTTTTACCGCTAAAATGGAAGGGGAACTTGACGAAATTGCCGAGGGAAGCACTAAATGGCAGCCGGTGATTAAAGAATTTTACGAACCTTTTGCTAAAAACTTGGAGGAAAAATATGAAGCGGTAGAAAAACACGAAGTGAGTGAGACCACGGATGAGGTCTGTGAAAAATGCGGCAAACCGATGGTGATTAAACTCGGACGGTTTGGCAAGTTTCTCGCCTGCTCCGGCTTTCCCGAATGCAAAAACGCCAAAGCGATTAAAAGGGCGTTGGAACTAATCGGCATGAAATGTCCGAAGTGTATGGAAGGAGATATCATTGTCAAACGCACCCGCCGCGGAAAAATATTCTTCGGCTGTTCCCGCTATCCGGACTGCGATTTCGCAAGTTGGACAGACCCGCGAAAACCCGCGGAAAAAGAAGAAACGGCGTCCACTTAATATGAAAAGAAATAAACAAAAAATAAAAATGAGTTATGAGCCTGAAGCCGATGTGCTTCGCCTTGAAGTAAGCGGCAGGCCTATTGACTACGCCGCGGAAGTTGGAAACGTTGTAGTGCATTTTGATAAACGGGGCATACCGGTATATTTTGAAATTCTTGAAGCAACGGGATTTCTAAAACGAGCTTCAACCATACTCGACCCGCGACATAAAAAATGCTTATTCCCGCGCTACGTTGAGCAAGAAAATGAGCAAAACAAAACCGCCTAATGGGCGGTTTTGTTTTGTATCGGAATTGGGCCGCCTAACCACGACACCCGCCTGTCGTGTTTAGGCGGCCCAGAACATCTTTACAAAAACATCCTTATATACTTGAGTATATAAGGATGTTTTTGGACTTGATAGCGAAGGGGGCGATGCGTTGAAAATAGTCTCACTTTCCTCTACAATGTGCCTACCATGAGCGTCAACCCCGTTAGAGAGAAACATGGGTTGTGGTACACATATTTCATGTCATTACTAAGCAACAACAAATTTTCACGAGAAGAACATACTTCGTTTCTTTCTAACGGGGTCAACGAACTTGTTGAAAAACTGAAAAAACAAAAGCGCGGCGAAGAAGATTTGGCTTTGATAAAAAAAGCTTACGACTTCGCGGCCAGGGCCCACGCCGGGCAGAAAAGAAAATCCGGCGAGCCGTATCTAATACATCCTTTTTCCACGGCAAACCGTCTGATTGACTTCCGGCTTGACGCCGAAACCATTGCCGCCGCCCTCCTGCATGATGTCTGCGAAGATACGGAAGTAACCCGCGAAGACATCAAGAAAAATTTTGGAGAAGAGATTGCTTTTCTGGTTGAAGGGGTTACCAAACTCAATAAAATAAAATACAAAGGCACGGAGCGCTCCGCCGAGTCTTTGAGAAAAATGTTTTTGGCCATCGGCGAGGACGTACGCATTGTGTTACTCAAGCTCGTCGACCGGCTGCACAATATGGAAACTCTGCAATACGTTGCTTCGGAAAAACGGAGACGCATCGCCTTGGAAACTTTGGAGATATACGCGCCGCTTGCCTATCGCCTCGGAATCGGAGGGTTAAAGGGACAGCTCGAAGATCTTGCTTTTCCTTATGTTTACCCCCAAGAGTATGAATGGCTGATGCAAATCCTCAAAGACCATTTTGAGGAACGCAAACAATACATTGAGGACTTGAAACCTATTGTGGCCGAGGAGCTTAAAAAAGAAAAAATAGAGTTCTTAGACATTCACGCGCGGGCCAAACATTACTATTCGCTCTATAAAAAATTACTCAAGTACGACATGGATATTAATCGCGTATTTGATTTGGTGGCTTTACGTATTGTTGTTAAAAGTATTGAGGACTGCTACGCCGCACTTGGGGTGATTCACAAACTTTGGAGGCCCATGCCCGGGCTTGTCAAAGATTATATCGCCCTTCCCAAACCAAACGGTTATCGGTCTCTGCATACGACGGTTTTTGGCCCGGAAGGGCGGACCATAGAATTTCAAATACGTACCGTCGAGATGCATGTAGAAGCAGAGAACGGTATTGCCGCTCATTGGGCTTATAGCGAAAAAAAGGGGGGTAGCTCTTACGCAAAACACCAGGCTGTTTTCGCCCCACGCAAAGAACTTAACTGGATTCAACAGCTTCGTGAATGGCAGAAAGAGTTTGAACATCCCGACGAATTCTTGGAGTCGCTTAAAATAGATTTCTTCAAAGACCGGATTTTTGTGCTTACCCCCAAAGGCGATGTGTTTGATTTGCCGGAAGGATCTACTCCGGTTGATTTTGCTTATCACGTACATACGGACGTCGGAAGCTCGGCCACCGGAGCAAAAGTGAACGGCAAGATGGTACCCCTTAGCCATCCACTTAAAAGCGGGGACGTGGTGCAGGTTCTCACCCAGAAAAACAAAAAGCCGAGCCGGGATTGGCTTGGATTTTTAAGAAGCCCGGCCGCGCGGAAAAAAGTTTCTTCTTTTCTTAAAAAAGCCCGCGAGGAAAAAGTTTTTGAAAAGCCGGGAGGGGAAATTACCGAGCTCCGCCTCGTCATCCGCGAACGCATCGGACTTCTGCGCGACGTGTCTCATGTATTTGCCCGACTCAAGATCAGCATGAAAACCGTATCCATGGACACCAAACATCGCTCCTTCCCTCTTCTTACCATTCAGGCCTCTTTTAAAAACCGGCAGGAACTTGAAAAAACTATGGTGAGATTAAAAGAGGTAAAAGGAGTTGAAGAAGTGGGATATAAACTTCTGTAAATTTAATAACAGCGGTGAGTCCACTGTTATTTTTCATGTAGTTCTTGTGGTAGTAGTAAGTTATTCGCAGGGATATACCCACCTATATATAGGTCGGATGCTGACGTAGTCTCCCAAAATCCATTCGGAGGTAATGTCCACCGCGCCTTGCGTTTATTGGCCAGAGATTGTTTGCCGGGCTTGGTCAAAATTCTAACAACACCAGCAAAAAACTCCGGAAAATCGCTTATCTCTAAAACAAACTCTTTTCCTTCTCCGGGCTTAAGAAGTATGGAATAGATCAGAAACGGCTTCCCATTGACAAATTTATTACCCAACGCAAAGCTCAGAACCTCGGATTCTAAGTAAACTTCTTCTTTGCTCAAGTTTCTGAAACGATACGAATAACGGAAAATTCCTTTCTCCCAAATTTCATCAACCTGGAAAGAGTAGGAGATATTACCGTTTCCAAAAGAAACCCTGCCGGTGAATGGACGACCAGTGGACACCCAAGCTACGCGGTCAAGACCGGTTCTGGTAACAATAGCCGTGAGTTCAGTAGGGTTATCCTGCAGAATTACCCTTCTGATTGTTAGCCAAATCTTACTTCCCGAAGGGCCTTCGGCAATTAGTTTTTCTACCTCTGATTTGGTAAGACCGCGAACTTCCAGTCTTCCTACTGCAAGCAGGACGTCTCCGACTCGAATCCCGGCCTTTTCCGCTGGTCCATCAGGCAATACCTCCACAATAATTATGGCCTCTTCTCCTCTATAATTCTGCTTTTGTAGCTGAACCCCAATATCAATATGATACCTTTCTTTCCTCTCTGAAGATTCTACTGATAAAGGCAGAAGCAAAATAGCCAATAGCGCCATAAGTATCCGTGACATATCTATACTCCTTGTAAGGACTAGAGAAAGACTAACTTTTTTCCGTAAAAAAATAAACCCCCGCACCGGTTTTTGGCGTTGGGATAAAGAGGTTTATATTTTTTTTAAAATTTCTTAAATTTCCTTAATAAGCTTATCCAAAATTCCCCGCAACTCCTCCTCCGAATAAAACTCCACCACGATTTTCCCCCGCTCCCCCATTCTTTGCAGCTGAACTTTGGTGCCGAGTTTTTCCTGAAGTTTATTTTGCCATTCGCGCATTATTGGATCTTGGGATTGCGCCGGTCTTTTGCGCGGTACAAAAATTTTGCCGGAAACTTGTCTCGCTTTATTTTCCGCCTCGCGGACATTGAGACGCTCCTCCAAAATCGCATTGTATACCTGATGCTGTTTTTGCAAATCGTCTCCGGCCATAAGCACGGCCCGCGCATGCCCTTCGGTGATACGGCCGGTGTGCAATGATTCCTGAATCTCCGGCGGAAGAGTAAGAAGCCGCATAGTGTTGGCAATCATCTCGCGAGATTTTCCGATCCGCTCTCCAATCTCTCGGTGCACCAAATGAAACTCATCAATAAGTTGTTTGAAGGCACGTGCCCGTTCCATGGGATTTAAATCCTCTCTCTGCACGTTCTCAATAAGGGCGAGTTCAAGCTTTAGGCGGTCATCAGGCATGCCGCGGCGGATTACGGCCGGGATCTGGGAAAGGCCTGCAATTTTTGCCGCCCGCCATCTCCGCTCTCCGGCAATCAACTGATACCGCACAGCAAGGCCGGTTGGAGTTTCGATTTCTCTTTTAGTAACGAGAATCGGCTGAAGAACTCCATGCTCACGGACCGAGCGCGCCAGATCCCGCAAGGCCTCTTCGACAAATTCGCGCCTTGGCTGATATGGATTTGGCTCTATCTTTTCTATCTCGATCCAGAAAATTGAGTCGGAGCGGCGAGGAGTAAAATGATCCTGATAGGTGCGAGCTGCGGGGATTACCGGATCGTTTTGAGTATCCATCCCGTTAGAAGTTCGATGCGCTTGCGCATCGGCAGCCCCGACGTCAGGTCGGGGCTGACTTCTAACGGGATCAAAATTTCCCGGAACATCATCCGGTTTTTTGTCTGGAATTAACGACTCAAGTCCTCGTCCTAATGGATCTGACATAAAAAAATTAAATTTTCCGCAGTCCTTCCATTTTTAGTATCTCCTCGGCCAATTGCCTATATGCTTTAGCGCCGTGGCTATAAGGATCATATTGGAGAATAGTTTTCCCAAAAGACGGAGCTTCGGCTAAACTAATATTTCGCGGGATCACGGCTTCAAACACATAACCCGGAAACTTACGGCGAATCTCTTTGGCAACGGCGCGATGCAAACGAGACTTTCGATCATACATCGTCAGAAGCGCTCCCATAATCCCGATTCTGGCTTTAAGATTGGTATTGACCAGTTGAATAGTCCGCAGAAGATCGGCAAGCCCTTCCAGCGCGTAGTATTCGCATTGTACCGGAATAATGGTTTTTTGCGAGGCGGTAAGGGCATTTAGGGTAAGGAGGCCAAGACTTGGCGGAGAATCAATGATGATAAAATCGTATTTTTTTCTAATCGGCTCTAAAACCTCCTTTAGTTTATACTCCCTGTTCCGCATGTCAACCAGTTCAATGGCCGCGCCGGCGAGGGCCGCGCTTGATGGCAAAATATCCACTGAAAGTAGGCCGGTTTTTTTAATCAAAGAGTCTACCGGCGCTTTGCCGATCAGCGCGTGATAGATATTCTTTTCTAGTTTTCGTGGATTAAGGCCAACTCCTGAAGTAGTATTTGCTTGCGGATCTATGTCTACTAAAAGCACTCGTTTCCCCATGGCCGCTAGAAAAACTGCCAAATTTTGGGCCGAGGTTGATTTCCCAACCCCGCCTTTTTGGTTACAAATGGAGATTATGCGAGCCATAGTGGTTGAATTTTAACCTAAGTTCCGTAGTTTTACAATCTTTTTTTCGCTTGAAATTTATTGATTTTTGAATTAAAATATGAAGGTTGCCGGGGTGGTGAAACGGAAAACACAGCAGACTCAAAATCTGCCGCTCGCAAGAGCTTGAGGGTTCAACTCCCTCCCTCGGCATTTACAAAAACGGCTCAACGATATTCCACGTTGAGCCGTTTTTATTATTTCTCGCACATGCTATATTAAAGCCAGTTTTCTAGGGAGATCTGAGTGTCAATAGACAATTTGCCTATTTACTTGGCGATCGGCGGGTCAATAATCTTCGCTATAGCCATAAGCATAACTTTGTGGCTTGCTCATCGAGCCGCACCAACGCCAAAGCCGACAGATCAACCAATTGATTGCCAATTTTTTCCAGAAAGCAAGCCAAAAGAAACGAACGGGACCGGCTGT